>JADEZP010000015.1 GCA_015206805.1 Quinella sp. 1Q7 | reverse complement strand
AGCGGCACGAAGATATTTTGCTGGTGCGCCGCTACGAACAGGAGCCCGAACGTTATCCGCACTACGACAACTACGACGCTATCGAAGTCAGCAAGACCGTCGACATACCCTGCGACTATTTCGGAGTTATGGGCGTCCCGATAACTTTCCTCGACAAATACAATCCCGCGCAATTTGAAATTCTCGGCTGCACGTATGTTTACGGCGACTGCGGCTGTCACAAGTTCGGCACACCGTGGGGCGCGAAGATTGACGGCAAGGATATTTACAAGCGGCTGTTCATTCGGCGGAGGACAAAGGACACAACTCATGACCAATATTGATTATCTGTACAATCGCGACGCCGCCCGCAGTACCTTCTACAAAAATTATTTCGTCTACAAAAATTTGGGCTTGCGAATCATTGAACGCGGCATGATTGTCCCTTACGTCAACATCAGCAAAGGCGACAGACGCGTTTGGGAATTCGGCGGCGTCGTCGACGGCAACGGCAAATTCATCAAAAGCAGCGTCGGCAAATTCGGCGCGGAGACCGTTTACACGCCGCAATGTGACGTTGCGTACAATCCGTCGACCGTCATTTACTGCGGGCTGTTCTATCCGATTTGGGGACATTTCATCACCGAGGGTTTGCGATATTTTTGGGCGTTGAGCAATGCCGCCTTCCGCAAATTTTTCGGCGACTGTACACTTGCTTACGTGCCCTGCGAACTCAAATATTACGTCGACTCCAATAAAAATTTTCAGCGGCTTATGGAGCTTGCGGGCGTCGCTGTCGACAAGCTTACGCCGATTGACCGGCCAACGCAGTTTGAAAACATCATCGTGCCCGACGAATCGTTTTTCATGGACGGCACCGACGGGCAGGAGCGATTCACCGACGCTTACCGCGAGACTGTCGACCGCGTGAGAAATTTCGCGCTCAAAAATCGGACGCCCTCCGCCAAAAAAGTTTATTACCTTTACGGCAGGTTACAGGTCGGCGAAGAACGGCTTGCGCAATATTTTCGCGGCAAGGGCTACGAAATTTTTTCGCCCGAAAAGCTGACGACTGACGAACAGCTTAACGTGCTGATTAACGCGGAAAGTTTCGCGTCGACGCTCGGATCATGTTCGCACAATTCAATCTTCCTGCGCGACGGTGCCGAAGTCATCTTGATTCCCCGCGCCGCCAATCGATTCACCGCCTATCAGCCGCAGATTGACCAAGTGCACACGTCGAACGCAAATTACGTTGATTCATCGCTGTCGACCTTCGACACGCAAAACGGTCCGTACTGCTTCATAATCAGTCCGCAGCTCAAGAAATTTTTCGGCGACGACTTCAGCGGCTACGGCGACGACGACTTCCGAACGTTTCTGGAGTATGCAAAGCGTTCCGTCAATGCAGGGCTGACCTTCAACGCGGCGGGCGATTATTACGGCGACACGCTCACGGATTTTTTGGCGCAACTCAAGCGGCGCGAAGACTTACTGACGGCTTACGGAGTGAACATATCATGAACATAAACGAAATGGCACGCGAACTTCAACGGCGGCTCAAGCGCGGCAGATTCGTGCATTCGGTCGGCGTGGCGAATACTGCCGTCAAGCTTGCCAAACGTTTCGGCGCGGACGAGACAAAAGCTTATGTCGCGGGACTGTTGCACGATTGCGCGCGCCAATTTGAAAACGACGAACTCCCCGCGCAGGCTGAAATTCGCGGCATTGCGATTGACCCCGTGGAGCGGGCGATGCCCCTGCTTTTGCACGCGTATATCGGCGCGAAGATGATTCGAGAAGTTTACGGCGTGGACGACGCGGAAATTTCGCAGGCGATATGGCGGCACACTGTCGGCGCGGCGGATATGACGACGCTCGACAAAATTATTTACTTCGCGGACATGATTGAGCCGCACAGAAATTATCCCGGCGTCGAAAAGTTGCGCGACCTTGCCTTGAGCGCGACGCTCGACGAAATTTTGTTGACGGCACTAAGCGAGTCGATAATTTTCGTCGTGCAAAAAAATTCGCTCGTGCACCCCGACACCGTCGCCGCCAGAAATTTTCTATTGCTCAACAGATGATTGGAAAGCGGAACCGTTATGGCTAATACGACTCAAGACAACATCAATAAGAAACGCAAATCCATGAGACGCAGGCGCAGGATTAAATTCTTCCGCCTGGTTTTCGTGTTGGTGATTTTTGGCTTAATCGGTTCCGCGATTCTGTTTGTCGGATTCACGGTGTACAACGCGGGCAGTCGCGTCTATAATGAGTTCGCGGACTTGTATCAGGGCTACAACGACCGAAGGACTGCGCGTATGGGTCCGACCGATCCGAAATTCGACGGCTACACGAACATCTTGATTTTGGGCGTGGACGACAATGAACGTCCCGAAGCCGACACGATTTTGCTGTTGAGTTTTTCCAACGAGACGGGCAAGAGCCGAATAATTTCCATTCCCCGCGACACGTGGATAACGTCGCGCAGTAATTCGGGACGGCTCGGCAAGCTTTATCACTTCGGCGGCGCACCGACGCTTGTCCGCGAAATTTCGCGACTGCTGGGCATTTCGATTCATCAGTACATTGTGATTGACATGTCGACGTTCGCGGAGCTGATTGACGTTTTGGGCGGGCTTGATATTTACGTCGAAGAAAACATGGACTACGACGACGAAACGTCGGGCTTGTCGATTCACATCGGGCAAGGCTATCAGCACCTGTCGGGCGAAGACGTTCAGAAATATTTGCGTTATCGCGGCGAAAAACTCGGCGACGTCGGACGCGTGCAACGTCAGCAGAAATTCATCAAGGCACTGTACACGAAAGTTTTGCAGCTCGACACGATACCTAAGTTGCCCGCGATTGCCGACCTTTTCCGCAACAAGATGGAGACCAGCGCAGAAATTTTCGACTCGGCGCACTTGGCGAACGTCCTGCGCAAAATGAGTTCCGACCCGCCGACGACGCTTATGTTGCCGGGCTCGGAGAACGTCGACGGAGCATGGGTGCCGAACACTGCGGAGCTTGAGGCGCGAATCAGCGAACTTTTCCCGTTGCAAGACATTGTGCAACAATCGGAGGCGGGCGACGCCGACAGTGAACCAATCGGCGAAGTAGCCGACGAATAAATTTTTTGGAGGGACGTAACTTGAAGACATCCGATTTGGCGAAGAGGATTTGCAAAGCCGCTTCCGACAAGAAGGCGAGCGAAGTTATTACGATGGACATGCGCGGCGTCATGTTTTCGACGGATTATTTTGTCGTGTGTTCGGCGCAGACGGCAACGCAAGTTCGCGCAATCGCCGACAACATTCAAGAGGAACTCGACAAGGACGACATTCACGCCACGCACCGCGAAGGTTATCACGAGGGCGAATGGATTCTGCTTGATTACGGCGACGTTGTTGCGCACATTTTCCGTGAGGAGAGCCGCCAATATTACGCGCTGGAGCAACTCTGGAGCGAGGCGAAAATTAAACTTTATGAAGACTGATTTTCCACTGAAGCCGATGACGGTTGCCGAACTTAAAGTCGTGCGCGTGAGCGATATGGGCGCATTCCTTGACGCGGGCACGGGCAACACTTCCGACGACATTTTACTGCACAAGGCGCAACAGACTGCGGACGTTTCAATCGGCGACGTCGTGAAAGTTTTCCTGTACCTGGACCCGAAACGGCGGCTGACGGCAAGTATGCGGGTGCCGCGTATGCGCGAAGGTCAAATCGCACGGCTCAAAGTCATCAACGTGACGGCTGACGGTGCCTTTGTCGACGCGGGTGCCGAGCGCGGAATTTTTATGCCGTTCGCTGAAATGCGCGGGCGTCCGCGTGTCGGCGAAGTCGTTTGGGCGAAACTTTACCGCGACAAATCCGGACGCCTTGCCGTGTCAATGAACGTTTCGGACGAAATTCGCCGCGCGTCGAAACCTGCTGACGGCGTCAAAATCGGCGACATGCTCACGGGCGCGATATTCAACATCATTGAGAAAGGCGCGTTCGTCTTCAGCAACGAGCGGTACATAATTTTTATCCCGCAGAAAGAAATTCCGCGTGCGTTGCGTGTCGGCGAGGTCGTCGACGTGCGAATAACCTTCCTGCGTGGCGACGGGCGGCTCAACGGCTCACTGCGCGAAATCAAAGAAACTGCCCTTGACGGCGACGCGGAACGGATTTTCAAGCTCATGCAGTCGAACGACGGCTTACTGCCGCTAACCGACAAAAGTCCGCCCGAAAAAATTTTTGCCGCGCTCAAGCTTAGCAAGGCGGCGTTCAAGCGTGCTGTCGGACATCTTTTCCGCGAACGGCGCATTGAAAAATTCGGCGACACCTTCCGAATCGTCGAGACATAAAAAAACTCCCCGTCACTCACGTAAGCGGCGGGGAGAAATTTTTTTGTCAAGCTTGCACCGCGTGTTGACGGTAAATTTCGAGCAGGAGCCTGTGAATTTTTGCGACGTCGGGCGTGTCGGGCAACGTGGAGCTTTTGTACGCCGCCGAAATTTTTTCGCCGCATTCGTCCGCCAACTTGAAGACATCATCGAACGGAATTTCGCCCGCCCGAATTTTTTTCAGCAGCGGCAAATCGTCTTCGCGATACGTCACGATTCCGCGCCCCGCCAAAATGTCAATGCCCGTCAGATACAGCCGAATCAGGTGCATCGCGTGCTTGTGCAGGTGATTGTCGTCTTTTTTGCGGTTGCGGTTATTGAGTTTCGCGTAATTTCGCAACATGGTTTGCAAGTCGGAATTCATTGCCAAAAATTTTTCGAGCGGGATTTTTTCGGCGGAGATCGTCACAAAAATTTCGTCGCCCGACAAGTCGAAATCAATCGCGGAATTTTGCAAGCCGTATTCCCGCCGACAAGCCGTCATCATTGAGCGAATCGACTTGAGCACGTGCAAATTTTTTTCGTGTTGCGGATAACTGTCGTGAGCCAAAGCGTTTTGCAGTCGCCGCAGTTGAGCCGTCGCGTAACCGACGAAACTTTTGTACGCCCGTTTCGACAGGAAGATTTCGGCGTTGTCGCGAACTTTGCGCCCCGCGTCGCTCATGTGCAGGATATGTTCGTCTTTCGTGCCGAGCAAATCCAAAACGTTCGGGTTGCAGTCGGCGCAGAGCTTGAAAAATTTTCGCAGTCCGTAAATGACCGTGTCGGTTTTGTCGTCCGCGACCTGCTCAAAAGCCGTGTCCGTCAGCAACGAATCAATCGGCTCAATCGCGAAGCCGCGCAGGTCGACGTCGGAGTCGGCGTTATTCGTGCCGTAAGCAATGGAGCCCGCCACCGTCAAGTACGCGATATTTTTTCCGAGCCGCACGTCGTCGCGCAGGAAGTTGTATTCGTCGCCGCACAAAATTTTTTTAACGTCCAAAGCAATTCGCCTCCAAAAAAAATTCCCCGTCACGTGGCGGGGAAAAATTTTTTTATCGGATATGTTTAATCGAGTTCGTTTGCATCTTTCGGCGTGTGCGCAAGAATTTTTTTGCCGCTGAACATGCTGGAAATTTCGCTTTCGCCTTCCATGAATTCGGCGCGAATGACCATGTACAAATGTCCGATTGCGAACAGAATTATAAACCACGCAACGTAATGGTGGATGTAATGCGCCATCATTTCCGAGCCGACAAGCACGTTGACCCAGCCGAAAAGCATTCCGCCCGTCGACGACGGATTTGTCATGAAGTACATTGCGAAGCCCGTCAGAATCTCAATCGCGAGCAACAGATACAGTGCCGCGTATGAGCCGCGTGCCAACGGATTGCGCAGGAACGACGCGTGATGCGGTCTTATCAGCATGTAATGCAGCGCGACGTCGACGGTCTCTTCGTAGAAATGACCTTCCCAGACACGCGGGAACAGGCGGTCGCCCTTGTTGATGATGAAGCCGTACATGCGCAGAATCAGCGACGCACACAGTATGAACGCGCTGGTAAAGTGGATGTCGCGCACCAAATCCATTGACGTTATCGAAAAGACGGGCTCGGTTATCGCGACGTTCATCGGCTTTGTAATGAGCAGTCCCGTCGCGAAGAGAATTACAATCTGCGACGCCATTATCCAGTGGAAAATTCGCAGGAACGGGCTGAAAATGTAATACTCCTTGCGTTGAACGTCTTTGACTGATTTACTTGCCATTGCCGTTCACCTCCCGTAAGGGTCGGTCGAAATGATGTTGATTTCCTCACCGTTGGCGTTGAACATGTGCGTCGCGCAAGCCATGCACGGGTCGAAGGAGCGGATAACCTTCGCGATTTCAAGCGGCTTGTCGGGCACGGCAACATGCGTCGTCATCATTGCGAGTTCGTAAGCACCGTGACCGGCTTGATCGTCGCGCGGACAAGCATTCCACGTCGTCGGAACAATGCACTGATAGTTGTCGACTTTGCCGTCCTTAATGCAAACCCAATGGCTCAATGCGCCGCGCGGAGCCTCGTACAAGCCGACGCCGTGACATTCGCGCGCCCACGTTTCGGGGAACCATTTTTCGTTGTTCATTGTGGCGGTGTCGCCCATTTTGATGTTGGCGATGAGTTTGTCGAAGAAAAATTTGTTAATCTCTGCGGCAAGCTGTGCGTCGAGGCAACGGCAGGCAGTGCGTCCGAGCATCGTCGGCATCCAAATTTCCGCGCTGACACCCAGCACCGTCGAGACAGCCTCAATCTGCTTGAGCATCATTTGTTCAGCCCAAGTCGGGTCGGGGAGCAAACCTTTCGCGGCTTTCGTGTAAATGATGATGTAATGCGCCAGCGGACCGACTTCGCAAAGTTTGCCCTTCCACTTGGGCGTTTTGAGCCATGAATATTTGCCCGCCTCGTTGAGCGTCTCCCACATTGTCGGCGTACCGGTTTTCGGACCGGTGTATTTATCTTTGGTGACGCCTTCCCACGGGTGCAAGTCTTTCGCGCCGCCTGTCGGATATTCGTACCACGCATGTTCGACGCCCTCTGCGAAGGTGTCGGGAGCTTTAAGGTCGTCGGCAGTGACGGGCGTAAACCGAGCCTTGTCGACGCCCATGCCGAAATCTTCGACGACGCCGTTTGAGCGGACAAGCAGATTGTCGAAGTAGCCGCCGCCGTTTGATGTGCCTTTGTAGCCCGTCAGCGGATAATCGCCGAATCCGAGCACGCGGGTTTTGGACAGTCCGCCGCCGTCGACGCGTCCCGCCTTTGCGTAAATGACGCCGATAGCGACGAGGTCGGGCAGGTAGTAGTTGTTGACGAGGTCGCGAGCCATATTAATTGCGCGGTCGACGATTGCAAGGCGTGCGGTGTTAATCGGTGCGTTGCCGTCGGTCATCGATATGGAACAGGGCATTCCGCCGACTGCGTAGTGCGGGTGCGGATTTTTGCCGCCGAAGATGACGTGCGGAGTGATAATTTCGCGTTGCTTGTCGAGCATTTCCAGATAGTGAGCAACCGCCATCAAATGGACTTCGGGCGGCAACAGTTTGTAGTCGGGATGATCCCACCATTGCGCGGCGAAGATACCGAGTTGCCCGCTTTCGACAATGGCTTGCACACGAGCTTTAATGCCCGCGAAATATTGCGGCGTGGCGGCGGGGAAGTCGTGCGGGAAGGCTTCGGTCGCAACTTCATTCGGAACCTTGAGGTCGAGCCTGTAAGCGTTGAGCACGGCAACTTGCAGTTCGGCGGTTTTCGCGGGGTCGGCGGCAAGTGCTTCGACGGGGCTTACCCAATCGAGCGCGTGCAGATGATAAAAATGTATGATATGGTCTTGCACGGTCAACGTCGCCGCCATGATGTTGCGGATATAATTCGCGTTGTTCGGGATTGAAATGCCGAGTGCGTCTTCAACTGCGCGGACGGAGGCGAGCGCGTGAGCCGTGGTGCAGACGCCGCAAATGCGCTGAATATACGCCCAAGCGTCGCGGGGGTCACGGTCGCGCAAAATCAGTTCAAGTCCGCGCCACGCCGTGCCGCTTGATATTGCGTCGGTAACGGTGCCGTTCGTTTCGTCGACAGTGACTTCAACGCGCAAGTGCCCTTCAATCCGCGTGATAGGGTCTACTACAACGTGTTGCATAAAAATTCACCTCGTTATTCGTGATGTTCGTCAATCAAATTGTCGCGCTGATTGCGCTGGACGATACTTGCCACGGCATGACCGACGACGCCCGCCGCAGTCAACACGCCGAGTCCGACGCCGATTTTGTCAGCGTCGCCGAGTTTGCCGTATTGCGGCAGCCGAGCGGTGAACGGGTCTTCGTCCCAGAAATTCGAGTTCGAGCAACCGATACACGGAGCACCCGATTGAATCGGATAGCTCATGCCCTGCCACCAGCGAAGGTTGCCGCAGGAGTTGTAAGTTTCCGGTCCGCGACAGCCCAGCTTGTAAAGGCACCAACCTGCCTTCGCGCCGGCGTCGTCGAAAGTTTCCGCGAACATGCCCGCATCAAAGAACGGTCGGCGATAGCACGTGTCGTGAATTCTGTTGCCGTAGAATTGTTTCGGGCGACCGTCGCCGTCAACGGGCGGAATTGTTCCGAACAACGCGACGTGCATAACGACGCCCGTCATGACTTCGGGAATCGGCGGACAGCCGGGGACTTTGACGACCGGTTTGCCGCCGACGAAACGTTCAATGCCCGCCGAGCCCGTCGGATTCGGTTTAGCCGCCTGAATGCCGCCGTAAGCCGAGCAACTGCCGTAAGCGATAATCGCCGCCGCGCCCTTAGCCGCCTTTTCGAGCAGGTGAGTGAACGTGTGCCCGCCCGACATGCAATAGACGCCGCTGTCTTTCGTGGCAATGGCACCTTCGACGGCAAGAATGTATTGCCCGTTGTATTTGGCGATTGTTTCGTCGAGATGCGCCTCAAACGGTGCTCCGCAAGCCGCGCTTAAAAGGTGGTCGTATTCAAGCGCGATTGACGACAACACCACGTCCGAAGCAAGCGGTGCGCCCGAACGGATAAACGATTCGTCGCAACCCGTGCACTCGTGCCCGTGAATCCAGATTACGACGGGAAGCGGTTTAGTTTCCGCCGCCTCCACGACTTTCGAGAACATATCCGTGCTCAAGCCCATAAGCGATGTCAGCGCGACGCAGCCTTTCAAGAAGCTCCGACGACTGAAGCCGCGCTTGAGATATGCCTCCCATAAGCTCTCCCTAGTTTCCAATGTTCGCCCCTCCTCAAAATTTGATGAGTGATTCGCAATGAATGAGTTCCGAAAAAATTTTAACACGCCGCGAAAAAATCCGCCGTGGCATTTGCAACAAATTTTCGCCGCGACGCCCGTAAATCCTGCCCGACGTTGAACGCCGCGACAAAATTTCAAACTGCCGCCGCCGCAATAAAAAATGCCCGCCGATGATTGACGGGCGAAATTTTTATGTCGATTGATTTATTTGACGGGGACGCAGTGTTTGTTGTTGATGTCGGCGACTTTTTGAACGCGACGACGATATTTTTCCGCCGTCAAAGGTTCGGTCGCCATCCACGTTTTGACGATTTCCATTGCGATTGCAGAGCCGATAATTTTTCCGCCGATGCAAAGGACGTTGGAGTCGGTGTGTTCGCGTGAAAGTTGCGCGCAGAAGGGATCTTGGCAAACAGCCGCGTAAATGCCGTAAATTTTGTTGGCGATGAGTGCGCTGCCGTAACCGACGCCGTCGACGAAAATTCCGCGCTCACATTCGCCTTTGGCAACGGCAAGTGCGGCGGGATAAACGAAGTCCGACAGGTCGCAACCTTCCTCGTCGTAGGTGCCGAAGTCTTTGACCTCGTGACCTTGCGATTCAAGGTAGGCTTTGATTTGATTTTTAAGCGCGGTGCCGGCGTGGTCGTTAGCCATAGCGATTTTCATGTTGTGACCTCCTTAGGCGAGCACCCGTGCCAGACGCATGAATTCGGGATTGAGACGTTTCTTGTTGTTCACGGCGTCGTGTAGATTAATTGATACGACGTGCCCGCGATTGAATCCGAAAACGATATCCGACAAGCCCGAAATGATTGCAAGTGCCGCGTGTTCACCGAGACGGCTTGCGTTGACGCGGTCGATGACGGAAGGCGAGCCGCCGCGTTGAATGTGACCGAGTTTGGAAACGCGCGTGTCGAGTCCGGTTTTTTCGGCGATGATTTTGCCGATTTCGTGACCTTTGCCCGCGCCTTCAGCGACGACGACGAGGATATAGCGTTTGCCGGCTTCGTAGGCGGTTTTCATTTCTTCGCACATTTCGTCGAGGTCGTATTCTTCTTCGGGAACGAGGATATATTCCGCGCCGCCTGAAATGCCCGAAACCATTGCGAGCCAGCCCGAATTGCGCCCCATGACTTCAAGGACGATTGTCCTGCGGTGAGCCGAGGCTGTGTCGCGCAGTTTGTTTATTGCGTCGATGATTGTATTGGCAGCGGTGTCGCAACCGATTGTGTATTCGGAGCCCCAAACGTCGTTGTCGATTGTGCCGGGCAGTCCGACAATCGGGATACCCGTTTCCTGACTCAAGATTGACGCGCCGCGCAGTGAGCCGTCGCCGCCGACGACAACCAGACCTTGAATGCCGCGGTCAACCAGATTTTTATAGCCGAGCATGCGACCTTCGGGCGTGGCGAAGCGTTTGCAACGAGCCGTGCCCAAAAATGTGCCGCCGCGCTGAATGATGTCGCTGACGTCCTTGGATTGCATCTCGAAAATGTCTTCGTCAAGCATGCCGTGATAGCCGCCGCGAATTCCCCAGACTTTAACGCCTTGATGGAGTGCCGTGCGCGTGACTGCGCGAACCGCCGCGTTCATGCCGGGGCTGTCGCCGCCCGATGTCATTACTGCGATACTTTTCAACATAACCGAATCCCTCCTGCCTAAATACCCGCTGAAAAAAATTTCCGCGCCAATCATAGCATAAATTTTCTGAATTGCAAATATCGCACGGCGGGCGCGGCAGAAAAATTTTTTCGCGCGTCAAGCCCGTCTTGAGCTTGAGTTGTGTGCCGCCGTTGAGCGTGGTCATAATGCACAGGCTCAACAGCACCGTCAGTACAAAAAATTTTTTCATGTCGTCACCTCACGGAAATATCAAGCGTTATGCTCGTCAAGCCGACCAACTGCACGCGCAACGAATTACCCGCCGCATGAAACTCGCCGATAATTTTGTCCGTGTCGAAATCTTGCAGTCCGGCTCGTCACGCGAACGACTCAAGCCCGTATCAAGCAATTTGAATTTGTTGCCGCCGATGTTGCGCCATAACCCGCCGCGCACGATTATTTGCCGATGTCGTAAAGCCGCTTAATCAAGATGTCGACCGTTTGAAACGCCGCCTTTTGCAGGGCGTTGTGGACGCGGCAGTCGCGGCGAAAAAATTTCTCCACCTCATGACGAAGCCTCCCGAAAAAAATTAGCGGACAGCCTCCGACGACTGCCCGAGAAAAATTTATTTGCCGATGTCGTAAAGCCGCTTAATCAAGATGTCGACCGTTTGAAACGCCGCCTTTTGCAGGGCGTTGTGGACGCTGTCTTGCGTGACTTTCGTAATGTGCGATTTGACGGTTACGGTTGAAATTTCCAAGCCGACGCCGCCGGTATTCGTGCCGGTTTCGCTCAAAGTCACGTCGTTGACATTGCCGTAAACCGAATAATCCGCGCCGAGCAATTCGCCGATTTTTTTCGCCGTGTCGGGGTCGATAATTCCCGTCGTGTTCAAGTTCGACGCACGAATTTTATCCTCGATCAAAATTCTGTTCGGGACGTTGAACTTGCCGTATTGCACGAGATGTTGAATCCGATATTCGTTTGCCGCCTTGCCCGCGTTGAAAATGTTGATGTTGAAGGGAACTGCGCCTTCGTGAGTGCTCAAGTCCATTATCGCGATATTGGATTTGAGCGGCGGCGGACGTGCAAAGACTCAAGGCGACAATCAGCGCGACGAAAAATTTTTTCAGAACGTCCCGTTGTCGACCGAATCAAGTAACGTTTGCCCGTTGAAAATGTCTTGTCCATGCCGTTTACGTGCGTGTGTGAGTAAACGCCGTAAATGTGCATGAGATTATTTTTGTCGAAACGTTGCAATTTGCCGCCGCGAACATGTCCCGCGAAGGCGGGCGACGAATCGCTGTAACCGACGCCGTTGACGTTCAAGGCGTTGCCCGCCGCGTCGACAATTTCGCCGATGTAAGTCGGGGCGTCGCCCTCGATGCCGAACAATAAATTTGTGCCGTTCAAGATTATTTGGTTGCCGATTAAATTTCCGTAGCAGGTGTCGGCGTTGAAAAGCAAATTGTACGTGTTGCCGTTGATTGAGTTGCCGTTGATTGAGTTGCCGTTGATTGAGTCGCCGTTGATTGAGCTGCGTAATCGTCGCTCCACCAAGCACCCGTGCCGAGATTTATAATCGTGCCTTGAATCAGATATTCCGCGTCGTGAGCTTGACCGATTGTCGAAGTAATTTCGGGCGTGGTTATCTGTCCGACCTGCGCGGCGGCGATTGACTGCGCCTTACTCTCGTCGAAGCCCACGCCCTCGAAAAGCGGGTTGAAGCGCGTATCGTCCGTGAATTTCATCAGGATACAAGTGAGGCTTGCCGAAGACATCATCATCAACAGCGCGGTAACCAATACAAAAAATTTTTTTCATGACGCCACCTCAACGCTTGGTCGTGTCGGTAAGTCCCGCAGGCAAGCTTAAAAGATTTTTGTCGGGCGAATCCGTGAACGCCAAAATTTTCACGATACACTTGCCGGCGTGTATATGAGAGTTTTCGCGACTGTAAGCGGCAAAGGCAATTTTCTTGAGCTCGTCGCCGTCGAAGTGGCAACGAATCGCGCTGACAATTTCGCCGTCGCGTGCGCTGAAGTCTTCGTAAGTCAAGCCGTCGTCAAGCACTCCGTCCGTCGCGAATTTGTATCTGCGTTGCGCGAAACTTTTCATGCTGTCTCCGAAATATTCCACGCCGCCGACTTTAGCGGGGTAGCGCGTGAAAATTCAATTATCGCCGCCTTTGAGCAGTCGAAACCGGAAAAAATCCGCGTAATCGACTTCCTCGCAGCGGTCGTCGCCGTCGCTGACAATCTCGCGGAGAAAATCATTGCTGCCGATAATTTTTTTCGTGCCGGTGACAAAAGGTGCCAATTAAAAACCGCCAACTCATTCGGCAGAGACAGCGATTGATAAATCGTCGCCTAACCTTCGGCGGAATTTAAAGCGTGCCATGCGCAATGATTCGCTTGACGTTCTTGTCGTCGCATTCAACGTAAAATTTCCTCGCCGACAAAATTTCTCGATCTGCGCCTTGAGCTGTTCAGCCGAAACGTCGGCAACGACAATAAAAATTATCGCAAGCACCGTCGCAAAAAATTTTTTCATGCCGCAACTTCCCGCTTACTTCACGAAGACGACCGCGCAGTTGTTCAAAAATCTGTCGTGCTGATTCGCGGCAAGAATTCTGCAGGCGGCAACAACGAATACGACGGGATTTAAGCACCGTCATTCGCTGACCTCCTATCCGACGATAAAATTTCGACGCGGCGCGGCAGAAAAAATTTTCACGCATTGACAGTCCAAAAAAAAATCTGATATTATTCCTGCGTGCAACGTCGCAAAAAATTTCGGTCGACGCCGCGATTGACTGTCGCGAAAAATTTCGGTCGACGCCGCGATTGACTGTCGCGAAAAATTTCGGTCGACGACGCGATTGACTGTCGCGAAAATTTCTGTCGACGCCGCGATTAACCGTCGCAAAAAATTTCGGTCGACGCCGCGATTAACCGTCGCGCAAAAAATTTTGGAGGTCTGCTCAATGAAACGCGGAGCAATTTTCGATATGGACGGCACGCTTTTCGACACGGAAAAGCTTTATCAGCGGGCGTGGCTCGACGTTGCCGCACAATTCGGCGTCGAAAAAAATTTCGATCTGCCAAAGGCGATAAGCGGCACGAATCTCGGCGCGGAGTCCGAACGAATCGTCAGGCAATTTTATCCGAACATCGACGCCAAAGCTTACATTGCCCGCGTGCTTGAAGTCGTCGACACGTGGCGCACTCAACGGCTTGAGCTTATGGCGGGCGTCGAAGAAATTTTGGCGTTCTTCAAGTCGGCGGGCGTCGCTATGGCTGTTGCAAGTTCCGCACCCGTCGCCGTCATTGAAGAAAATTTGACGCGTGCAAATCTGCGCGGCTACTTCGAAGTTTTAATCGGCGGCAACCTTGTCACGCACGGCAAGCCCGCGCCCGATATATTCCTGCTTGCCGCAGAAAGGCTCAATCTGCCCGCGAGCGACTGCTACATTTTCGAGGACAGCTTCAACGGCATACGCGCGGCGGCGGCTTCGGGCGGCGTGGCGATTATGATTCCCGATACTGTTCAGCCGACCGACGACATCAAAAAAATTTGCGCGGTCTTCACGAGCTTGACGGAGGCTCAACGCGCCATTGAACACGGACAAATTTAACGGCGGTGAAAATTTTGGACGCGACGAAAACTTTGCTTGACGAATTGAATTTACTGCGCGAGGAAGTCCATAACCTGCGCAATGAAAACATCACGCTTTACAACGAGCTGACGCGGCAAAATAAAACTTTGTGCGAACAAATTCTTTCCCTGCGCGAACAAAACGCCGAGCTCTGCAACGCGCTTAACAAACAGCACCTTGCCATGAGCGACGAGCTTTTGACGTTATTCGGCGGAAAAAGTGCCGTCACGCAAACGTTGCGAATCTACTTGCGCGAGCTTGCGGGAATGCAGACGGCTCAATTCATCGTCGACAAAATGCCGACCGTCAAAGCTTTTGAAAACAAGTCCGCCGATTGCTTTGTCGTCGCGGAAGAATATTTGCGCTACGTGCTGTCGCAGGTCAATGCGGGCGCGGACGATTTGTTTCTGGAGTTCGGCGTCTTCGCGGGCAGGAGCATAACTTTGAGCGCGTGGGCAATGCCCGACAAAATTATTTACGGCTTCGACAGCTTCGAGGGTTTGCCCGAAAATTTCCGCTACGACTGGGCAAAAGGCTCCTTCGACATGCGCGGCGTCGAGCCGATTGTTCCCGACAATGTCCGCTTGATTAAGGGCTGGTTCAATGAAACTTTGCCGCCGTTCGTCAAAACTCATCCGCAAAAGTGCGCGTACATTCACGTGGACTGCGACCTGTATTCGTCGACGAAAACCATTTTCGACAACCTGAAACATCAAATCGGCGCGGGAACGATCATTGCCTTTGACGAATATTTTAACTACCCCGGCTGGCAGGAATACGAGTACAAAGCTTTTATGGAGTTCGTCGAGGAAAACGATATTGATTTTGAATATATTGCCCGCACCGATTACGAACAGGCGGCGGTCAGAATAAAATGACTTGGAGTTGATTCACACATGAAAGTTGCAGTTATCATGGGCAGCGACAGCGATTGGCGCGTCATGAAGTCGGCGGTCGATACGCTGAAAAATTTCGGCGTCGATGTGGAAGTTACGGTTGCTTCGGCGCACAGGACTCCGCAAAAAGTTCACGACTTCGTTAAAAATTCCGACGCGGAAATTTTCATTTCGGCGGCGGGAATGGCGGCGCACCTTGCGGGCGTGACGGCGAGCTTGACGACAAAACCCGTTATCGGCGTGCCAATCAGCTCCGAGCCGTTCAAAGGTCTTGATTCACTGCTAAGCACCGTGCAAATGCCGGGCGGCGTGCCCGTCGCGACAATGGCAATCAACGGCGCGAAAAATGCCGCACTCTTCGCCGCGCAGATACTTGCGCTCCAAAACGACGCGCTTGCAAAAAAAATCACCGCTTACCGTGAACAAATGGCGGCGGCGATTGAGCTCAAAGACGACAAAATTAAACGGGAGGTTTTATCATGAATACCAGGACACATGAAATTATTCGCGAGTACATCGGCGTGCTGACGCACCAGGCACTTAATCGCGAACTGACGTGGACGACGGCTGTCGGCGACATGGAGTATCGTTACATCATCAAAGAAATTTTGCCCGACGGCACCGAAGGCAAAGACTTACTCGGCGTGTCGTACCGTATGCGCTCCGTTGACAGCGTCGACCTCACGATTAACGGCGAAACTTTCCGCACGCGCAACAAGCCCATTATCGAGCGCGTCGGCATGCTTTTCCGAATCATCAACTACGAAAAGAAAGACAACGTTATCAGCGACGCGACGATTAAGTTCATGCGCAAATACGTCAACGAGAACAGATAGGGACTGGGGACTGGGGACTAGTAAATTTTTGGCGGCGCAGCCGCAACTGATCCCTGATCCCTAACCCCTAGTCCCTGCAAAGGAGTGATTCGCAAAATGTCAACGGTCGTTATCAGCGGTGCGCAGTGGGGCGACGAAGGTAAAGGCAAAATCGTCGACTACCTCGCGCAACAAGCAGACACGGTTGTCAGATTTCAGGGCGGCAGCAATGCCGGTCACACCGTCACCGTCGGCGGCGAAGAATACAAACTTCGGCTGTTGCCGTCGGGTATTTTGTACAAGGGCACGACCTGCGTTATCGGCAACGGCGTCGTCGTCGACCCGCAATGTCTGCTTGAGGAGATTGACTCCATGCAAGCGCGCGGCGTCGATACGTCGGGCATCCGAGTTTCAAACCGTGCGCACGTCGTCATGCCGTGGCACAAACTTATCGACGAGCTCAACGAAACTCAACGCGGCTCAAACAAAATCGGCACGACCAAACGCGGTATCGGTCCGTGCTACATCGACAAGGCGGACAGAATCGGAATTCGCGTCTGCGACCTTATCGACCGCGAAGACTTCGCCGCAAAAGTTCACAGCGTCCTTGCCGTGAAAAATTCGCTCCTGCAAAACGTTTACAATCACGCGCCGCTTGACGCCGACGAAATTATCCGCGAATACGAATCTTACGCCGACAGAATTCGCCCGTTCGTCTGCGATACAATCACCCTGCTCAATGAGCAAATCGACGCGGGCAAAAAAATTCTCTTCGAGGGCGCACAGGCTACAATGCTCGACATCGATTACGGCACTTATCCTTACGTCACGAGCAGCCACCCGATTAGCGGCGGCGTCGGCATTGGAGCGGGCGTCGCGCCGAAAAAAATTGATACCGTCGTCGGCGTCGTCAAAGCTTATTGCACGCGCGTCGGCGAAGGTCCCTTCCCGACCGAACAACTCAACGACATCGGCGACAAACTCCGCACCGCAGGTCACGAATTCGGCACCGTCACAGGTCGTCCGCGCAGGACGGGTTGGCTTGATGCTTGCGTCGTCAAATACGCGGGAACACTTAGCGGCACCGATTATATGGCTGTCACGCGGCTGGACATTTTGGACGACTTCGACGAAATTAAAATGTGCACGGCTTATCGCGTCAACGGCAAGGTGCTCAATGAAATTCCCGCGTCGCTGAAAATTTTGGCGCAGGTTGAGCCCGTTTACGAGACCTTCGCGGGCTGGAAGACTGACATCAGCAAAATCCGCCGCTACGAAGATTTGCCGCTTAACGCCCGCCGCTATCTTGAGCGCATGGCTCAAGTCACGGGCATTGCGCTCGGTATCGTCAGCGTCGGACCGAATCGCGATCAAACAATCGTGCTCAAAAATATTTTCTGATACGTCGACAAACGCAATGAAAAAACCCTCCGACATACCGCCGAAGGGTTTTTTTGCTGTCGAGACGATTTTAACTTACCAGTTCCAGTCGGATTCGGTCATGTGGTGTCCGGTGACGTTCATTGCATGTTCGCGGGCTTGCTGTTGCGTGATTGACCGACCGTTAAGATAATATGCGTTAAAATAGCCATACGCATCGGTATATAAGTATGCATCTATACCGACTGTCGCCCACGCATTTTTAATTTCTTCGCGTCTTGCATCACTACCGGGAGTAGACGGACTAACTTTATATGTTCCGTAGCGGTCGCACGAGCCGTTCAAACTGTTCAGAAAACGACTGTCATTTGCACATTCTTCCTTTGTGCCGCCGGCGACCATCGAAAGTTCGTCGTCGCTCATAGCTTCGAGTTCGTCGTTGATTTTTTTGAGCTTGTCCTCACGTGTTGCCATAATTATCAGCCTCCAATTTGTTTTACAGCTTATACGTTGGAGTTTCGATTTCGTTACGCAGTTTAGCAGAAAAATTTTTCAGCGTCAAACGAAAAACCCTCCGACATACCGCCGAAGGATTTTTATTTGCTGTCGAGACGATTTTTAGCTTACCAGTTCCAATCTTTTTCCGTCATGTGGTGACCGGTAACGTTCATTGCGTGCTGGCGAGCCTCTTCCTGCGTAATTTCTTTGCCGTCAAGATAATATTCGTTTTCAGAGCCGATACCGGGCTTGACCTTCAATTTTGCTTTTATCCCGACTGTTGCCCACGCGTTTTCAATCTCCGGAACACAACTATCTTCATTGCAAACCCTAAATGCTCCGTAGCGGTCGCAAGAGCCGTTCAAGCTGTTCAGAAAGCGACTGTCATTTTCAGTTTCGGACTTTGTGCCGCCGGCGACCATTGAAAGTTCTTCGTCGCTCATTGCTTCGAGTTCGTCGTTGATTTTTTTGAGCTTTTCCTCACGTGTTGCCATGGTTATCAGCCTCCAAAATGTTTTGTAGCTTATACGTTGGAGTTTCGATTTCGTTACGAAGTTTAGCAAGAAAATTTTCCTTCGTCAATCAAAAAGCCCCTCGACGTGTGCCGAAGGGCTTGTGATTACGTGATTCGGTTTACCAGTTCCAATCTTTTTCCGTCATGTAGTGACCTGTGACTTTCATTGCGTGCTGGCGAGCCTCTTCCTGTGAGATATATCTTCCATTAAGAAGATAACGGTTCATATTATTGTCACTAAAGCGTGTCTCTATACCGACTGTACGCCACGCCTCTCTAATTTCTGCGCATCTAGAATCCCCACCAAAAGGCTCACCAACTTTATATTCTCCGTAGCGGTCGCATGAGCCGTTCAAACTGTTAAGAAAGCGACTGTCATTTGCAGTTTCGGACTTTGTGCCGCCTGCGACCATAGAAAGTTCGTCGTCGCTCATAGTTTCGAGTTCGGCATTGATTTTTTTGAGCTTTTCCTCACGTGTTGCCATGGTTACCAGCCTCCAAAATGTTTTGTAACTTATACGTTGGAGTTTCGATTTCGTTACGCAGTCCGGCAGAAAAATTTTTCAGCGTCAAACGAAAAACCCTCCGACCGTGTGCCGAAGGGATTTTTTTACTTCCGAGACGCTTTTTTAATTAAAATTCATAAGGAATTGGAAACATATCAATTTCTTCAACGATAGTTTTAATCTTTTTAAAATTCGCTTTCACATGATTCCAAGCTTCGTCGCGTGAAATTTGCTTGCCATTGAGAAAATATAGATTATCGGCACCAGGTTTAGTTACGCAAGTAATTCCGGCTTTCGCCCAGCCTGCATCGATTTCCGCGCTTTTCTCTATCCAATCACTACCAATATCAGTAGTGTAGTACCATTTATTAACAAGTCCACGTTCATAAAGTAATCTACTGTCATCTCCTGTTTGGCTCTTCGTTCCGCCGGCGACCATCGAAAGTTCGTCGTCGCTCATTGCTTCGAGTGCGTCATTGATTTTTTTGAGATTTTCGTCACGTGTTGCCATAATTATCAGCCTCCAAAATGTTTTGTAACTTATACGTTGGAGTTTCGATTTCGTTACGCAGTTTAGCAGAAAAATTTTTCAACGTCAAACGAAAAACCCTCCGACATACCGCCGAAGGATTTTTATTTGCTGTCGAGACGCTTTTTTAATTAAAATTCATCAGGAATTGGAAACATATCAATTTCTTCAACGATAGTGTTAATCTTTTTAAAATTCGCTTTCACATGATTCCAAGCTTCGTCGCGTGAAATTTGCTTGCCATTGAGAAAATATAGATTATCGGCACCAGGTTTTGTTACGCAAGTAATTCCGGCTTTCGCCCAGCCTGCATCGATTTCCGCGCTTTTCTCTATCCAATCACTACCAATTTCAGTAGTGTAGTACCATTTATTAACAAGTCCACGTTCATAAAGTAATCTACTGTCACCTCCTGTTTGATCCTTTGTGCCGCCGGCGACCATCGAAAGTTCGTCGTCGCTCATAGCTTCGAGTTCGGCATTGATTTTTTTCAAGTTGTCCTCACGTGTTGCCATTGTTATCAGCCTCCAAAATGTTTTGTAACTTATACGTTGGAGTTTCGATTTCGTTACGCAGTCTAGCAAAAAATTTTTTCACCGTCAAACGAAACCTTGCCGATTGCCCGCGCAGGTTGAGCAATGAAATTTTTTCTGATACAATGCCCGCAATTCAAGGAGGTTTTTACATGGCAAAAAATTTTCAGCAGCAGACACTTGACGAAAACGACTTGATAAAGATTCGGCGCGACAAGCTCAAAAGTTTCGTCGAACGCGGCGTCGAACCGTTCGGCAGCCGTTTTGAAGTCACGCATCACGCGGCGGACGTTCGCAACGAATTCGGCGACATTGCGGGCGAAACTGACGCGGGCGAAGTTTCAATCGCGGGACGGCTCATGGCGATTCGCGGGCACGGTAAAGCCGCCTTCGCCACGCTCGCCGACAAAAGCGGCTCCATACAAATTTACTTCAAGCGCGACATTTTGGGCGACGACAAATACGGCGAATTCAAACTGCTTGACATCGGCGACATTATCGGTTTGCGCGGGCAGGTTTTCAAGACAATGCGCGGAGAACTAACCGTGCGCGTCGAAGACTTCAAGATTCTGGCGAAGTCCCTGCGACCGCTCCCCGAAAAATTTCACGGGCTCAAGGACGTTGAAATTCGCTACCGTCAACGCTACTTGGATTTGATTATGAATCCCGACGTGCGCGACACGTTCCTAAAGCGCAACAAAGTCATCAAGGCGATACGAAAATATTTGGACGAGCGCGACTTTCTGGAGGTTGCAACGCCCGTTTTGTCGACGATTGCGGGCGGCGCGGCGGCGCGACCGTTCGTCACGCATCACAACGCACTTGACGCCGACTTGTACCTGCGAATCGCCACCGAGCTTAATCTCAAGCGGCTGATTGTCGGCGGATTCGAGCGCGTTTACGAAATGGGACGCGTCTTTCGCAACGAGGGCATGGACGTGCGCCACAATCCCGAATTCACCAGCGTCGAAATTTATCAAGCTTACGGCGACTACCGCGACCTTATCGAGGTCACACGCGGAATTGTCTGCACGGCGGCGGAGGCTGTCAACGGCACGACGACCGTCACTTATCAGGGCGTCGAAATGGACTTGTCGCAAGCACCGTGCCTTAGCATGAACGACGCCGTCAAGCAGAAAACCGGTTGCGACTTCCTTGCCTGCGCGACAGTCGACGAGGCGCGAGCTTTGGCGGATTCAATCGGCGTCGCTTACGAAAAGCGTTTCGGTATCGGCGGCATTTTGAACGCGGCGTTCGAGGCTAAAGTCGAGGACGACTTGATTCAGCCGATTTTTATCACGCACCACCCGACGGAAATTTCGCCGCTTGCCAAAAAAAATTTCGACGACCCGCGAGTCACCGACAGATTCGAGTTTTTTGTTTACGGGCGCGAACTTGCCAACGGATTCACGGAGCTCAACGACCCGATTGATCAGCGTGCGCGTTTCGAGGACCAACTCAAGGCACGCGAGGCGGGCGACGAAGAAGCTCACGTTATGGACGAAGATTTTATTCGCGCGTTGGAATTCGGTATGCCGCCGACGGGCGGATTGGGTATCGGCGTCGACAGGCTCGTTATGCTTTTGACCGACGCGCCGTCAATCCGCGACGTGTTGCTGTTCCCGACAATGAAAATCATCGCGGACTGATTGACAGTTTCGCAAACCAAACGTCGACGAGTTTAAAGCTTGTCGGCGTTTTATTTTGTCTGCAGGAAAAATTTTCGCCGAGCCGAATTGCATTTCCCGTTACAGCAAAATTTTCGTATGGGGGACGTGCAATGAGACTCAAACAAAAATTCATGACGCTGGCTTGGCTTATGGCAATGGCAATCGTCGGCGTGTGCGCAATCAGCTACTACTTTGCAAGCGACGAACTTCAACGTAGCGTCGACAGCGAACTGCGCATGACGGCGGCTAAAGAGTCCGCGCAGTTGAACGGTTGGCTTGAAACTAAACGCGCCTTCGCGGTGAGCACGGCGAATGAACTTACGAGCGTCAACGGGAATATGTCACTGCTCAAGTCGCGCGAAATTCTCGGCACGATAACTTCCGACAAAGAAATTCTCGAAATGGCAATCGGGCTGGAGGACGGCTACTTTTACTGCTACTACGCGGGCGACATTACCGGCAAACTCGATCCGACGGGTCGGCTGTGGTATAAAAATTCCCGCGAATTCGACACGGCACTTTTCACGGAGCCGTACATCGACGTGAACACGCAGGCGTTCATTGTGTCAATCGGCGCGCCGATTAAGGCGAATGGCAGATTTATCGGCGCGAATTGCCTTGACCTGTCGCTGGACGTTTTGGCGGCGCAAGCGCAATCGATGAAGTATCACGGCGAAGGCGCGGGCATCATCACCGAGGCGAACGGAAATATTTTGGCGACCGCGCAGTTCGGCGAGCCCACGAAAAATTTCCGCGACATTGACGGCTTGGGCAAACACTTCGACGAAATGGTCAAGTCGGGCGACGGCTACTTCGAGGTCACGGTTGACGGCGAGGACATGGTTTTTGCTTACGCGACAGTTCCCGCGACGGGTTGGCTTATCGGAATGACGGTGCCCGCCGAATCGGTTTTCGCGCCGCTGAAAAATTTGCGGATACTGTTCGCGGTGCTGATTGTGCTGGGATTTGTCGCGGCATTCGGAATTTGTCTGATATTCGCGGGAAAAATCACGACGCCCGTCGCAAAGCTTGAGGAGTACTCGATTCAGCTTGCGAAGGGCAACTTGTCAATGGCGAACCTGCCGATAAGTTCCGACGACGAAATCGGCGCGCTGACTCGTGACTTCAACACCATGAAGGAAAATCTGCGCAAACTTATCGCGAAAATGTCGACGAATTCCGAACAGGTCGCCGCGTCGTCACAAGAGTTGACGGCAAGTTCACAGTCTTCCGCCGACGCTTCCGTTCACGTGGCGGGCACCGTCAACGAAGTTTCCGACGCCGTCAACAATCAAATGAACGACATCAACGCCGCCAAAAAAAATATCGACATCATCTTTACGGACATTCAAGCCGTCGAAGAAAAATCCCGCGTCGTCGCGCAAACGTCCAATCAAACGGCGCAAGCGGCGCATACGGGCTCCAAACTTATGAGCAACGCCGTTGACAGCATGGGGCGGATTGAGTCGAGCGTTATGGCTTCGGCGGACGTTGTCAAGAAACTTGGCGAGAACAGTCGGCAAATCGGACAGATTGTCGACGCAATTTCCGCCATTTCCGAGCAGACGAATTTGCTTGCACTCAACGCGGCAATCGAGGCGGCGCGCGCCGGTGAACACGGCAAAGGCTTCGCGGTCGTCGCGGAGGAAGTTCGCAAGCTTGCCGCGCAGTCGCAGGAATCCGCCGAACAAATCAAAGTCCGTATCGACACCATTCAGCGAGACACCGACGCCGCCGTCGAGGCAATGCAGTCGGGCACCGACGAAGTCAAAACCGGTACGGGCGCGATTCACGAGGTCGGCGAACAATTCGGGCAAATTCTTTCGATGGTCAACGGCATCAAAACGCAGATGGACGAAATTAATTCTTCCGTGCAGACCGTGTCGCGCGAGGCGTCGGCAATCGTCAAGATGGTTGATTCAATCGACGCCATAAGCAAAAAGACTGCCGACAACATGAAGACAATTTCCGCTTCGACCGAGGAACAATCCGCCGCCAACGAAGAAATTGCCGCCGCCAGTCAAGCCCTGTCGAAGATGGCGGAGGATATGCAGGACGCCGTCGGTCAGTTCAGAATTTGAGCTTGTCCGCGCCGAAAAAATTTTTAACGTTGCTCATGATTCGTCACCGCCTGTCGTGAGCGTTCTTGCCGCCGATTTTATTTGGCGGATTTTTATTTGCACGAAACCAACCTGAATATTGACTGAAAGATAATGATTTGCTACAATCAATCGCAGAATTCATTGGTCGGATTGTTTAAGAGGTGAACGTCTTGGCGAAGGTATTTCAAGCGACGCACGTGGGCAAAATTCGGCGCAACAACGAAGATTCGCTGACAGTGATAGAGCCGCAAACGTTTGTAGTGGCGGACGGCATGGGCGGTGCTCAAGCGGGCGAAGTTGCCAGTCAACTGCTCGTCGAGGTCGTGAAAATCGTTTTGGCGGAAATTCCCGCGCCGTGGGACGAAAAAATTTTGTCACGGGCAATTTTGGCGGCGAACGAAAAAATTTTGGACACTGCGCGGCAAAATGCGGAATATCGCGGCATGGGCACGACGGCGACGATTTTATCGCTGAACGGAGCGCAAGGTTACTTCGCGCACGTCGGAGACAGTCGGCTGTATTTACTGCGGTCGGGAACTTTGCGACAGCTGACGGAAGATCATTCGTATGTTGAAACGCTTGTGCGGCGCGGGGAACTGTCGGCGGAGGCGGCACGCACTCACCCGATGAAAAATGTTTTGACGCAGGCAGTCGGCGCAATGGACGATATTCAAGTCGACGCGGGCAATTTCCCCGTGCAAGGCGGCGATATTTTCCTGCTGTGCACCGACGGCTTGACGAACATGGTTGACGACGCGACAATCGCCAAAATTCTGCAGACCGCCGAAAATCCCGCTGACGTCTTGATTGACGCCGCATTAGCCGCCGGCGGCAGGGACAATGTTACCGTTATCGTCGCAGGAGTTGATTAGCCATGTGCCGCGAAATTTTTGATTGTGCGTTGAATTTTTATCACGCGTTGCGAGGCGCGTTGAATTGTGCCTTCCGCATTGCGCACGACGCGTTGATTTGAGGGGCGGATGAAATGATTCAGCGAGTCTTGAGCGGGCGATATGAGCTCGAAGAGAAAATCGGCAGCGGCGGGATGGCTGACGTTTACAAAGCCCACGACCGACTTCTTGCGCGTCCCGTTGCAGTAAAAATTCTCCACGAAGCTTACCGTGCGGACGTGGAGTTTATCGAACGTTTTCACCGCGAGGCGAAATCTGCGGCGCGACTGTCGCACCCGAATATCGTCAGCATTTACGACGTCGGCGTCGCGGGCAACGACCATTACATCGTTATGGAATACGTTCAAAGCAGCACGCTCAAGAAAAAAATTCAGGACGAAGGTCCGCTCGACCTGCTCACGGCGACGCGCATTGCCAAGGACATTGCAAACGGACTTACTCACGCTCACGCCAATAATATTGTTCACTGCGACATTAAACCGCACAATATCTTGATGACGGCGGACGGGCACGCGAAGATAACGGACTTTGGTATCGCCCGCGCAGTCACCGAATCGACGTTGACTTACGGCGGCAGTGTTATCGGCTCCGTGCATTATTTTTCGCCCGAACAGGCACGCGGCGGCGCGATAACTCCAAAATCCGACGTGTATTCGCTGGGCATTGTGCTTTACGAAATGCTGACGAACAAATTGCCGTTCACGGGCGACAACCCCGTTGCAATCGCAATGAAGCACGTCGAGGAGGAGGCAATTTCTCCGAGCCGTTACCGCCCGCAAATTCCGCCGATGCTTGAGGCAATCGTTTGCCGCGCAATGAGCAAAAGTCCCGAAATTCGCCCGTCGAGTTTCGAGCTGGTGCAGGAATTGTCGAACGTCGAATCAGTCTTGAGCACGACGATTAAAAGCGATCCCGACGCGACGCAACTAATCAAACGTCCCGAAATTCCGCCGCGCCGCACCGTCCGTCAAGGTTTGGGTACGCAAGTCAAGCCTGAAGAACGCACTCCCGAACCCGTCGCCGAGACCAAGCCGTTTTACAAGTCGAAATTTTTTATGGCGATGATGGTTTTCGTGCTGATAATCGGTTTCGGCGTCGGAATATTCGCGGCGTTCGGCAAAGTTTTGGGCAACGAAGAGACCGTAACCGTCCCCGAAGTCAAGGGCAAACAGTTGGCACTTGCGCGACAAATTCTTGAGGACAATCGCCTGCGCGTCAACATTGCCGAAACTTACGACGCGAACGTCCCCGCAGGTCAAGTCGTATCGCAAGACCCCGACGTCGGCAAAACCGTCAAAAGCGACAGACTCGTCACGATTTACGTCAGCAAAGGCGGCGAGGCTATCGACATGCCCGACCTTGCGGGGCTTGCGAAGTCTGCGGCGATTGAACGTTTGCAAAAGCTCGGCTTGAATTTGGGCAGCGTCTACGAAAAAGATTCGCCTTCGGAGCCCGGTACAGTCCTTTCGCACGACCCGACGACGGGCACGAAAATTAATCGCGGGCAAGTGATTGATTTGGTCGTTTCGCGCGGCGAGCCCGAACATAAAGTCGAGGAAGTCCGCGTGACGCGCAAAGTTACCCGCGTGCCCGATGTCGAGAACGCAAGCTTGTCCGTCGCCGAAGACGGCATAATCGGTCGCGGATTGACTGTCGGCTCCGTCACCATGCAGGACAGCTCACAGGCGGAAGGCACCGTCATATCGCAGTATCCGTCGCCCGATTCGGAAGTCGAGCTTGGCTCTGCCGTCGATTTGGTCGTCGCACGTCGTCCCGAGCCGCAACCTGAACCGGAGCCCGAACCGCAACCTTCAACCGAGCCCGAACCTTCGCGCGAGTCGGCAACGTCGAGCGACTTCCCCGATATTCCGAATCTTGACAGCGAACCGAGCCGCGACGACGAGCAATCAAAGGGGCGTTGACATGATTGGACGTGTAATAAAATTTTACAACAGTTTTTTCTTTGTGCGGGCGGAGGGCAAACTCATCCCCTGCAAACTGCGCGGACTGCTCAAGCGCGACAAGAAAGTCGGCAGTGCAGTCTGCGTCGGAGATTTCGTGAAAATTTCGCAACTGAAAGACGGGAGCGGCGTGATTGAAAATGTTCAGTCGCGCCGTAATTTTTTGATTCGCCCGCCCGTCGCAAACGTCGACCGCGTGTTGCTGACCTTCGCCGTCGACGCGCCGAAACTCCACCCGCTGCTATTGAATCGATTTTTGGTGCTGGCGGAGCAGTCGGCAATCGGCGAAGTGATAATCTGCGTGAACAAAACGGACTTGTCGGCGGACGAAAATTTTTTGTCGGAATACGAGCCGCTGTATCGAGTGGTACGCGTTTCGGCAATGACGGGCGCAGGCGTGGCGGAGTTGCGAAAAATTTTGTCGGCGGGCGTGACGGTATTGGCGGGACCGAGCGGCGTCGGCAAGTCGTCACTGCTTAATGCCGTCGACAAAAATTTGCGGCTCAAAGTCGGCACCGTCAGCGAAAAAATTCTGCGCGGCAAACATACGACACGCGTCGCGGAGTTGATTGAATACGGCGGCGGATTTTTGGTCGACACGCCCGGATTCAGCGCGGTTGATTTGGCGGAGGCGGGTCTCGACAAAAATAATCTGCGCCACTGTTTCAAGGAGTTCACGGAATTTGCGACGGGCTGTAAATTTCGCAACGTGTGCAGTCACAGCCACGAGCCTGATTGCGGCGTTAAGTTGGCGGTTGAGCGCGGCGACATCATGCGCGAACGTTACGCGGCATATCTGACTTTGCTCGACGAAGTCGGCACGGCACGCTAAAAATTTTTCGGCGGCAGGATAATTTCAAACGCAACCAGAATTAATCAGCACAAATTCTTTTGGAGGAGGGCAAAACTTTTGGTTCACATCGTAATTGATTTGGAAATGAATCCCGTCAGCAAAACTTTCAAAGACGTTCGCCGCTTTACGACGGACGAGGTCATAGAATTTGGCGCGGTCAAGCTCGACGAAAATTACAAGCAGATTGACGAATTCCAATGCTACGTTCGTCCGCAATACGGCGAGATAACCAAGCACATAACCAAGCTGACGAACATAACGCAGGAGATGGTTGCCGACAAGCCGACGTTCCCCGAAGCCTTCCAAAATTTTATGGACTGGATCGGCACGTGGGATATGACGCTGTATTCGTGGAGCAACTCCGATATAAATCAGCTCAAAGACGAATGCGCCTTCAAGATGCCGAAATACGACATTGCGCGGCTTGAGCGGCAGTGGAAGGATTTGCAAAAGGCGTTCGACGACAGACTCGGACTGCATTCAAGTTTGGCACTCAAGCACGCAATCGGCGCAATGAATCGCGACTTCGAGGGCATGCAACACAGCGCGCTTGCCGACGCGGCGAATACGGCGGCAATCCTGTCGCTGTTGCAGGACGACGAAGAATTTTTCCGCGTCATGCAGCCCGTAATCGACCTGCTCCGCCCGAAGCAGCTGTCGCAGTCAATCGGCGACCTGTTCCCCGAATTGAGCAAGCTGAAATTCGATTGAACGGCGCGGACAATTCGTATGGGTTACGTTTACTTGACGGCGGCGATAATTTTGGAGCTGTGCGGGACAACGTGCATGAAGTTATCGGACGGATTCGGCAACAAACTTTTCGCGGCGGGCACGCTGACTTTTTACGGCGGCTGTTTTTATTTTTTCGCGCTGTCGCTGAAAACCGTCCGACTGAACATTGCCTACGCGACGTGGAGCGGACTGGGTATCGTGCTCGCGGCAGTCGTCGCAAAAATTTTCTTCCACGAAACAATTTCGACGCCGGGACTTATCGGAATAATTTTAATCGTCGTCGGCGTCGTACTGTGTAATTTTTTCGGAACGCATTGAGGAATCATCATGAAAACAATCGGGATTTTGGGGCCGAAGGGCACGCACTCCGAGGAGGCGGCTCTTTGGCTGAAAAATTTTTTGCGGGAAGATTGGCGACTGCAAATTTGCGCGGACATCTTCGACGCACTGAACGCCGTCAAGGAACGCGAACTCGACGCCGCGCTTGTACCCGTGGAAAATTCGCTTGAAGGCTCAATCAACATCACGCTCGACACGCTGGCACGCTCCGACACGTTGACTATCGTCCGCGAATTGATTTGGCCCGTGAAAAATTTTTTGATGGCGCGACCGCTCACGAACACCGCCGCCGTCACGAAAATATTTTCGCACGCGCAACCGCTTGCCCAATGTCGAAAGTTCCTGCGCGAAAATTTTCCCGCCGCCGAAATTGTCGCGACGACCTCCACTGCACGCGCCGCCGAACTTGTCGCCGAATCCGCCGAAAATTTCGCCGCCATATGCACCGAACGCGCAGGCAAACTTCACGGATTGACCGTCGCCGCGAAAAATATTCAGGACAATCCGCATAACGCCACGCGCTTTTTCGAGATACATTATCGCCCGCGAAATGCCGCGCCCGTTGAAACTTTCGACGGCGACAAAGTTTTGATTATCTGTCAAATCGACGGCTCCCGCGCAGGTTCGCTTTGCGACGTGTTGACGGAATTCGCGCGGCGCAACGTCAACATGACGCGCATCGAGTCGCGACCCGCACGCACGATTCTCGGCGCGTATATTTTTTTCTTCGAGCTGGAGACCGACTCCGGCGACGACGCCTTGCGCGAGGCGATTCGCGCCGTCTACGACAAAAGCATTTGGCTGAAAAATCTCGGCGTCTTTAAGACGATTAGGAGTGATTGATATGATTTTGGTTTTGGACTTCGGCGGGCAATACAATCAGCTGATTGCGCGGCGCGTGCGCGAAAATCACGTCTACTGCGAAGTGCACGCGGCGTCGAATTTCGACAAGGTGCGCGAACTCCGACCCGAAGGAATTATTTTGACGGGCGGTCCGCAAAGTGTTTACGGCTCCGACGTAAGCTTGCCTCCGCGTGAACTGTTCGAGCTGGGCATTCCGATTTTGGGCATTTGTTACGGCGCACAGGCAATGGCTCACGTTCTCGGCGGCACCGTCAAACCCGCGACCGTCAGCGAATACGGCAAAACCGATGTTGAAGTTGTTGACGGCGCGTCGAAACTGTTTGCGGGCGTCGAAAAAAAATCCGTCGCGTGGATGAGCCATACCGACAGAATTTTTGCCGCGCCCGAAAATTTCACCGTGACCGCCGTCACGAAAGATTGTCCCGTCGCCGCAATGGAGGACGCGTCGCGCAAGCTTTACGCCGTGCAATTCCACCCCGAAGTTGTCCACACCGTCGAGGGCATGAAAATTTTTTCAAACTTCGTCGACATCTGCAACTGCGCCCGCAATTGGCAAATGAGTTCGTTCGTCGCGAAGACCGTTGCCGAGCTCAAGTCCAAAATCGGCGGCGGCAAGGTTTTATGCGCGTTGAGCGGCGGCGTTGATTCGAGCGTCGCGGCAGTTCTGTTGAGCAAGGCTGTCGGGAAAAATTTGACGTGCGTATTCGTCGACCACGGACTTTTGCGCAAGAATGAGGCGGCGGAAGTCAAGGCGGTTTTCAGCGGCTTTGACTTGAATTTTGTCGCCGTCGACGCCGCAGAACGTTTCCTGAACAAACTGCGCGGCGTGACCGATCCCGAACGCAAACGCAAGATTATCGGCGAGGAATTCATTCGCGTGTTCGAGGAGGTCTCCAAAAAAATCGGCGCGGTCGATTATCTTGTGCAGGGCACGATTTATCCCGACGTCATTGAAAGCGGCTTGGGCAAATCCGCCGTCATCAAAAGTCACCACAACGTTGGCGGGCTGCCCGACTTCGTGGACTTCAAGGAAATTGTTGAGCCGTTGCGCCTGCTGTTCAAAGACGAAGTGCGGCAGGCGGGTCGTGAACTTGGTTTGCCCGAACACATCGTTAATCGGCAACCGTTCCCCGGACCGGGACTGGGCATCCGAATTATCGGCGAAGTCACGGCGGAAAAAGTTCGTCTCGTGCAGGACGCCGACGCCATTTACCGCGAGGAAGTTGCGCGTGCGGGCGTCGATAAAAATTTGGCGCAATATTTTGCCGCGCTGACGAATATGCGTTCGGTCGGCGTAATGGGCGACGGGCGCACGTATGATTTTGCGATTGCGTTGCGTGCCGTGCTGACGAGCGACTTTATGACGGCGGAGGCGGCGCAAATTCCGTGGGACGTGTTGAGCCGCGTCGCGAATCGAATCGTCAACGAGGTCAAGGGCGTCAACCGCGTGCTTTACGACTGCACCAGTAAGCCGCCCGCGACGATTGAATTTGAATGACGGAGGCGGCGATATGTCTCCTAAAATTGGTCATATTGATTTTCTGAACGTCCTGCCGATAAGTTTCGGTTACGCCGCGCAGAATTTGCCGATTGTTCGAGGCGTGCCGACGTTCCTCAACGGCGAACTTGCGGCGGGGCGACTGGACATCAGCAACATTTCGTCGATTGAATATGCGCGGCAAAGCGACAAGCTGTTGATTCTGCCGAGGCTGTGCGTCCGCGCGGAAGGCAACGTTACGAGCATTGTTTTAGTTTCACGCAAGCCGATTGACGAACTGCGCGACGACAAAATTATCTTAACGTCGAAGTCCGCGACTGCGCAACGCCTGCTGAAAATTATCCTGCACGACGCTTACGACGCCGCGCCGCACTACGAAACGCGAGCCGTTGCCGTCGAAAAGCCCGTTGACGACGACGCGACTGCCGCGCTGTTGATTGGCGACGACGCGTTGCAAATTTATCTGCACCCGCCGAAAAATTTTCACGTGTACGACGTCGGCGGCGAGTGGCACAAACTCACGGGCAGGCAGATGGTTTACGCGCTGTGGGCTGTCCGACGCGACTTTGCCGAAAAAAATCCCGCGCACTTGCGGGCGGCGTATGAAAAAATTTCGCACGCGCTTGCTTACGGGCTGGAGCACAAGTCCGACGCGATTGCCGCTGTCCTACCGACAAAGCCCTTTACCGCCGCAGAACTCGACAATTACCTTGGCGGCGTCATCAAGTGGGATTTGACGGGCGACGGGCTCGACGCGCTCAAGTTGTATTATCGCAAGGCGGCGGCGTTGAATTTGATTGACCGCGAACCGGAGTTGGTGTTTGCTGATGTTTGAACCGAAAAAATTTTTGCGAATCGTCATCGGCGTCGCGTTGAGTGTTTTGCTCGGCACGGCGGCGATGATTTTTGTTTACGCCCTGCCGAACGATCGCGTCGTGCGAAACGTCCGCGCGGGACTTGAACTTTACGAGCGCGAAGGCAATTATCCGTCGTGGGCACTGGGCGAACATTCGCGGCTGGACAACTTCACCGACGCGATATTTTTGCTGGAGGTCACGCACCCGATTGACGGCGTCATAAACTCGGCAATGCTCAATCCGCGCTACGGACTGACTGCCGACGAAAAGCCCGTCGACGCACTGATTCAAGCCCTGCGCGGCGACACAACGGGCTTGGCGGAAATAAATTACCCGCGATATTGGCACGGAGCATTGCTGATACTCAAGCCGCTGTTAATCGCGACGCAAGTAAATCACGTGCGCATGATTGTCGCCTATGCGGACTTTATCCTGTTCGTGACGGCGTTGCTGATGTTCCAAAAAATTTTGGGCACGCGAATTGCAGTCGCCTTCGCCGCCGCCGTAATGACGATAAATTTAGTGTCGGTGTCGATGTCGTTTCAATTTTCGACGGTTTACGCAGTGACGCTGTCCGCGTTGATTGTCATGCTCAAAAAAAATCGCCGCCTGTTCGACGACGCGCTGTATGAATATTTTTTCGCGGTGGTCGGAATTTTAGTGGCGTTCACGGATTTATTGACGTACCCGATATTTTCCGTCGGATTGCCGCTGACGACGTGGTACCTGCTGAATCGGCGGGCACTGCTCGAAAAAAATTTGGCGCACGTGCTCAAGTCAATGGTCGGACTTTTGACGGCGTGGGGCACGGGCTATTTCGGCATGTGGTCGGGCAAATGGCTCGTCGCGCAAATTTTGACGGGTCGGGACGTTTTGTCGGACGCGCTGGGGCAAGTGATGTCGTACCTGCAAATCAGCGACGCGTTGACGGCGGCGGGCTGGCAAATCACGACGGCGGACGCGCTACAACGAATCGTCGCGGTCGGCGGGCACGGTCCGATAAGAATTTTTTTATTCGCCGCGATAATTTTGCTGACGGTCTCGCTGATTCGTCGGAGGCGTGAAATTTCGTTGTCACCGCGAAAAATTTTGCCGTACCTGTTGCCCGCAATGTTGCCGTTCGTATGGGTCGCGCTTGCAAGCGGTCATTCTCACATTCACGCATTCTTCGTATATCGCGGGCTCGCAGTGGCGGTCTTCGCGCTGACATGTGCGGCAATGGAAATTTCATCGTCCGCGCAAAAAAAATCAGCCGCCTTGAATTCGGACGGCTCATGATTTATAATTCGTTCGTGCTTGTCGCCGTTGCGGCAAAGGCGGTTTTAAACCAGAAAGCCCCCACGGAAGGGGGTTACGCTCATGAAGAAGCGCATTGTTTGGTTCATAATCCGAACGATCGCCATGACGGGGGCATTGCTCCTCGCAATGAGCGGAACAGCCGCCTGAGCTTCCCAGGGCTAGCAGCTGAAACCTAGATTTACCAAAATTTTCTATCAAGATATATAGGGGGCAAAACCGCCTTGACAAGCACAACCTCGCGTGAACTGCGCGGGGTAATTTTTTGTTTGCCGACGAAATTATATTCGACGCGCAAAATTTTGGCAAGAAAAATTTTTCAGCTCGCGGCAACGATTGACGCGTCGGATTAAGCACGCGCTATTTTTTTTGCCAACCGAATTCCTCGAAACTTTGCCGCCACGCAATCCGCTCGTAAAAATCTTTCATGGTCGTGGGCGAATGGAAAATCGGCACGCGCTCCAATGCGAAAAAATTACTGCCGCCGTCGACAATGCCGTACTTAATCGTGAACGCGCCCTTGTAGCCGATATCCTGCGCAATGCCCGCGATATGCAGATTGTAAGTGCCCGTCGGGTATGCAAGGAATTCAATCGGGTGACCGAGATTTTGCTCAAGCATATTCTTGGAGTTGAGCAGTTCGTTGCGAATTTCGTCGTCGGGAAGTTCTTCAAGTTTCGGGTGAGTCAACGTGTGCGACTCGACGGTAATTCCCGCCGCCTCCATTTCCTTGAGCTGATCCCACGTCATGTAGCCTGGATAAACGCCCGTGAACGCCGGAATTATGAAAATCGTCGCGTGCAAGCCGTACTTCTTGAGAATCGGGAATGCGTTCGTGTAGTTGTCCAGATAGCCGTCGTCGAACGTAATCAGCACGGGCTTTGGCGGAAGTTGCAGTTCTCCGCGCAGTCCCGCATAAAGTTCGTCGGGCGTTATCGTCACGCAGCCGCTGTCGACAAGAAATTTCATCTGCGCCTCGAAATCGCTTATCGGCACGGCAAGATACGCGCTCTTGTTGTCGATTTGATGATAGTTGAGCACCAAAATTTTCGGACCTTCGGCAATGGCGGTTATTTCGTCAGCACTTTGCGCCTGCGACCTGTAAAAGCCGACTCCGACGACAATCAGCGCGATTAGAAAAATTTTCTTGAACATAACATCACAGCCTTTGCAATCGTTCGTGGAAGTTGATTCTGCCGCCGCGAAAATTTTCCTGCCGCACAAAGCTGTGCACGCTTACAAATTCACGTCGCCGAAATTTTTTGCCGCGCGAAGAAAAAACTTGCCAACACGCGAAATTTTGTTTAGAATATGCCGCGAAGTCATTGCAAAACTTTTTCGGGGGTTGTCGATTGTACGGTTGCCACAGTCCTCGCGACGGCGGGGAACGATTAAAACGAACACAGCTTAGTTGAAAGAGTGGGCTCGCGTCCACTCTTTCACGTTGTAAGGGGAAATTTTGGGGGTGAGCGATTGAGCAAGGTTGAGGCGCAAGTTGAATCCATGATGACTGAAATTTTGGCGGGCACGGATTATGAGCTCGTCGACGTTGAATATGTCAAGGAGCGCGATTGGTATCTGCGCGTGTTCGTCGACAAGGCGGGCGGAATCGACTTGGACGATTGTCAAACATTGAGCGAACAACTTAGCGCGCGGCTCGACGAATCCGACATCATTAGCAGCGCGTACATTTTGGAGGTATCGTCGCCGGGCATCGACCGCATCTTGAAGAAAGACAAAGACTTTGTGCGCGAATCGGGCAAGCTTGTCGACGTGACGCTTTACGCACCGCTTGACGGCAAAAAAATTTTCGTCGGTCAGCTTGAAGGTCGCGACGATAAATTTCTGCGGCTCAAAGACTTTGCGCCGTTGCCGCGTGATAAAGTCGCGCAGGTCAGATTGCACATAGATTTTTAGTTTACAGGGGAGCTTACGGAGGAGGAAGAATTTACTTGGCAGGCAGAAGGAAGAAACCCGAACTTAGTTTGATTGACGCGCTCAAAGATTTGTGCGCCGAAAAAGAAATTGCACCCGACGTGCTTTTCGAGGCGGTCGAGTCCGCGCTCAAGGTCGCATACAAAAAAAATTTCAATCAAGATGATAACGTCGAAATCACGATTGATCACGAGGACGGCAGTTTTCATGTTTATTCGCTCAAAAGCGTCGTCGAGGTCGTCGAAGACCCGATTATCGAAATTTCCAAAGAAGACGCCGAACAAATCAGCCCCGGTTGCGAAATTGATGACGTGGTCGAAATTGAAGTCACGCCGAAAAATTTCGGTCGCATTGCCGCGCAGGCTGCCAAACAAATCGTCGTGCAGAAACTTCGCGAGGCTGAACGCGGCGTCATCTACGACGAATTCACAAACCGCGACAGCGACTTGGTTCGCGGCAAAGTCGTTCGCGTGGAGGACGAAAATTTAATCGTCGAGGTCGGCAAGACGGAAGCGATTCTTGTCCCCAGCGAACAAACTCCCAACGACAACTTCAAAATCGGCGACTTCGTGCGCGCGTACATTATCGAAGTCCGTAAGGGCGGCAAAGGTCCGCAAGTTTACCTGTCGCGGACGCACCCGAATTTTGTGCGGCGGCTCGTTGAGTTGGAAGTTCCCGAAATTCAAGACGGCATCATCGAAATTAAGGGCGTGGCGCGTGAAGCCGGTGCTCGTGCAAAAGTCGCCGTCATTTCCAAAGATCCCAACGTCGAGGCGGTCGGCTCATGCGTCGGACAGCGCGGCACGCGTATTCAGCCCGTGCTTGACGAACTCGGCGAGGAAAAACTTGACATCATCGAATGGAGCCCGAAAGTCGGCGTTTACATTGCCAACGCGCTAAGCCCGTCGAAAATCGTCAGCGTCGCGCTTGCCGACGACGATAAAAATTGCCGCGTCATTGTGCCCGACAATCAGTTGAGCTTGGCTATCGGCAAGGAAGGTCAGAACGCGCGACTTGCCGCCAGACTTACGGGCTGGAAGATTGACATCAAAAGCGTCCGTCAGTCGAAGGGCGACACCTTGCCCCCGAACATGCACGAAGTCGACATTTCGGATGCAATGGCAGTCTTCAAGCCGCGCCAGAAAAAATTCAAGAAAAATTTCGCACCTCGACAGCTTGAGGAGTGATTGATTTGTCCAAAAGCCGAACGGTCGCGGGCACGGCGATTAAGCAGATTGAAATGCGTCGGTGCGTCGCGTGCAGACAAGTCCGCCACAAATCGGAGCTGGTACGCGTCGCTAAAGTCGCTGCAAAAATTTCACTC
>JADEZP010000079.1 GCA_015206805.1 Quinella sp. 1Q7 | reverse complement strand
CCGGTCCCATTAAGATTGCGTCTGCCTTCTCTGCCAAGTCCAAAATCTTTTCCGAAGCCTTATCGCCACCGATTATCCCCTGCTTAACCTCATCAAGCGGAGCCGTCATGACTTCTGTTAGTTTCATCTCGTAAATCGGATTGAGGCTTTCGGGCACCGCCAAGGTTACAAGCCCTGCGCCAACTTTCATGGCACTCATTGCCGCAAGCGACGCCGCGCCCGTCATGCCACGCGAACCAGCCACGATTAAGATTTTTCCGCACGTTCCTTTATGCGAGTCCTTTGGGCGAGTGGGCAGGAATGTCAAGGCTAACTCTTTGTCGACGAGCGTTTGATGAATATCGTCCTTCAACAGGTCGGCGGGCAATCCGATGTTAGCGACGTAAAGTTTGCCGACGTAAGACGCACCAGGGCAAATGTAATGACCAACCTTAGGCAGAGCAAGTGCAACGGTATAATCGGCTTGCATTGCCGCCTCACCGACGACGCCAGTATCAGCCGCCACGCCCGACGGTATATCAATCGCAACGGTAATTTTCTTCGCGGCGTTGACCAAACGAATCAAACGTAGGGCAGAGGGGCGAAGTTGTCCATTAAAGCCCGTACCTAAAATCCCGTCAACGACTGCATCAGAAAATCTCAACGTGACTTGTAGCCGTTCCCAAGCCCTATCGCTTTCGAGTTGTTGAAGTTCAACTCCCATACCGCGCAGAATTCTCATCTGGACGTTAAGCGAGGCTGTGCGGTGGTCTTTATCGCCGAGCAAAAAAATTTTCACGCGTGCGCCCGCATTCGACAGATACCTTGCCGCCGTCAATGCGTCGCCGCCATTGTTGCCGCTACCCGCCAATATGCAAATGCTCTTCTTGCTGACGCTATTGCCCAAAACTTTCCTGACGACGCTGTAGACACGATGCCCAGCACTTTCCATGAGTGACAGCTCCGGCAAGCCATATTCCTCGACCGCGCTTCTATCTATCTCGTGCATTTGTTTAGCCAATGCCACTTTCATAAACGTTCCTCCAAAAATTTTTTCTGCATTATACAGGAACGCTCCGATTTTTACAAACTCGTCAAGCTTGATTCAACCTGTGCTTTGTAATAAAATTTCTGCGGAGGTGTTCGAGATGAAAATTTTTAGTCTTACGTTCCTGATTATTATGATGATATGTGCGACGACCTTTGCTGGAGAACTTCCGCCGATAATCTCTGTAAGTGGTGAAGGCGTCGTCGAGGCTCAACCAGACCGCGCAACAATTTCCGTAGGCGTCATCACTCGCGAAAAGAATCCTGCCGCCGTGCAAGCCGCCAATGCTAAAGCCGCCTCGTCAGTCATCAATTCGATTGTCGCACTCGGCATTGAACGCAAAAACATTTCGACGGGCAACTACAACTTCAATCCGGGAGCGGTTTACGTTCGTAAACGGCGGATTTGCCGAGTTCTTCCTCAATGCGGATAAGCTGGTTGTACTTCGCCATACGGTCAGTGCGGCTGAGCGAACCGGTCTTAATTTGTCCGCTGTTGGTTGCGACGGCGATGTCGGCAATGGTTGCGTCTTCGGTCTCGCCGGAGCGGTGAGAAGTAACGGTCGTGTAGTTGTGGCGGTGTGCCATTTCGATGGCTTCGAGAGTTTCGGTGAGTGAGCCAATCTGGTTGACTTTGATGAGGATGGAGTTGCCCGCGCCCAGTTCAATACCCTTTTGCAGGAACTTGGTGTTGGTGACAAACAGGTCGTCGCCGACGAGTTGGCAACGGTCGCCGATTCTCTTGGTCAGTGCAACCCAGCCGTCCCAGTCGTTTTCTGCCAAACCGTCTTCGATGGAGTCAATCGGATAATCCGTGATGAGTTTTTCGAGGAAGTCGATTTGCTCGTCAACGCTAAGTTTCTTGCCGTTCGGGTCTTTAAGAATCGGGTGTTTGCCGTTGAGCTGTTTGTAGTCATAGAAATATTTGCCGTCTTCGACAACCGCGAATTCGGACGCCGCGCAGTCCATAGCGATTTTGAAGTCGTCGCCGGGTTTGTAACCTGCCGCTTCGATAGCCTGCATGATGACGTTGAGCGCGTCTTCCGTGCCGTTGAGTTTGGGAGCGAAACCGCCTTCGTCGCCGACAGCCGTGCTCAAGCCGCGACCTTTGAGGATTTTGGCGAGGTTGTGGAAAACTTCCGCGCCCCAACGAATGGCTTCACGGACGGTGGGTGCACCGACGGGACGAATCATGAATTCTTGGAACGCAATCGGAGCGTCGGAGTGCGCGCCGCCGTTGATGATGTTCATCATGGGCACGGGCATTTTGTAGGTGTTGCAACCGCCGATATAGCGATAAAGGGGCAGACCGACAGCTTGAGCACCTGCTTTGGCGGCGGCCAATGAGACAGCCAGAATCGCGTTTGCGCCGAGTTTGCTCTTGGTGGGCGTGCCGTCGAGTTCAATCATCTTGTAATCGAGTGCACGCTGATCGAGTACGCAGTCGCCGACGAGTGCGGGTGCGATGATCTTGTTGACGTTGTCGACAGCTTTGAGAACGCCTTTGCCGAGGTAACGACCTTTGTCGCCGTCGCGGAGCTCAAGAGCTTCGTTTTCGCCGGTGGATGCGCCGGAAGGAACAGCTGCGCGACCGACAATGCCGCCTGCCAAAACGACATCAACTTCAACCGTCGGGTTGCCGCGGGAGTCTACGATTTCACGACCGATAACCTTCTCGATTTTTGCCATTACAAAATCCCCCTTACGTTAAAACTAAGTTAAAAACTATCTGCGTCGAATTATATCATTTCGGGCGCACATTGCAAGATATTGTCTAAAAATTTTTGCAATGCGATGCGTGACGTTGCGGGCTGTGTTCGGACGTTTCGGCTGCCGCAAAAAAATTTAGCCCCCGAAAATTTTTCGGGAGCCGTGAAATTTTTCGTGATCGTCAATCGTTGCGCCAACCCCAAATGTACCACGGAGCCGCGTCGCCGACATTGAACAGCAAATCCAGAATCGAAACGTAATGCGTGAAATTTTTGCCGCGTTGCGGATATTCGGGATAGTTTGAATAATCTTTCCAGACGAGCTCAATGCCCGCCCGCGCGTAATCTTCCGCGACGATATAATCTTTCGCCGCAGGACCCGAAATGTAAACGTCCGCCTGCGCGGCTTTGACGAGGCTCAAAAGTTTTTCGTGTTTCGCGCCGTGCGTGGGGTAGTCGCGGCTGTCGGTGAATTTCGTCGTGATGCCGAGGAAGTCGCGGGATATGTGTTCAATCAAAAATCGATTCAGCTCGTAAAGATACGTCCACTGCCGTTCAAGGTAAACGCTCCGCAAAAATTCTTCGCAACGCCGCCAGAACGGTGCCTTGTGATACGCCATTTCCAAGGTCTTGAAATGTTTGCGTTGCCACGCGGAATCACTGATGCGCACGTCAATGATTGAACGGCTCCTTTTCGCACCGACGGGAACGCTCAACCAAACTTCGCCCTGCGGCGTAAGAATTTTGTTTCGATTGCGCCAATCACGGTAAGTGAACTGCACATCGTCATAAAAAATAAATTCGTCCACGTCGTGAATTATGTCGAAATAACCTTTCCACGGAATGTAATTCGACTGAATTGCCGCCAATTTTTTCATGAGAGCTCGCCTCACTTTGCAGTGAATTTTTTCATGATAATTTCGCTTTTGCCCAAGCAAACAGCTTTTGGCGGTGCATAACATAAGCCAGGCTCGGAGGTGTCGCAACTTAAATAACATCCCGCGCCGACAAAAGTTTTGTCGAGGAGATTTATTCCGTTTTTTATCGTGGCGTTCATCCCAACGAAACAACAATCACCGACCGTAACATTCCCGCCTGTTACAGCAGAGTAACAGAAGAAATTAAAATTGCCCATCGTGGAATGATGTCCCAAATGCGCCGAATCGAAAATATTGCAGTCGCCCAAAAAGCTTTTGAATTCAATCAGCGATTTGCCCAAAAAAATATTTCCCGTGCCGATTTTGTCGGTGTGAATGACGGTTTGCGAAGAAATGAAACTTTCGATATCCCAGCCGTCGTCGCGAAGTCTGTGGAAAATTTTTTTACGGTTCTCGTTCATGTTTGTGTAGCCGATGCAGATAATGACGGCTGTCGTTTGCAAAAACTTTTCCTTAGCTTCGGAATAGCGATAAACTTTTTTTCCGCCGAAATTGTCCGAGCTGTAATAATCGTCGTCAATTACAAAGCCCTTGACGGAAAGGGGATTCACGCTTTCGCCGCAGTCAATGTAATAGGCGATTCGCTCCGACAATTCATTTATGCCGAACAACAAAATATCTTTCAACGCGATTCCTCCCGAAAGAATTTTTTCGCGGCGGCGACGACATAATCTACATCCTCCGCCGACAAGCCGTAATACAGCGGCAGACGAACGAGCCGTTCACTTTCGCGCGTCGTAAAAATATCCTCGCCGTGGAAGCGGCAATATTTTTGACCGGCGGGCGCGCTGCGCAACGGGACGTAATGGAACACGCAATGAACACCTTCGGCGCGCATGTGATCGATAAATTTCGTGCGCTCCGACAAATCCTTGAGCTTGAGATAAAACATGTGCCCGTTGTGTTGACAAGCGGCAGGGACTGTCGGCAACTCAACTTTACCCGCCGCCGCCAAAGTTTGAAACGCGTCGTAATATCTGCGCCACGTCGTCAAGCGGTCATGAGTAATTTCGTCGGCGCGTTGAAGTTGCGCCCAAAGGTAAGCGACGTTAATTTCGCTAGGCAGGTAGCTGTCGCCGACATCAACCCACGTGTATTTGTCGATTTGTCCGCGAAAGAATTTTGAGCGATTGGTGCCCTTTTCGCGCAGAATTTCGGCTCGTTCGTTGAAGTCGGGATTTTTTATGACAAGTGCGCCGCCTTCTCCCATGGAAAAATTTTTCGTCTCGTGGAAGGAATAGCAACCGAAGTCGCCGATTGTGCCGAGTGCTTGACCGTTGTAAGTGCTCCCAACGCCCTGCGCGGCATCCTCAATGACCGTTAGAGCGTATCGGCGGGCAATGTCCGTAATCGAATCCATTTCGCAGGCGACGCCCGCATAGTGGACGACGACAATCGCGTATGTTCGTTCGGTTATGGCGGCTTCGATTTTGCGTTCGTCGATGTTCATTGTGTCGGGGCGAATGTCGACGAACACGGGCACGCCGCCTCCGACCAAAATTGATGTGGCGGTGCTTGAAAACGTGTAGCTCGGCAAAATAACTTCGTCGCCCGCTTGAAATTTGCACAGCAACATCGCCATATCAAGCGCGCTCGTCCCGCTGGTGGTGAGCAAAACTTTTTGTGCGCGGAAGGTGTTTTCAAGCCACGCGTTGCATTTTTTCGTGAATGAGCCGTCGCCGCTGATTTTGCGACTTTTGACGGTCTGTTCGATATATTTGAGCTCGTCGCCGACAAACGGCGGCACATTGAACGTAATCATTTGAGCGAATTCCTTCCCGAAAAATTTTACACCGACAATGTCTTGAAGTTGTAAATAACTTTGCCGACCATATCGGGAACTGTTTGCATAATTTTATTGTATGCCGCTTGAGCATGTTGCGGGGCGGTGCAAATGACAATGGTGTCATAATCCCGCGTTTTAAGTCGCTCCACTCCGACGACGGTATCATCAAATTCATCGGGGTGTTCGTCCACCGTGGCGACGACGTGGCAGTACGGTTGCGGCTTGAAATTTTTTACGTAATCCCTTCCGAATTCCGTCGAAATATTTTGCTGACTGTCGATTTGCCTGCGATAATCTTTCGTAATGTCGTTTTCGCCGAAAAAAATTATCCGTGCACCGTGCGCAATCGCGCCGAAGGGGAAAATCGCCGTCCAAGTTCTGATTCGTTCCTGCGAAATTCTCTGCGTGTAATATTCTTTGACGGTCGCGGCATTGCGCACGATTGTCCAAAATTTGTCGTAGTATTCTTCGGCGGGGCGGAGTTTGGGCAGACTGTATTTTTTGCCGTCGTAAAGCCGCTTGACCAAAACGCGTTCAAAAGCCTCGACGTAAGAAAAAGTTCCTTTACCGTATACTTGCTCCGTCGTGTCGTAGCCGAGGACGCCGGGCGTTTTTGCAGGGTCATTGGCACAGCCGCAGATTGTCAGCACGTTTTCATTTGCGGCAAATCGAGCAGATTGAGATATGGCGCACACGACATCAACCTTGCTGAACAAAATTCGCGGTATCGGAACCATGTCGCCGAGCAACAGCACGGAAACGTTCGACAAGTTTTTAAAAGTTTGACGGAGCAAGTTCGTTCTATAATTAATTTTTCCAACCATGATGAGCTGAATTTTTTTGTCGGGATGACGGCGCGCCAATTCTCCGACGCCTTCAATGACGAAGGGCACGTAATCTTTGCTCTCGCGTCCGATATGGCAAATGTTCCAATCAAGCTTCTTAACCTGTTCAATCGGGAAGGCGACATCTTGAACGGCGTCTTGCTCGCGCACAACCCAAGGTATTTCGGTCAAAGGTGCCTTGACGTTCTTGTAGCCGTTAAACAATTTCTTCAGGACGGTACTGTTGCCGACAAGCTCGTTGCGCCGCCATTTGAAATAGAAAAAATCCGGATTGTCGCCGTATGTTTTGTTCGGCAATGTCGGCGTGGGGCGGTAAATTTCGTTGCAACAAACCATAAAATGACGCGCGCCGATTTTGGCGGCAAGAAGTTCCGCCCAATAAGATTGCACGTCGTCGTGCGATTCGATTATTGTTTCGTACTCGTCGAAGTAGATTTTTCCGAGGCGTTGCAACATTTCGTTCAGATAAAAATTTTGTTCGTAGCGTTTGAGTTTGTACAGCGGCATGTTAAGAAAATACATCCCGCCGCCCGATTGGACGTATTGTGTCAGATACGGGATGTTTGATTTGCCCCCACGAGGTCCCGTAAAAAAAATAAGAACTTGCCAGCCGCGTTGTTGCAAGTATCGGGCTTTGCCGGCAGTGTACATTTGCATTCCGCCGATAATACTGATGTCGGCGGAAAAAAAATGAACAGCTTCTTTTTGTCCATGCGTGCGATTTCCTCCCGTCTGATTTTTGGAAAACCTTAGCACAGAGAAACTATTTTGTTAATCGGGGGGGTAATGACCGCCGCAAAAAAAATCAGCCCCCGAAATTTTCGGGAGCCGTGAGAAAATTCGTTACTTGTTTTCGTCGAGCAGATGCAGTAATTCGTCGTAGTCGCGCTTGAGCTGCATATAATCTTCCGCGATTTTCAGTGCCGCCAAAACCGCAATTCGACTGCCCGCGAATGTCCGCGTGCTCTGTGAAATTTGTTTCATCGTCGAATCGACCATGTGCACAAGCTTTGCCAAGCCGTCGGGATCTTCCGTGCGCAGGCGGTAAACTTCGCCGAAAATCTCGACCTCGACGCGTTTGAGTTCGCCCGTAGGTTTGTCGTCTTTAGCCGCCATAAACTCAACTCCTCAACGTCGCGCCGAAATCCTTTTCAACAGCAGACAAAATATTTTGAAATGCCGCGTCGGCCTCGGCGTCGGTGAGCGTGCGCTCGTTGGAGCGAAACTCAATCGTGAACGCCAGCGATTTTTTGTCGGCGGGAATGTGTTCGCCGGTGTACACGTCAAACAGCGTGACGCCCTTAAAGAAAGTTCCGCCGTTTTTGGCGATGAGCTGTTCGACCGCGCCCGCCGACGTGTCGTGCCCGACAAGAATCGCCAAGTCGCGGCTGATTGCGGGATATTTCGGCAGGGGCTCAAGGCTGAACTTTTTGGCGGCGAATTTCTGCAACGTGTCAATGTCCGCCTCGAAGACGTAAATTTTTTTGCGAATGCCCAACGCCTCGGCAACGGCGGGGTGAACTTCGCCGACGGTTATCAAGGTGTCGCGACCTTTGCGGAAAATTGCGGTCTTGCCGGGGTGCAAAGCGTAATGTTGACCTGCGGCGACGGTGTAGTTTGCAATGGACAGTCCCGCCAACAATTCCTCGACGATGCCTTTTGCGTCGTAGAAGTCAACCTGCGCGGCGTCCTGCGACCAACCTTTCGGAGCGCGTCGACCCATGAGCAATCCCGCAAGCTGTTGACGTTCGCGCGGCAATTCCGTCACGGGCAACGCCTTCGGCAGGAACACGGGCGCGACCTCGAACAGGCGGACGTCCTCATTTTTGCGCGCGAAGTTGCGGGCGGCGTTCTCGAAGATTGACGCAAGCAACGTCGTGCGAAGGAGCGGAGCCTCGTCGGTCAGCGGATTCATTATCGGTATCGCGCGGCGCAATTCGGAGTCGGCGGGCACGCGCATTTTGTCGAACATCGCCTCGCTCGTGAACGCGAACGACAGTTCCTCGCACAGTCCCAAGCTCGACAGAATTTGCTTGACGCGGTCGATAAAGTTTTGCGTCGCGGATTGATGACCCTGCTGATTGCCTTTCGGGAGCGTCGACGGAATTTTATCGAAGCCGAAAATTCGCGCGACTTCCTCCGACAAATCGTCGGGCAAGGTAACGTCGTTGCGCCAATCGGGAACGGTGACTTCATACGCCGAAGAAATTTTCATGCCCGCAGTCTTGACCATGCCGCCGACAGTTTCGCCGAAATTTTTCAGCGTATCCTCGACCGAAGCAGTTTTCGACAGCTTGCGGACGGAATTCCCCAACAGTTTCGCGAAGCCCGAAATTTTATCGGCAACCTCGTCGGTTATGTCGTCGACGACGCCCGCCGCCGCCACGTCGAAGCCCAACGCCTCAAGCACGCCGACAATTTCCGCGTCAGTGTAAGCGGTGCCGAGCCGTGCGTTAATCTGCGCGGGCGTGAATTTGATTTTGACTTCGGGCTTTGGATTCGGATACACATCGACGACGCCGCGACAAACTTTGCACGCACCCATGTCCTGCAAAAGTTGCGCGACACGATTCAGTGCGTTGACGGTGCCGTTGACGTTGGTGCCGCGCTCAAAACGTCCGCTTGCCTCGGAGTGGATGCCGACTGCGCGACTTGTGCGGCGAATTGACGCGGAATTGAAGCACGCCGCCTCCAAAATTACGGTCGTCGTCGATTCGGTAATTTCGGTCTCGAAGCCGCCCATAATGCCCGCAAGTCCCGCCGCCTTTTCCGCGTCGGCAATGACAAGTTCGCCGCCCTTCGCAAGCCGATTCGTATCGTCGAGCGTGTGAAGTGCCTCGCCCGCAATCGCACGCCGCGCAGTCAGTTCATGCCCGACAACCGCGTCGAAGTCGTAAGCGTGGAGCGGTTGACCAAGCTCAAGCATGACGAAGTTCGTTACGTCGACGACGTTGTTAATCGCACGCATACCCGCGCCCTCAAGCCGTTTGACCATCCATTCGGGCGACGGCGCAAGTTTGACGTTCGTAAGCACCCGCGCAGAAAATCTTGAGCACAGGTCGGGCGCGTCGATGCCGATTTTGACCAGCGCGGACGCCTCGCTTGCGTCGTCTTCAGTGACGGTGATGTCGGGATAACGCGGCGTTTTTTTAGTAAGAACCGCAAGCTCGCGCACAAGTCCGATAACGCTGAAACAGTCGCCGCGATTCGCCGTGAGCTCAAACTCAAGTATGTCGTCGTCGAGTCCCAAAACTTTTGCGGCGGGCAATCCGACGGGCGTATCGTTCGGCAAAATGTAAATGCCAATCTGCTGTTCAATCGGCAAGCCCTCCAGCTCAAGTTTGAGTTCGCCCGCCGAACAAAGCATGCCGTTCGACGCGACGCCGCGCATTTTTCCCTTGGAAATTTTTTGACCGTTCGGCAAATGTGCGCCGACCAATGCGACGGGCACGATTTGACCTTCCGCGACGTTCGGTGCGCCCGTGACGACCTGCAACAAATTTTCCGCACCGATGTCCATTTGGCAAACCTGCAGATGATCCGAATCGGGATGCGCCTTCAACTCGGCAATGCGACCCGTCACGACGCGTTCAAGTCCCGCGCCCGCGTGAATCACGTTTTCGACGGGAATGCCCGCCAGCGTGAATTTGTCCGCCAGCTCGTCCGCCGTCAAGTTTATGTCAATGTAATCCTTCAGCCATTTGGTAGAAACCTGCACAAAATCACCGCCTTAGAACTGTCTCAAGAAACGCACGTCGTTATCGTAAAGCAAGCGCATGTCGTCAAGCCCGTAAGTCAACATCGCGATACGTTCAATGCCCATGCCGAACGCAAAGCCGCTGACCTCGTCGGGATTGTAGCCGCTCATTTTGAGCACGTCGGGGTGCACCATGCCCGCGCCCAAAATTTCAAGCCAACCCGTGCCCTGACAGACGCGGCAACCTTCGCCGTGGCACATGACGCACGAAACGTCGACTTCCGCGCTCGGCTCCGTGAACGGGAAGAAACTCGGACGCAGACGAATTTTAGTCCGCTCGCCGAAAATTTTCTTGCTGAAGTCCTCAAGCGTGCCCTTCAAGTCCGCGAACGAAATGCCCTTGTCGATAACGAGACCTTCGACCTGCGTGAACATCGGGGAGTGCGACGCGTCGTAATCGTCGCGGCGATAAACTCGACCGGGCGCAATCATGCGTATCGGCTCGTTGTCGCGGTGACGTTCCATTGTCCGCGCCTGCACGGGCGACGTCTGCGTCCGCAACAAAATTTCCTCCGTGATGTAAAACGAATCCTGCATATCGCGCGCGGGGTGATCTTTCGGCAGATTGAGTGCCTCGAAGTTGTAATAGTCCGTTTCGACTTCGGGACCCTCTTCGACGCTGTAACCCATGCTCACGAAAATTTCTTTCACACGGTTGAGTGTCAGCGTCAACGGGTGCAAATGTCCGTCATGAACGCGCCGACCCGGTAACGTCACGTCGATTGTCTCCGTCGCAAGCCGCGCTTGAAGTTCCGCCGACTTGAGCTGTGAATTTTTTTCCGCGATGAGCTGTTCGATTTGTGAGCGCGCCTCGTTGACGAGCTTGCCGACAATCGGGCGTTCCTCCGCCGTGAGTTTGCTCATGCCGCGCAGTAAGGTCGTGAGTTCGCCCTTCTTGCCGAGAAATTTCACGCGCACATCGTCGAGCTCCCGCAGTGTCGTCGCGCCGCGAACTGCCTCGTCAGCACGAACGCGCAACTTTTGTATCTGTTGTTCCATCAATAAGCCTCCTTTACGGCTTTAAGCTAACATACGCCGAAAAATATTTCAAGACTTGCCGCCGATTAAAAAAGCCCCGACCGCAGTCGAGGCAGAAAAGTTTACCACTGTTCGAAGCGTTGACCTTTATCCAAGGCGCGCATTTGATTCATTTCGTCGGGCGTCAAGCTGAAGTCGAAGATGTCAAAATTCTCCGCGATGTGTTTGGGATTCGACGAGCCGGGTATCGCGACGTAACCCGCCTGAAGTTGCCAACGTAAGACAATCTGCGCGGGCGACTTGGAATATTTTTTGGCGAGCTGTTGAATTGTGGCGTCGCCGAAAATTTTTTGAGTGTTTCCGCGTCCGCCGAACGGATACCACGACTCAACGACCGTGCCGAATTGCGCGACGTAAGCTTGAAGCTGTGCGTTCTGGAAGTACGGATGATTTTCGTTCTGCACGACGGCTGGGACAATCTGCGCGGCGTTGCGTATCCTGTCGAAGTCTTCGGGCGTGTAGTAATTCGATATGCCGATTGAACGGACTTTGCCGGCTTGAACGGCGCGTTCGAGTGCGCGATAAGCCTCGTCGTCGCCGTAGCCGGGCTGGTGAATCAACATCAAGTCGACGTAGCCGATGTCAAGGGCGGCGATTGCGTTGTCGATTGACATATCGGGGGAGCCGCTCGGCATGATTTTGGTTATGACGAAAATTTCTTCGCGCGTGGCAATTCCGTCGTCGATAGCCCTGCGGACGCCGCGTCCGACGCCGACTTCGTTGCCGTAGTAGCGCGCCGTGTCGATTAGCCGATAGCCGACTTTGAGCGCGTGATAAACGCAATCTTCCGCGACGCTTTTACTTAGCGTCCACGTGCCGAAGCCGATTCGCGGCATTGTGTAGCCGCTGTTGAGCGTGACGGTCTCGGCAGAAAAATTTTCACTTGGCATTTGTTGAGCAACCTCCTTTTGCGCACCGCATGCGCCGAAAATATTCATGAGCGCGACGCAGATTGTCAGCGCGAAAAATTTTCTGCAAGTCATAAGCTCACCTCGAACGATTGATTTTCGACGCCAATACGCCCGCGCCGAAGCCGTTGTCGATGTTGACGACGCCGACGCCCGCCGCGCAGGTATTGAGCATTGCAAGGAGTGCGGCAAGCCCGTTGAACGACGCGCCGTAGCCGACGCTGGTCGGCACCGCAATAACGGGTCGCGCCGTCAACCCGCCGACGACGCTGGCAAGTGCGCCTTCCATGCCCGCGACGACGATTATCACGTTGGCGGACGTTATCTCGTTCATGTGCGCGAACAGCCGATGAATTCCCGCGACGCCGCAATCGTAGCACGTGCCGACAGCGTTGCCCCAAAGATAAGCCGTCAGCCGCGCCTCTTCCGCGACGGGAACATCACTTGTCCCCGCCGTCACGACAAGAATTTTACGCCGCTCGTCGCGCTCAAGTGTCGTGTCGCGGTCAACGTAAATCATTCGCGCCGTCTCGTCGTAGACAGCGGCGGGAACGTCCTCGCGCAGGAACTCGAATTGCTCACGGCTCGCGCGACTTGCGATTAAATTGCCCGCGCTCCGTTCGTAAAGATTCTTGAAAATAATTTTAAGTTGCTCGTTTGTTTTGCCGGGCGCGTAGACGA
>JADEZP010000014.1 GCA_015206805.1 Quinella sp. 1Q7 | reverse complement strand
CGGAAAAAACTTCGCTCAAAAATATGTTCTTCGACAACGGAATTAAATTCAGCGACAACTACGGCGGCAACGACTACAGAATCTTGACGAGCGACGGAGAATTTACGAAACATCCGCATTGGGCGGCACTGGGCTACGTTCTCAAACAAAGAAATTATCCCGGCTTTAGCGGCAACTGGACTGACGAGAGCTACGTTAAACCGTTCCTCTTAAGCAATTTCGGAATTGACAAATTCGATTAATCGATAAAGGAGACATGCGCGATGATAACACGGAATGAAAAATTGACAGATGAGCAACTCGGCAAGCGTCGGAATTGAATTTACTGCCAAAAACGGCGGCAACGACTACAGAATCTTGACGAGTGACGGAGAATTTACGAAACATCTGCATTGGGCGCCACTGGGCTACGTTCTCAAACAAAGAAATTATCCCGGCTTTAGCGGCAACCGGACTGATGAGGCTTACGTTAAACCGTTCCTTTTGAGCAATTTCGGAATTGACAAATTCGATTAATCGGCAAAGGAGAAATGCGCGATGATAACACCGAATGAAAAATTGACGGATGAGCAACTCGGCAAGCGTCGGAATTGAATTTACTGCCAAAAACGGCGACAACGACTACAAAATTTTGACGAGCGACGGTGAGTTTACGAAACATCCGCATTGGGCGGCATTGGGTCTGGTTCTTAAAAGAAAAAATTATCCCGGCTTCAACGGCAACCGGACTGACAGCAATTATATTCATTCGTTCCTTAAAGAAAATTTCGACCTTAGTGAGTTAGGCTGAATCCCAAAACCCTTCGGCGGCGCGTCGGAGGGTTTTTTGACGGCGGAAAATTTTTTTGCCAAACCGCGTAACAAAATCGGAGGCTCGACGTATAAACGACAGAACATTTCGGAGGTCGATGACAATGTCTGCACGTGACGAAAATCCCAATAAACTCAATGCCGAACTCGAACGTATGAGCGACGATCATGACGCCGAAATTGCCGACGCATGGGCGGCATTGGGCGTGACGGCTGTAATTCATTCGGGAACTTTTTTCACCAGCGGCAGCGAAAACGAATACTACATCGGCACAAAAAGAATTACGCAGCTTGAAGCCCGTCATTACGCAATGAACGTTGTCGGCAAGCAAATGAAATACAGCGATTGGCATTGGTAAGCAAAGTCTTCCCGCCGACAAAATTTAGAGGAGCTGAATTCACATGGCGACACGCGATAAAATCAACGCCGAACTCGAAACAATGAGCGACGCCGAACTTGACCGTGTCGCGGGCGGCGGCATTATGGAAACTACGCGGGACAGCCAACTTCTCAACAGATTGAACGGCTCGACTGAACGTTACAACATATGGCAAATCAGCGTCGGCAATCACGACGGCGAAATCGTCAAGGCATGGGCAAATCTTGGCGTGCAAGCTGTCGTTCATTCCGGAACTTTTTTATCCGACGGCAGCGATAACAGATATTTCATCGACGGCAAGGAAGTCACGCAAGATCAAGCGCGTCAACACGCAATGAACGTCACGGGTCACTACATGACTTGGGATGATTGGAGTCGCTGATTAAAACCACTTCACGGCGGCAAAAAACCCTTCGGCACACGTCGGAGGGCTTTTCGTTTGACAGGCAACTGCCCGTGATTTATACTGCAAAAAAAATTTTCGCCGAAGGAAGTTGATAGCGCAAATGAAAAAACCTTACATGGTCGCCTTGGTACTGATTGTGCTGTTCGCGGGCGCAATGATAGCTTACGGCGCGTGGCTCAATCAAACCGGCGAAAATCAGATTATGGAACGGATGGAACAGCGCACAATCCCGCTACAGGGCGCGAAAGCTCAAGTCCGCGACATTTATCCGCGACTCGCGCTCGAAACGATTAACCTTTACTCGGAGGAAATGGCGGACGCCGTCGCGCTGATTGACGGGCGTGTCGAACAAATCTTCGTGTCGAAAAATTCCAACGTACAGCGCGGACAAGTCATCTTCACGCTGGTAAACGACGACATCCCGCTGAAAATTCAGCAGGCGGAAAGTTCCATTGCCCGCGCAGAGGCGCAACTTGCCAACGCCCGCAACAACTACATGCGCTACACGCGGCTCATGGAACGCGACGCTACTTCCCGCGAAAAATTCGACGAGGCGGAAGCAAATTTCCGTGCGTCGGAGGCGGCACTCAAAGAGGCTCAAACCGTCAAAGCACAGTTGCTCGTTCAATCTGCGCGGCAGGACGTGACGGCACCGATTGACGGCGAAGTTTTGATTTTGTATCGGCAACAGGGCGCATACGTTCAGGCGGGCACGCCGATAGCATTGGTCGGGAATTTTTCGCGACTGTTCTTTTCCATGCCCGTCGAAGACAGCAATGCGCAACGTCTTGCCGTCGGCGACAGCGCGGAATTGAGCTTTACGAACAATAAAATTTTGCGCAAGGCTTACGATACTGACTACGCGGCGGGCAATCGCGGCGACGCCGAAGTTTTTTCCGTGCACGTCCGTGAAATTATGCCCGCACTCAATGAGCCCGCGACGCTCCGAAAAATCGTTTGGGAGGTCGACAACCGCGTCGGCTTGCTTGAGCAACAGGCATACAGCGGCGCGATTTTACGGTCGACAAATCCGCGAAAATTTTTAACCGTACCGCTTGCCGCAATGATTGATACGCATCGCAACGCGGTTTTCGTCGCCACGGGGCAAAATACGATTGAGCGGCGTCTCGTCCGAACGGGCGTTGACGACGGCGAATACGTCGAAATTCTGTCGGGCTTGCGCGAAGGCGAAATCGTCATCACGTCCGCCGCCGAAGGTCTCGAAGACGGCATGAAAGTTACCGTGACGTTGATTGGGGGTGACGATTGATGGCATCGCAAAGTGAACAGCTCATTCAACGCAAGAATCAGATTTTCAGCCAAGAGGCACTCGACAAGTTGCGTTCGCCCGAAAAGCTCGACACGATGTTGCCGATAACGACGCCCGTCAGCTGGATGGCGTTAATTGCCGTGCTCGTGTTACTGTTCGCGGTTGTGTTATGGTCGATTTACGGCGCGTTCACGGTCAAGGCGGACGGCATGGGGCTTATCATGGACTCGGCGGGCGTAATGAACGTTTCGCACATTGCCAACGGTAAAATCGCGCAACTTTACGTTCGACCGGGCATGACGATTAAACGCGGCGACCGTATTGCTCACATGGAACAGGCGACGCAATACGCCGATACCCGAATGGCGCAATACGGCATGGGGCTTGCCTCCAGCGACCGCGACGCTATGGGGCGCGCTTACCAATACGACGCCAAACGCTATCAGCAGGACGTCGCGGAAGATATTTACAGCGACTACGACGGCATTGTTGATGAAGTCATGGTTGATGTCGGCACGATGATTACTGCGGGCACGCCGATTTGTTCCGTGCGAATGACGCAAAACCGCGACGACTTGACGGGCTTGCTGTATATTCCGCTCGACAAGGGCAAACGCGTTGAAGCGGGCATGACGATTCAGCTTGCTCCGAACGGCGCGGACATTTCGCAGACGGGCAGTTTAATCGGCGTCGTGCGCAGTGTGTCGCAATATCCAATGACGATTCAAGGCATTCAACAGCACCTCGGCAACGCACAGCTTGCGCAATGGATTTTGCAGGCGCAGAATTCGTCGCTTATGGAAGTGACCTTCGACCTTGTTAAGGACGCCGACGACAAATCGGGCTATCTGTGGACATCGAAAGTTGGCGAACATAAACCGATAACGGCGGGCAGTTTTTGCACGGGCTCGATTATCATTGAGCGCAAGCCGCCGATTGAAAAAGTTTTCTACAAGCTAAGTCAGTGGTTACGGAGCAGATAATGAACATAATCGACCGTATCAAAGATTTTTTCGGCTTCGGCAATTCGCGCGTGAAGGTGCCGACAATCCTGCAAATGGAGGCTACCGAATGCGGCGCGGCGTCGCTGTCGATGATTTTGTCGCATTACAAATTGTGGCTGCCGCTCGAAAAACTCCGTCAAGAATGCGGCGTCAATCGCGACGGCTCCAAGGCAAGCTGCGTGATTCGTGCGGCACGCAATCGCGGTTGTGACGCCAACGGTTACCGCTGGAACGCCGACAGAATCCGTGAGCTGATGATTTTCCCGCTGATTATTCATTGGGAGTTCAATCACTTCGTCGTGCTTGAGGGCATCAAGGGCGACACCGTTTATCTGAACGATCCCGCAATGGGGCGACGCACCGTCAAGTGGGACGAGTTCCGCACGTCTTACACGGGCGTGGCATTGAACATCGTCCCGAACGACAATTTCAAGCCCGAAGGTAACCGCTACAATATTTTCCGCGCCGTCGCCGAAAAGCTCGCTCAAGACAAGTGGGCGGTGCTGTTTATCGTGTTGCTCAATCTCGGCTTGATTGTTCCGGGACTTGCGTCGCCGGTGTTCAGCCAAATTTTTTTGGACGACATTTTGACGAAAAAGCATTCCGATTGGATGTTCAACTTCTGCTTGGCAATGACGGTATCTTGGGTCGTGTGCGGCGTAATGACGTGGTTGCAAGCCGTCATACTCACTCGCTGGCAAAAAAAATTGACGCTTGCCGATTCGTCGAGTTTCTTTTGGCATTTGTTGCGGTTGCCAATGGCGTTTTTCCATCAGCGTTTCGCGGGCGAAGTGGCGTCGCGTGTCAGCTACAACGAATCAATCGCGGGCGTGCTGTCGGGACCTGCGGCGACGGCGGTTTTAAATTTCATCGTCGCGATTTTTTATTTGCTGCTGTTACTGCAATACAACGTGACTTTGACGCTGATAGGAATATTTTTTTCGAGCATCAACTTCGTGATGTTCTTCGCCCTGCGCCGACATTTGACAGACCTCAACATGAAAATTCAGCAGGACGCGGGCAAGGAATACGGCACGATGATGAACGGCTTGATGATGATTGAGACGATTAAGGCGAACGGCAACGAGTCGGATTTTTTCGCGAAGTGGGCGGGCTATCGCGCCAAAGTTCTCAAGGGCAGTCAGGATGTCGCGCTGTGGTCAATGACGGCGACGATTATTCCGACGCTCCTCGGCGGCATTAACGGCGCGTTGATTATGACGCTCGGCGGCTTTTCGATTATGGAAGGCGCAATGACGGCGGGCATGTTTACCGCGTTCCAATCGCTTATGAGAAGTTTTCAAGCACCCGTCAACGCACTGCTCGGACTCGGCTCGACACTGCAGACAACCGAAATGCAAATGCAACGCCTAAACGACGTGCGCCGCTACGAAGTCGACACGCTCAACTGCCGCGACGAAGAAATTCCCGCCGATAAGCCGATTGCTCGGCTCAACGGCGAACTTGAGCTCAAGGACATCGATTTTGGTTACAGCCCGCTTGAAAAGCCGTTGCTCAATAAATTTTGCTTGCACATTGAGCCGGGACATTGGGTTGCGGTTATCGGCGCAAGCGGCTCCGGCAAATCGACCGTCGCCAAAGTTGTCACGGGCATTTACGAGGAGTGGCGCGGCGAAGTTCGGCTCGACGGCGTGTTGCGTCGCGAATTGCCCCGCGCAGTGATTGTCAATTCCGTGTCCGCCGTCGACCAAGATGTTTTCCAGATAACGGGCACCGTCGCGCAGAATTTGTCGCTGTTCGACGACTCCGTCCGCCGCAGCGACATAATTCAGGCGGCGAAGGACGCTTGCATTCACGAAGACATTCTTGCGCTTGAAAAAGGCTACGACTCCGACGTTTCGGAAGGCGGCATGAATTTTTCGGGCGGGCAACGTCAACGGCTTGAAATTGCGCGTGCCCTTGCCAACAATCCGTCACTGCTGATTCTCGACGAGGCGACCAGTGCGCTTGACCCGATGACTGAACAAATCGTGCTGGAAAATATTCGGCGGCGCGGCTGTTCATGTTTGATTGTCGCGCACAGATTGTCGACGATTCGCGACTGCGACGAAATTATCGTTCTGGAGCACGGCGTTGTTGTTGAGCGCGGCACTCACCGCGAAATGATTCAGCACGACGGACCTTATCGCCGACTGATTGAGGAACGCAGTAACGAGGGCGACAACATTTCCGACTTCGACAAGTAGGGGGCAGCTAATGGACAAAAATTTTTCGCTTATGGCTGGCGAACGCGTGCGACTGCCCGACGGCGAATTGCTTGCGCTGATTGAATCGGGCAAGGTCGAAGTTTACGCCGTGACGCGCGAAGAAGGCTCATTCCGCCAACAATTTCTGGTGGAGCTTGCGACGGGCGACGCGGCATTTCCCGCGCTCGACGAATTCAAGCAAACAGAAACGCTCATATTCGCCGCGACGGACACGCGGATAAAAATTCTCACGTTCGACGAAGTTGCGCCCGACACGCTGAAAATTTTCATGCGCCGCTGGTTCACGGAGCTGATTAAACTGCCGTGGTTGCGACTGATTGCCGACAAGGGCGACGACATTTTAATTACGTGGCTCAACGGCACCGTGCTCGACGGCGACGACGATTTGATTGAGACTTTCCGCGACAACGCGTCGATTTTTTCAATGCTGTTAGGCGTGCGCTTCCAAGCTGAAGACAAACGCTTTTCGCAACGCGTGGAAGTTCGCTCACGCAATCAGCGGCGACTGCTCAACAACTCAATCGCGAATTTGCTCGGCGAAGAGGCGACGACTTACAGCGAAACGACCGAACACGTCGAACGGCTGGAGGAGGCGTCGTTTATCGTGCGGCGGGCGGCAGTCGCCCTGAACATGCCGACCGACAACATCAAACTCGACGCGGAGCTTGTGCGGCGACTCGACCAAATCAGATTGATTCGGCGGCTGATTCAAAAGGGCAACATGCAAGTACGCTTGATTGAGCTCGTCGACGATTGGCACAGGAACGACAGCGGCGTCATTATCGGCTACTTCGGCGCGGAAAAAATTTTGTCAGCCTTCATTCCGACCGCGCCCGGCAAATACAAACTCGTTACCAAGGACAAGCCCGACGGCGTCCCGATAACCGACGACATTGCCGCGCAGATTGACAAAAACGCATTTGAGTGTTACGCGGGATTTCCTGCGCGGGAGCTGGGCATTCTCGACTTGATGAAGTTCATCTTCAAGCAGTGCTGGGTTTCCGACTACAAGACCGTCATCGTGATAAGCCTCGTTTCGGGACTGATTCCGCTTGCAATGCCGCTGGTTACGGAAACGATTTTCGCGGACATAATCCCGATTCTCGACCGTCAAGGGCTCGCGACCGTCACGCAAGTTATCATGGTCACAAGCTTCACGACGGCAAGTTTGGGTATCGTGCGGACAATCGCCGTCATGAGAATTTCCACTCGCATGAATATGGCGACAGAGGCGGCAATGTGGAACCGACTGCTTACGTTGCCGACGAAATTTTTCCGCCAATTCACGTCGGGCGAACTGGCAAGCCGCATGAACGGTATCAGCGTCGTTAAAGGGCTTGTCAGCGCGGACTTTATCGGCGGACTGTTCGGCTTCGTCTTCAGCTTCTGGAGCATATTTTTGATGTGCTACTACAGCCTCAAGCTCACGGCGGCGGCTGTCGCGATATGGTTTGTCTACGCAATTATTACCGCGTTCATTTATCGGCGCGTCATAAATTTTCAGCGCAACCTGATCGCCGCCAACAATAAGGAGGCGGGCATTGTCCAGCAGATTTTCAAGGGGCTCGCCAAATTTCGTGAGCACGGCGCGGAAAATCAAGCTTACTGGCTGTGGAGCTCGGTTTTCGGCGAAACGTGGAAGTGGAACCTCAAACTCCGTTGGCAAAGCAACTACAACGCGATTATCGGCAGCGTGCAACCGTTCATCTTGACGATGGCACTGTATTACATTGCGGTTTACGGCATGGACTCCGTCGGTCCGAACGGTCAAACGGTGCAGGGCATCACTTACGCGCAGTTTATCGCATTCCAAGGCGCGTTCAGCAGTTTTAACGCCACGCTCAACGGAATTATTCCGCTCGTCGGACAGTACTTCGCCATTCAGCCGCACATTGAGAATTTGCGCCCGATACTCAAGGAAGTTCCCGAAAGCGTCGGCGAAAAGGCGGACGCGGGCATTTTGAGCGGCGCGATTGAAGTCAGCAACGTCACGTTCGCTTACGGCACGGGCAAGGACGTTTTGCACGACGTGAGCTTTAAAATTTCGGCGGGCGAAAGTGTCGCGATTGTCGGCAAAAGCGGTTGCGGCAAGTCGACGCTCGTGCGACTGTTGCTCGGATTCGAGACTCCGCGCAAGGGCTCAATCTACTTCGACGGGCAAGACCTTGCCGAACTGAATTTGCCAAGCGTCCGCACGCAAATGGGCGTCGTCCTGCAAAACGGTCAGCTCATGCAGGGCGACATCTTCACGAACATAATCGGCACAAACGCCTTGACGCAAGAAGATGCGTGGGCGGCGGCGGAGGCGGCGGGCATTGCAATGGATATCGCGATGATGCCAATGGGTATGCAAACGGTCATTTCCGAAGGCTCAACGAACATCAGCGGCGGTCAGCGGCAGAGGCTTTTGATTGCCCGCGCACTGGTGACGAAGCCGAACATTTTGATTTTCGACGAGGCGACTTCCGCGCTGGACAATCGCACGCAAGCCATTGTCACGAAAAGTTTGGACGCGCTCCACGCCACGCGAATCATCATTGCGCACAGATTAAGCACGATTCGCAACTGCGACAGGATTTTTGTCATGGACGCGGGACGGATTGTCGAGAGCGGCAGTTTCGACGAACTTGTTGCACGCGGCGGAATTTTCGCCAATCTGGTCAAACGTCAAACAGCTTGAGGAGGATTCGACATGAAAAAATTTTTCGCGACGTTAGCGGCGGCAATGTGTCTCCTCCTGCCGAACGTGACGTTTGCCGCAGACGGAGTTGCCTTGACGCTCGACGAAGCTATCGGGCTCGCGCTCAAGAACAATCGCCTAATCGAACAGTCGGCGGAAGACCGTGAGGCGGCGCGTTGGTATTTGTCAGCCGTGCGCAGGAGTGCCGGTCCGACGCTAAGTTGGTCGTCGACAAATTACCATATCGGCGGCAGATATTATCGCCGAGGTGCCCGCAGTTCCCGCGACAGTGTCCTGACTCAAAGCGACGAATACGCCGAACGTTACGGAATTGATATCGGGCTGAACGTGCGCTTGTACCCGAATTACAATTACGAGAGCTCGAACTCATTCACCCTGCGCATGAATCTTTACACGGGCGGTCGGCAGGAAAATCAGCGGGAGTCGGCTCGCTACGGGCTCAACGCGGCTGATTTGACGCTGGAAAATTCGCGGCAGACCGTCAAATATCAGGCGGCGGCGGCTTATTTCCAAGTCCTGCAACAGTCCAGTTTGGTCGACGTTCAGCAGCAGGCGTTGGAACTTTTGCAGGAACATTTGCGATACGTCACGATTCAATACGAAGTCGGCACCGTCGCAAAGTCCGACTTGCTTGCAACGGGCGTTCAGCTTGCCAACACGCAACAATCCCTTAACAGCGCGCAGGGCAATTATCAAACGGCAGTCGCCCGCCTCAACAATGTTATAGGTTTGCCCGTCGACACCGAAATTTCCGCAAGCACCAAGGCGGACTTCACGCGCTACAATCTCACGGAGCCGCAATGTCTCGAATACGCGCTGGCACATCGTCCCGACGGAATTGCCGCCGCTTACGCCGTCAAGCAGGCTGAAGCGAACACTTCCGCCGCGAAAGCCGGTTACCGCCCGAGCGTCAATGCGGTTGTCGGCGGAATTTTGACGGGCGAATCTTTCATGAAGGCGGATCACGGCGGCGAACGTTGGCTTGCGGGCGTGGAAATGAACTGGAACATTTTCGACAACGGCGTCACGAGCGCGCAAGTTCACCAGGCTCAAGCCGCCGAACGTCGCGCCGAATCCGTTGCCCGCGAACAGCTTGAGACGATTGAACTTGAAGTTCACAGCGCGTACATCGCCCTGAAGACCGCCGAAAAGAACATCGAGGTCACAGCTGCCGCCGTCGCAAAAGCCGAGGAAGAATTTTCTATCGCGCAGATTCGTTACGTCGAGGGCGTCGACACGAACTTAAACGTCATGAACGCGCAGGAAAAGGTCGTTGAGACGCGCAACAACTATTACGCCGCGCTGTACAGCTACAACACGAGCCGCGCCCAACTTGAAAAGGCAATGGGCGTTCCCGTCGCGATTGACGCGCTGATTTACAATAACGCGGTGCAGTCGGGCAAGTCGTCGCCGAAATCTTTGGAAGCCGCGCAGGTCACAACGGATTATCTTTCGGACAGCGCGTGGGAATTGCCCGCTCCTTTCGACGTACGCTGAAAAGATTGCGAGATTACGAGATTACAAGATTGCGAGTAAAATCACTTGCAATCTTTATTTGTTGCGGACGTTGGCGAAGAAATTTTTCATCAGCGCAAGGCATTCGTCCTCCAACACGCCCGCCGTCACGTTGAGCCGATGATTGAGCGCGGGATTGTCCGTCACGTTGAACAGCGACTCCGCCGCGCCGAACTTTGAATCCGTCGCGCCGTAAACAAGCCGTCGCACGCGGCACAATACCAACGCGCCCGCACACATTGCGCAGGGCTCCACCGTCGAATACAGCGTGCACGAACTTAACCGCCGACAATTGAGCTTGTGACTTGCCGCCCGCAACGCCAAAATTTCCGCGTGAGCCGTCGCGTCATTGAGCTGTTCGATTCGGTTATGTTCGCCGCAAATTAAAATGCCGTCCTCGTCAATGAGAACGGCACCGATTGGAACTTCGCCTTCGTCGTAAGCTTGCCGCGCCTCGGTCAGGGCAAGCCGCATAAAATTTTTGTCGGTCATGGTTAAGCCTCCTTGCAAGCGACGATTTCAGATATTAAGCAACATATCGAGACTCAAGCCGCTTGAGTAGAACAGCGAATGAGTTCCGCAACTGGTAAGCTCCAAATCATACGCTTCGGGAATTTCGGTTTTCTTGACGGGTTCAGCCTTTTTATTCATCACGCGGCGCAGTTCTTCGGCGAAAGTGCCGGTCTCGTCGCGGCGATTGCGCCCGCTGTCGAAACGGTGTCTGTTATCGTGAGCAACTCCTTTGACGCGGGCGACCCGTGCAATTCGTTCAACGCGTTCCAACATTGTGATCTCCTCCTTGGAAAAAACTATGTCGTGTCCTTCAACTGCAATATCGTCAAAATGATTCACCCCCTTAAATCAAACTTAACTGCCGCAAAGTGTCGCGTGCCCCGTAAATCAAAAGGAACCCTGCGTTACGGCAGAGTTCCTTAATTTGATTTCGTGACGGGAAAATTTTACGCGAGAGCCTCACCGAGCTTGCTGTTGACATCGCGAGCCGCCGCGACGCTTTCGGCGAACTTGGCTTTTTCGGCGGCGGAGAATTCGACTTCAACAATCTTTTCGACGCCGTTCTTGCCGAGGATGACGGGCACGCCGATACAAAGATCTTTTTCGCCGTATTCGCCGTCAAGATAGACACAGCACGGAATGAGTTTCTTTGCGTCAAGGGCGATAGCTTCAACGAGAGCCGCTGCCGCTGCGCCGGGAGCATACCACGCGGACGTTCCCAAAAGTTTCGTGCAGGTCGCGCCGCCGACTTTGGTAGCCTCGACTGCCTTTTGAATTGCTTCGTCGCTCAAAAGTTGCGTGACGGGAATGCCGCGATATGTTGCCAAGCTGACGAGCGGAACCATCGTTTTATCAGCGTGTCCGCCGACGACCATGCCGTCAATATCCGTAGGCGTCGCGGGATAGCCGGCTTCCTTGAGTGCTTCGGCGAGATAGTAGCGGAAACGGGAGCTGTCGAGCATGCCGCCTTGACCGATTATGCGGTTGCGCGGAAGTTTGGTGTCTTTGAGCGTGAGATACGTCATTGCGTCCATAGGATTCGACACGATAATCAGAATCGCTTCGGGCGAGTGCGCCAAGATTTGGTCGACGACGCTTTTGACGATTTTGGCGTTGGTGCCGATGAGTTGTTCGCGGGTCATGCCGGGCTTGCGCGGGATACCGCTCGTGACGACAACGACTTGCGAGCCTGCCGTCGCCGCATAATCATTGGTCACGCCCGTAACCGTCGTGTCGAAGTTGAGCATGTGAGCCGTCTGCATGATGTCCATCGCTTTGCCTTCGGAAAGACCTTCTTTGATGTCGATAAGGACGACTTCACTTGCGAAACCTTTTGTCGCCAAGACGTTCGCCACGGTCGCGCCGACATTGCCGGAACCAACTACAGTTACTTTCATTTGAAAACTGCCTCCTCAAAATATTGCTGAATTAATTTTAGCACAGTGCATTGCGATTTTCTACACGCGCCGAAAATTTTTTTTATTCGGCGGGGCTGAAGTCGTCTTTGCCGACGCCGCACAGCGGGCAGACAAAATCGTCGTCCATCTTCGTGCCGGGCTCAATGCCGTTGTCGGGGTCGCCGTCTTCCTCGTCGTACACATAGCCGCAAATGTTGCAAACCCATTTCATATTGGTCGCCTCCCAAAAAATTTTTGTTGCGCTGATTATATCAGCCGCCGAATTTTTTTCAAGACGCGCCGTTGAATCGACTTCGCGTCCGCTGTAAAATATTTTCAAGGAGTGATTAAAATGACTGAATCTCAAACGCTGAATCCCGAAATTTTGAACGTCACTGAAAATGTCACCTTCACGCCGCTCGAATGGAAATATTTCGTCTTGGAGCTCAAAGACATGTTCGCCGAAGGCAAATTCGACCTCCCGAAGGTAATTCGCGCCGCCCGTTTCTATGCCGAAATTGAACGCAGCGACAACAGCTTTAAAGCCGGGCATTACGTCAAATTCACCGACGAAGAATGGCAGAAATTTATTGCTGACGAAGATTGGGAGAAACACTTAAATGAACAAACTGTTTGAAGACTTGGGTTTTGAACATTACATTTATTGGCGCAAGCACGACCTCAAAACGTTCGACAAAATTAATCGGCTGTTGAAAAGTATTGAACGCGACGGAATTCTGCGCGGCGACGGCAAGCCCGAACGTTTGAAATACGGCGCAGGTTACAGTCGTCGAATTGATGACGCCAATCACTCCGCACGCCGTCAAAAATATCGCACCTCGTCGCGCAAAAAGCCAAGCTCGTAAATTTGCGGCAACAGCTTATCCGACAGATTTTTTATTGCAATTTGTATGTGCGCGTAGTCTCCATCGAAAAATTTGTTTGTTGCCATGCGTATTTGATACCAACCGACATCCCAGTCAGTGATTTTAAATTTTTGGCAAGCGGGCTCAAGCACATAAAGTGAATTGTAAAAGAGTTTATAAATCTCACGACCCGCCGCAAGCACCTCACGCGCCGCAGTCGACAGCTCACGTCCCGAAAGCCACGTCGCCGCAAATCGATCCTCCGTCGCACGCGCCAACTGCATTCGGATTTCAGGCGACGAACACTCCCAACGCCGCACTTCCGCCAACTTGAACGGGAAAAAATTGTTCGGCATCCGATAAATCGTGCCCTCGTATTCCACGCCGCGCAGACTCACCGTCTGATTCGACGGCGCGAACAAACTCCAAACAACCGCGTCCGATATGAATTCGGGCGTTAATTTTTTTGTCGGCTGCATGAATTGGTCGCGGTCGTTGAGCCACGTCGCCTTAGGCAGTCGCCGCACCATATGCACCACCATGCATTGCTCGAAGTTGTCGGGCGTCACGGACAACGCGCCCGCGCTTACATACGGTCCCGATAAAATCGACGTGTAAGTTTGATTTGAAAACTCGTTGCCCTTGACCGTCAGCGACGCCAAAAAATTTTCGGCAATTCGGTCGCGACGGTCTTTATTCTGCGCGGCAACGTTCAATGCTCCCGACAACGGCGGAAAAACTTTTCGTGCGGGCGGACGCTCAATCCATTTGCTCAAGAATTCGTCACGCCGCGCAGGTTGAAATGTTTTCACGGCAATTTTCTCGACTGCGGCGTCGTAAACGTCCAACGAAATTTCTTGCGCCTCAAGCGGAATGTGTTCACCGAGATTCCAAATTAAAAATCCGACGGGCCACTTGCCCTTGCACCCTTGAAAATTTTGCGAGCTGAAAGTAAATCCACGCTCGAACTTGTAACGAAAAATTTTGTCGCGGAGTTGTTGGTCGTTGTTCGCGTTTATATAAGTGAACTTAGAAAAAATTCCGAGCCACGCTTGACGGTCGGCAAAGTCGCGGCTGATTCGATACAGGAACTGCGAAAATAATTCGCGGCTGGTTTCGCCCATATCGTCAGCCGTCATAAGTTTTCGTAAAGCCGTCATTGAAACGCTTGATTTGTCAATGTCGCGGTTTGTAAGTTGTTTGTTGTTGGCGGTTGCATACGGCGGATTGATGAAAATTATCCAGCGCAGTTCGGGATTTTTGAGATCGTCGACGAGTTTTTGCGGCATCTTGCGCTTGACGCCGAGCCCTTCCAAAATTTGTTCGTGCCCGAAAAAATTCACGTCGTCATTGAGATAATCGTATTGGAAAACGGTGGATTGCTTGAAAATATTTCGGCAATAGTCGGCGTCGTCGTCGAGCAACGTGGAAATGTAGCAGTATGGCAAAGCCTCTTCGGGCAACGCGAATTCAAGATTGCCGGTGCCCGCCGCCATATCCCACAAGCGGAATTTGCCCGTGCGCCAACAATTTTCACCGACGACGTGCCTCAAATAATCGACGGCTTTTTCGGCGAATTCAAGCGGCGTGTAAAATTCGCCCGTGAATCGGCGCAGATTAATTTCGGTCATGCGATCCATTTTTTGACGAATGGCAATGACGGTGCGCACGTCGCGGATTTTTTCGTAGACGCGCCAAAAATATTTGTACTCGGCAAGATTGAGAAATTTTTTGATGTATTCGCCGTCGCTCATGTTGAAAAGTACGCCGTTGCCGACAATTTCGGACTTGCCCTGCTCAATGTCGGTCACGAAGTATTCGGAGGATTTGTGCCCGTTTTCGACAGCCGCGCCGAAAATTTTTTGCCAGTGCAGGAAAATCTGATAAAAATTATTTTCGTTGATGTCCTTGGGCAAAATGTCCAGCACGATTTGCACGCTCAAATTGCGATTGATAAGTTCGACGAAATTTTTTGTGTCCTCGGCGTCGGCGAAGTCGTAAACGTGCTTGGCTTTAACGGCGTAGTGTGCGGCAAGGTCGGCGACAAGTTTGTTGCACGGGGAAGACGGCGCAAGATCCCAATCGTAAGTTTTGCGGCGGATGAATTCGTCGAAGCCGTCGGTCTTGAAAAATGCGGCGGCAGTTTTCGATACGACGCAAATATTTTCACTGACGGCGCGAGTATCTTTGCCGAATTTCAGGCGTCGGACGTAGTAGAGCGTTTGTGCGACGATTTTTGCGCGGACGTGCAGATTTTTCAGCGGCGCGTCGAATTTGAACTCGAACAGGATTTGCGGCGTGTACAGGTCGATAAAATTTTTCGTCGACAGCTTGAGCTTGAAGAACTTCGCGAACAGAAATTTGAGCTCCTCCTCCGTCGACGCGTCGGATAAAATTTCGTTGAGATGTTTCATTTCAATCACCGACAAAAAAATTAGGCGACAGAATAAAATTTCCTGCCGCCGTCGTAAAATGTTACAGCTCAATTTCGTTCGGAACTTCGGCTCGGTGTCACGTCGACTGCAAAAAAAACTCCCGCCGATTGTGACGGGAGAAATTTTTTTGTCGTGTCGGATGTTCAGCCGGGATTGCGATAAGCCAATACGTTTCCGGAGCCGTCGACGACTTCGACACGCTGACTTGCGGCATTGTTGACGACGATTGAACCGCTGCCGACGCTGAATGTGACACTGTCCTTGGAAAAGCTTTTGAACGCGACTTTGCCTGCGTCGAGCGCAACAATCGAGTCGATGCCGCTCTTGTAATCAGCAACAACAATTTTGCCGTCGCCCTTCTTGTAAATGAACGTATCTTCGCCGTCGTCGCCGTAAAGGGTATCGGTGCCCGCGCCGCCCCACAGTGAGTCGTTGCCGTCGCCGCCGTAAATTTTATCGCCGCCCGCGCCGCCGCTCAAATAATCGTCTTCAGCCGTACCCGTGATGATGTTGGCATTCTTATTGCCCGTAATCTCAAGCGCATGGTCGACAGCCGACGCGTCAATCGTCGCGATTTTCGCAGCAACCGTTTTGGAAATGCCGCTGTAGCTGTTGACGCTGAAGCTGTCGTCAATGAAGCCGTCCGTGAGCGTAACTTTCTTGCCTTTGACTGTGACGGGGTTGGGCGGAGATTCGGGATACCAGCTTTCGTTGCCGTTGTAATTGACGACGCGAATATATTTTTCCGCGCCGCCGACGACCGTAACTTTTTGGCTGCCGATTGTGAAGACGTAATCTTTGCCGCTCTTCTTCGCAGATTTAATCGACGTGCCCTTCGCAAGCTGAATCGTGTCGTCGTTGGTGTAGTCGAAAATTTTATCGTTGCCGTCGCCTTTTTTGTAGTAGAAGACATCCGCGCCCGCGCCGCCGTAAAGCGAATCATTACCCGCGCCGCCGTTGAGCGTGTCGTTGCCGTCGGAGCCGTAGAGTTTATCGGCACCCGCCGCGCCGCTGATTGAATCGTCTTCAGCCGTGCCCGTGATGTGATTGGCGTTACCGTTGCCCGTGATTGTCAGCGGATGATTTACCGCCGAACTGTCAATCGTCACGATTTTGGCGGCAACGTTTTGGACGCGTTTATCGGTCGTGACGTTGAAGGTGTCGTCGAGGAAGCTGTCCGTGAGCGTAACTTTCTTGTCTTCAATGATGACGGGTTCGGACGTATCGCTTGACCAAACGTCGTTGCCGTTACTGTCGACGAAACGAATACGTTTACTTGCGCCGCCGTCGACCGTAATGTTGCCGTTGCCGATTGTGAAGACGTAATCGCTGCCGACAATCGAAGGTTTAATCGTGGTGCCCGCCGCGACTTGAATTATGTCGTCGTCGCCGTAGTTGAAAATTTTGTCGTTGCCAGCCGTGTAAATGAACGTGTCGTTGCCTTTGCCGCCGTAAAGTTTGTCGTTACCTTTGCCGCCGCTGATTGTGTTGTAGGAACCGTTGCTGTAAATGGTATCGTCGCCGTCGCCCGTCCGAACGATTTGGTCCGACGAATTCGCGCCGAGTGAAATATGGTTGCGACCGCCGCTTGCGCTGATTGAAACGTGTTTGCCCGTGCTGATAATTTTGTCGTTGCCCGCGCCGCTTTTCAGCGTGACATAGTTGCCCGCGACGCGAATCGTATCGTCTTTGGCAGTGCCCGTGATTATCGCGTCGGTGTAGTCCGTGTCGAAGCTGAAGCCGTAGCTGCCGCTGTTGACGGTGATTTTTTTCGACAACGAGCTTGCCGCCGCCGTAATGGTTTTGCCGCTGATTGTGAGCCCGCTGACGGACTTTGCGCCCTTAATCGTCGCGAAACCCGTTGCAGTCGTTGCCTTCGAGTAAGCGATAGATTTTTTGTTTTTGGCGAGAGTGTAGCCCGCCGTCTTGTACGAGCCCTTGTAAGTGGCAGTCGATTTACTCAACGTCCAGCCCGCCGATTTTTTTGCGGGAGCTTTGACATCCGAGCCGAGGTTGAGTGTGTAGCCTGTGCCGCTGATTGTAACTTTTTTCGTGCCGAGCGACGCGCTTGAGACCGTAACGACTTTGCCGTTGAGCGTGAGACCTTTGACCGACTTGACGCCCTTGACGGTGACGGGTTTGGTTTTGTGAGTGGCAGTTGAGCCGCTAAGTTTCCACGAATCAGCCTCCACGCCGTCGATATTGACCGTCTTAAGCTTAGCCGCGCCGACCAGAGTTATCTTGCCGTTGCCGACCGTGACGATGATATTCTTGCCGCTTTTGGTTGAGCTGTAAGCCGCGCCGCCGATTTGCAAAGTGTCCGTCGCGGTGAAGCCGCTGATTTTATCGTTGCCGTCGCCCGCCGTGTATTTGTACAAAGTTTTGTAGCCGCCGCCGTAAATTTTATCGTTGCCCGCACCGCCGCTGACCGTAATGTTGGAAGCATATTTGGCGGCACTGCCTTTCAAGCTGATTAAATCGTTGCCCTCGCCGCCGATTATGTACGATTTTAGGGCGTCGTAGTTGGTGATTGTGTCCGCGCCGTCGCCGCCGTAAACGGTAGTGTAATAGCTCCTGTTGTACACGCTGTCGTTACCCGCGCCCGCAATTATCGAAGTGTTGTTGCCGAATTCGTTAGAAATTTTATCGTTGCCCGTGCCGCCGAGTATCGTCACGTTCGCGCTTTCGTTGTAGATTGAGTCGTTACCCGCGCCGCCGCTGATTGAAACTGTCGCGCTGTGATTAATGATTGTGTCGGAGCCCGTGCCGCCGTTGACCGTGACGGTTTCGCTCCAGTTGACGATTGAATCATTGCCCGCGCCGCCGTCGAGTGTCGATTTGGTGCCCCACAAGCTTGTATCGGTGTTGCCGCCGTTAAGGATATAATCGTCGCCGTCTCCGCCGTAAATTTTGGAGGAAGGACCGCCGTAACTTATTATTCTGTCGTTGCCGTCGCCGCCCGTAACCGTGACTTTGCCCGAATAATTTCCGATTGAATCGTTGCCCGCGCCGCCGCTGACTGAACTGTTCGCGCCTTGGTTAGTGATTGTGTCGGAACCCGTGCCGCCGCTGATTGTAACCTTGTCGCTGAAGTTGCGGATTGAGTCGTTACCTGCGCCGCCGTCGAGTGTCGATTTGGTGCCCCACAAACTTGTACCGGTGTTGCCGCCGTTAAGAATCCTATCGTCTCCGTCGCCGCCGTAAATTTTGGAGGAAACTCCGCCGTAGCTCAAAATGGTATCGTCGCCGCCGTTGCCGTAAACCGTGACTGATTTGCTCCAGTTCACGATTGAATCATTACCGCTTGTGCCGTTGATGACGGTGTTTGAAGTGCTGTTGCTTATGGCGTTCAAGTAAGTGCCTTTGATGTTGACGGTCGAAAGACTTGCCGCGCCGAGCAAACTTATCTTGCCGTCGCCGACAGTGACGATGATGTTGTCGCCGCTTTTGACGGTGGAGTAATAGCCCGTGCCGTTGTCGATTTGCAATGTGTCCGTCGCGGTGAGGTTATAAATTTTGTCGTTGCCGTCGCCCGAAGTATATTGAACGACATTATGGTGACCGGAACTGCTTAGTGAAACGGTATCGTCGCCTTTGCCACCGACGATTGTATTGTTGTTATTGATGCCGACAATATAACCTTCATCAAGAATAAAATCATTATCGTCGCCGCCATTGATTGAGACGCGAGAAGTGACATTTACAATGGAATCTTTACCGGTGTTACCAAAAACCGTAGATCCTGCTGCGCGACTGAAAATGGTATCATTGCCTGCTCCGCCGTCGACAAAAGAATTATCGGCATAATCATAATTTAAAATGTAATCGTCGCCGGTACCGGCATCAATGTAAGCATAGGAACCTGCAAGCGAGAGAGCACTGCCGCGATTGGTGTTAATAACGGAATCGTTGCCCGCACCGCCGTTAATCGTCACGTAGTTGGCATCATTGCGGATTGTGTCGTTGTCGCTTGTGCCGCTGATGACGGTGTTTGAATTGCTGTTGCTTATGACGTTCGAGTAAGTGCCAGCGATATTTACGGTCGACAAACTTGCCGCACCGAGCAAACTTATCTTGCCGTCGCCAACAGTGACGATTATATCCGAGCCGCTTTTGACGGTGGAGTAAGTGTCTGTGGTGCCGTTGCCGATTTGCAAAGTGTCCGCCGCAGAGAAGTTATAAATTTTGTCGTTGCCGTCGCCCGAATATATTTGGTAAAAAATTCCGTTGCCGACGGTGTCGCTGTAGATTATGTCGTCGCCTGTGCCGCCCCTTACGGTTGTGGTCAAGCCGCTTGTCGAGTCGTTACCGTTTTGGCTGCCGACCATGCTGATTATGTCGGAACCTGCGCCGCCGTTGATTGAGTTGTTATGCGCTCTGTAAGGCACGATGATAAAGTCGTTGCCGTCGCCGCCGTCGACCGTGCTGTACCAACTTGAATACAGACTTATCAAATCGGCATCCGCGCCGCCGTTTATTGTGACGTAATTGGTATAGGATGTTTTGATTGTGTCTATACCCGCGCCCGCGTTGATTGTCACGTAGCCGCCGCTGTTTTCAATCGAGTCGTAATAATCCGTGCCTGAAACTAATGTATGTGAATTGGTATTTGAAATGGTTGCCATGATGTCATCTCCTTCCGCAAAACAGAAAAATTTTTACATATTATATCCGACTTCAAAAGCGGCGTGCAAGCTTGCGTTGTCTTAAAGTTTCATAAAAAAAACTCCCGCCGTTATGACGGGAGAAATTTTTTTGTCGGTCAAATGTTCAGCCGGGATTTCGATAAGCCAATACGTTTCCGGAGCCGTCGACGACCTCGACACGCTGACTTGCGGCATTGTTGACGACGATTGAACCGCTGCCGACGCTGAATGTGACACTGCCCTTGGAAAAGCTTTTGAACGCGACTTTGCCTGCGTCGAGCGCAACAATCGAGTCGATGCCGCTCTTGTAATCAGCGACAACAATTTTGCCGTCGCCCTTCTTGTAAATGAACGTATCTTCGCCGTCGTCGCCGTAAAGGGTATCGGTGCCCGCGCTGCCCCACAGTGAGTCGTTGCCGTCGCCGCCGTAAATTTTATCGCCGCCCGCGCCGCCGCTCAAATAATCGTCCTCGGATGTGCCCGTGATGATGTTGGCGTTTTTGTTGCCCGTGATTGAAAGTGCATGGTCGACAGCCGACGCGTCAATCGTCGTGATTTTTGCGGCAACGGTTTTGGAAATGCCGCTGTAGCTGTTGACGCTGAAGCTGTCGTCAATGAAGCCGTCCGTGAGCGTAACTTTCTTGCCTTTGACTGTGACGGGGTTGGGCGGAGATTCGGGATACCAGCTTTCGTTGCCGTTGTAATTGACGACGCGAATATATTTTTCCGCGCCGCCGACGACCGTAACTTTTTGACTGCCGATTGTGAAGACGTAATCTTTGCCGCTCTTCTTCGCAGATTTAATCGACGTGCCCTTCGCAAGCTGAATCGTGTCGTCGTTGGTGTAGTCGAAAATTTTATCGTTGCCGTCGCCCTTGGCGTAGTAGAAAACATCCGCACCCGCGCCGCCGTAAAGCGAATCATTGCCCGCGCCGCCGTTGAGCGTGTCGTTGCCGTCGGAGCCGTAGAGTTTATCGGCACCTTTGCCGCCGCTGATTGAATCGTCTTCAGCCGTGCCCGTGATGTGATTGGCATTTTTGTTGCCCGTGATTGTCAGTGCGTGGTCGACAGCCGAACTGTCAATCGTCGCGACTTTGGAGGCAACGGATTTAACTTGTTTATTGGTCGTGACGTTGAAGCTGTCGTCGGTGAAGTCTTCCGTGAGCACGACTTTTTTGTTTTTGTCCGTAATGATGACGGGTTCGGGCGTTTCGTTTGTCCAGACGACTTTGCCGGTTGTGTCGACGAAGCGAATGCGTTTACTGCTCGCGCCGCCGACAACCGTAATGTTGCCGCTGCCGATTGTGAAGACGTAATTTTTGCCGCTCTTTTTATCGGAAATCTTGGTGCCCGCCGCGACTTGAATTACGTCGTCGTAGTCGTAGTTGTAAATCTTATCGTTGCCGTCTCCGTTCGCGTAGACGAAAACATCTCTGACGCCCGATTTGCCGTAAAGTATATCGTTGCCCTTGCCGCCGTCAATCGTGACGTTCTCGCCGGTGTTGGTGATTGTGTCTGCACCGTCGCCGCCGAGGATTGAAACGTTCGCGCCGCTGTTTTTAATGGAGTCGTTGCCCGCGCCGCTGACGATAATGTTGTACGAGCCGTTGCCGCAAATTGTATCGTTGCCCGCGCCCGTCCGAACGGTTTGATCCGACGAATTCGCGCCGAGGGAAATGTAGTTGCGACCGCCGCTTGCGCTGATTGAGACGTTGTTGCCCGTGCTGATGATTTTGTCGTTACCTGCGCCGCTGTTAATCGTGTTGCCGTTGCCCGCGACGTTAATCGTATCGCTGTCGGACGTGCCGTTGATTTTCTTCTTGGTGTAATCCGTGCCGAAGCTGAAGCCGTAGTTGTCGCTGCTGACGGTGATATTTTTCGACAGCGAACTTGCCGCCGCAGTAATGGTTTTGCCGCTGATTGTCAACTTGCTCTTGGACGTGGCACCTTTAATCGTCGCGAGAGTGCTTGTCGACTGCGCGGGCGAATACGTGATTTTGTTGTTGGCGAGAGTGTAGCCCGCCGTCGCCGACGCGCTTTTGTATGTCGCCGTCGAGCCGCTCAACTTCCAACCCGCCGCAGTCTTGACGGGAGCTTTGACATCCGAACCGAGCTTGAGCTTATAACCCGTGCCGCTGATTGTAACGTTGCTTGTGCCCAGTGCCGCCTTCGAGACGGTAACGGTTTTGCCGCTCAATGACAAGCCTTTCGTCGCGCTGACGCCCTTGACGGTAACGAGAGTGCTTGCCGACTTCGCCGCCGTGTAAGTGATTGTATTGTTGGCGAGCGTGTAACCCGCCGTTGTCGAGTCGCTGTTGTAAGTTGCCGTCGTGCCGCTCAACTTCCAATTTGCCGCAGTCTTCACGGGAGCTTTGACATCCGCGCCGAGCTTGAGCGTGTAGCCGTTGCTGATTGTGACGTTGCCTGCGTTCAGTGCCGCATTCGAGACCGTAACGATTTTGCCGCTCAATGACAAGCCGCTTGCCGACTTAACGCCGCTGACCGTCGTCAAAACCGTTGCCGACTTCGACGCCGTGTAACTGATTGTATTGTTGGCGAGTGTGTAGCCCGCCGTCGTCGAGTCGCTGTTGTATGTTGCCGTCGAGCCGTTGAGCGTCCAACCCGCCGCAGTCTTGACGGGAGCTTTGACATCCGAGCCGAGCTTGAGCGTGTAGCCGTTGCTGATTGTGACGTTGCCTGCGTTCAGTGCCGCATTAGCGACGGTAACGACTTTGCCGCTGATTGACAAGCCGCTTGCCGACTTAACGCCGCTGACCGTCGCCAAAATCGTTGACGCCTTCGCCGCCGTGTAAGTAATTGTATTGTTGGCGAGTGTGTAACCAGCCGTCGTCGAGTCGCTGTTGTAAGTTGCCGTCGAGCCGTTGAGCGTCCAATTTGCCGCAGTCTTCACGGGAGCCGAAACGTCCGAACCGAGCTTGAGAGTATATCCGTTGCTGATTGTGACGTTGCCGGCGTTCAGTGCCGCATTAGCGACAGTTACGACCTTGCCGCTCAATGACAGCCCGTCGAGTGACTTGACGCCCGTAACGATGATATCGCCGTAATTGGCGGTCGTGCCGTTAAGTGTCCAATAAAATTGCTCTCTGCCCGCAATGTTGACCGTCGACAAATTCGCCGCGCCGACCAGAGTTATCTTGCCGCTGCCGACCGTGACGATTATATCCGAGCCGTTCGTTTGGCGGGAGTAAGTGCCCGTGCCGTTGCCGATTTGGAGCGTCGAAGTTTCGTTGAAGCCGTTGATAACGTCGTTGCCGTCGCCGTAGTTGTAAAGGAATTGGACGTATTCGCCTCCGTTGTCAATGGTATCGTTGCCCGCGCCGCCCGATATCGTGACGCTGTCGGGCGAGATTGTTTCGTATGCCTGTTGCTCATAAATCCAAGTATATACAATGCTGTTTTTAATGGAGTCGTTACCTGCGCCGCCGTCAATCGTGACGTTCGCGCTACCGCTGTTATCGATTGTGTCTGCGCCGTCGCCGCCGCTGATTGAGACATAATCGCTCATGTTGAAGATCGAATCGTCGCCCGCGCCGCCGAGGATTGTCTTGTTCGTGCCGTCGTAGTTGTCGATGGTATCGTTACCCGCGCCGCCGTTGACCGTGGTGTTCGAGCCGTGATTTATGATTGTGTCTGCGTCGTCGCCGCCGTCGATTGTAACATTTACGGCACTGTTATAAATTGAATCGTTGCCCGCGCCGCTGTCGATTTTAACGTCGCTGCCGTTGTTCCAAATTGAATCGTTGCCCGCGCCGCCGTTAATCACGTTGAACGAGCCTTTACTGCTGATTTTGTCGTTGCCGTCGCCGCCAAGTATCGTGTGATGGGAGCCGTCGGCGTAAATGGTATCGTCGCCCGCGCCGCCGCTGATTGAATCATACGAACTTGACCAAGAATCGTTCCATATGACATCGTTGCCGTCGCCGCCGTCGACCGTGGAATTCGAGCCGTAATTTCCGATTGTGTCGGCACCTGCTCCGCCGCTGATTGAGACGTTGTCGCTGTGATTGTCAATGGAATCGTTATCCGCGCCGCCGCCAATCGTGACGTTGTCGGCTCTGTTTTCGATGTTGTCGGAACCTGCGCTGCCTTCAATATTCACATAAAAAGCAGCGTTGACGATTGAATCGTTGCCTGCCCCGCCGTTAATCGTGACATTTTGACCGTAGGAATTATTGTAATAATCTTCTCCGCGATAGGAACTGTTGTAAATGGTATCATCGCCGTCCCCGCCGTCAATCGAAACACCATTGCCGTCGTTGTAGATTGAATCGTTGCCCGCGCCGCCGAATACTGTCGAGTTGTCGCCGCTGTTGGTGATTGTGTCGTTGCCGTCCCCGCCTTCGATTGTGACGTTATAACCGTTCATTGTGTTGTGAATGGAGTCGTTGCCCAATCCGCCGTTTATGCTGACTAACGAACCGTGGTTGATGATTGAGTCTGCGCCCGTACCGCCGCCGATTGTGCCGTAGGATCCCACGTTGTGAATTTCGTCGTTACCTGCGCCGCCGCTGACTGATGAGCTGTCGCCGTAGGTGTAGATAATATCGTTGCCGTCCCCGCCGTCAACTGAAACGTTCGTGCCGTCGGTGCTTTCAATGTAATCGTTACCTGTGCCGCCGTCAATCTGAACGCTGTCGACCCAGTTGTAAATGCTGTCATTGCCGCCGAGTGCCTGAATCGTTGCGCCGTCAATGCTGTTGCCGTAATTGTCGGCACCGTCAGTCAACGTGATAAGGTTGGGATTTTCCCCGTAAGTATTCGTGTAAAAGGTGGTGTCAATGTAGGTGATAACTTTGCCTTTGGCGTTCTCAACCCTCAACGAGTTGTCGCCCGCAACAAAGATGACGTCGTTGCCGTCGGGCATTATCCAATCGAGATCGACGTTTTCGATTTGAATCGTGTCGCCTTCGCTGTAGTCGGTGATAACGTCGACGCCATAGTTGCCGTCGGTGTCGTAATTGAACTCGAACAAATCGTTGCCCGTGCCGCCCGTGAGCGTATGACCGCCGTCGCTGTTGGTGTACAAAGTATCGTTGCCCGCGCCGCCGTTCATGCTGACGCCGCCCCAAGACATGTTCTCGATATAATCGTCGCCGTCGCCGCCGTCGATTGTCACGTCGCCGGCATTGCTGAGAATTGAATCGTCACCGTCGCCGCCGAGGATTGTGACATCTGCGCCGCTGTTTGAAACGCTGTCTGCACCTGCGCCGCCGTCGATTGTGACTCTGTTGCCGTAGTTGTTGCGGATTGTGTCGTCGCCTGCGCCGCCGTCAATCGTGACGTCCACGCCGCTGTTTTCGATTGAATCGTCGCCTTCGCCGCCGCTGATTGTGACTCTGTCTCCGTAGTTGTAAATTTCATCGTCGCCGATCGTGCCGTTGACGACGGTGTCTGAATAGTTGTTTTCGATAACATTTGTCGCGTAAGTTCCGGCAATATTGACCGCCGATAAAGCCGCCGCGCCCGCAAGCGTGATTAGACCTTCGCCGACAATCACGATAACATCGTCGCCGCTGACTTGACTTGAGTAAGTGTCCGTGCCGTCCCCGATTGAAAGCGTCGACGTGGCGTTAAAGCCTTCGATATAATCGTTGCCGTCGCCGTCATTGTATTGGAACAGAAGGTTTGCACCTCCATAAATGTTGTAACTATAAATGTAATCGTCGCCCTCGCCGCCAAGTATAGTGTGATAGGAGCCGTTGAGGGTGATTGTGTCGTCGCCCGCTCCCGCAACAATTGAAACATATTCGCCGACATTTTCGATATAATCGTTGCCTGTGCCGCCATTGACCGTAACGTTGAGAGCACCGTTGAAAATGTAATCGTCACCGTCGCCACCGTTGATTAAAATATTTGGGTAGTAATATCCCTTGCCGTCTTCGTTGTAGATTAAGTCGTTGCCTGCGCCGCCGTCAATTGAAACGTTCACTCCGTAGCTGTCGATTGTATCGTCGCCGTCGCCTGCATCGATTGAAACGTTGTCGCCACCATTGTTAAGAATCGAATCGTTGCCCGCGCCGCCGTTAATCGTCACATTCGAGCCGCCGTTAATCTCGACGTAATTGCTTTCGTCGTCGTCGTAAAAATAACCGTTTAAAATGGAGTCGGCATAAGCAGTGCCGGTAATCAGTGTATTTGAATTGCTGTTTGGAATATACGCCATTGTGTCATCTCTCCTTCCGTTGAAACAAAACTTCCTTCAATATGCAAATCGTTCAAGCCGACTGCGTCCTTTAGCGCGTCCGACAAATTCGTCGTTTGTGTCGGCATAAATTGTCGTACATGCGGTGTCGCTCCTTCCACGATACAGAGAATTTTTGAAGTTGATTCATTATACATGATTTGAAGAGTTTCGCGCAAGATTGCGGCGTCTTAAAGTTATATGAAAAAAACTCCCGCCGTTATGACGGGAGAATTTTTTTTGTCGGATATGCAGTTTAATCGGCAGTGCGATACGCTAATCTGTTTCCGGAGCCGTCGACGACGTGAATATATTTGCTTGCGCCGCCCACGACGCTGACTTTGCCGCTGCCGATTGTGAAGACGTAATTTTTACCGCTCGCCTTCGCGGATTTAATCGACGTGCCCGACGCAAGGCGGATAATGTCTTCGTTGCCGTAGTTGAAGATTTTATCGTTGCCGTCGCCGCCGAAGAGTTTATCAGCCGCCGCGCCGCCGTCGATATAATCGTCTTCAGCCGTGCCCGTGATATGGTTGGCGAGCTTGTTGCCCGTAATCTCAAGCGTATGATTTACCGCCGACGCGTCAATCGTCGCGATTTTTGCGGCAACAGTTTTCGTAATGCCGTCGTAGCTGTTGACGTTGAAGCTGTAATCGGAAAAATCTTCCGTGAGCGTAACTTTCTTGCCGCTGACAGTGACGGGGTCGGACGAAGAGTCGGAATACCATTTGTCATTGCCGTTGGCGTCGACGACGTGAATACGTTTACTTGCACCGCCCACGACGCTGATTTTGCCGTTGCCGATTGTGAAGACGTAATAACTACCGACAATCGCCGACTTTTTAATCGACGTGCCCGACGCAAGGCGGATAATGTCTTCGTTGCCGTAGTTGAAAATTTTATCGTTGCCGTCGCCCGTGTTATATTGGAAGACGACATTAACGCCCGCCTCGTTCCAAATGTAATCGTTGCCCGCGCCGCCGTTTATCGTGACGTTTTCGCCGCTGTTGACAATGGAGTCGTTGCCCGCGCCCGTCCGAACGGTTTGATCCGACGAATTCGCGCCGAGTGAAACATAATTGTGCCCGCCGCTTGCGCTGATTGAAATGTGGCTGCCCGTGCTGACGAGTTTGTCGTTACCCGCGCCGCTTTTGAGCGTGATATATTTGCCCGCGACGCTGATTGTGACGTCATCCGTGCCGAGCGACGCTTTCGATACGGTAACGACTTTTCCGCTGACAGTTGCCAACGTGCTTGCCGCCTTCGCCGCACTGTAGCTGATTGTATTGTTGGCAAGTGTGTAACCCGCCGTCGCCGAGTCGCTTTTGTATGTCGCCGTCGTCCCGTTGAGCGTCCAATTTGCCGCAGTCGTCGCGGGTGCCGAAACGTCGTTGCCCGGCTTGAGAGTATATCCGTCGCTGACAGTGACATTGCCCGTGCCGAGCGAAGACTTCGATACGGTAACGACTTTTCCGCTGATTGACAAACCGCTTGTCGACTTCACACCGTTGACAACGAGACTGCCATAAGTGGCGGTCGTACCGTTAAGTGTCCAATAAAATTGCTCCCTGCCCGCAATTTTTACCGTCGACAAATTCGCCGAGCCGACCAAAGTGATTGACCCGTCGCCGACAGTAACGACAATATCCGAGCCGTTTGCAACGGTTGAGTAAGTGCCCGTGCCGTTGCCGATTGAAAGCGTCGATGCGTCATTAAAACCGCTGATTGTGTCGAAGCCGTCGCCGTCGTTATAAATGAATGTCACGTTGTTGCCCTTGCTGTTGGAAATGTAATCGTTGCCCGCGCCCGCGTTAATGGTAACATTTTTTCCCCGAATATGAATTTGCAATGAAGTCTGCATAACCCGTGCCGGTAATCAGTGTATTTGAATTGCTGTTTGAAATATTCGCCATGATGAATCACCCTTCCGTGAATCGAAGCGAAATTTTTTGTGTGACCTCTGCGCGGGCGTCGCGAAGAAATTTTTAGCGGCGGCGTGCAAAAAAAATTCCCGCCGATTGTGACGGGAATTTTTTCGTATGACCTCTGCGCGGGCGTCGCGAAGAAATTTTTAGCGGCGGCGTGCAAAAAAAATTCCCGCCGATTGTGACGGGAATTTTTTCGTATGACCTCTGCGCGGGCGTCGCGAAGAAATTTTTAGCGGCGGCGTGCAAAAAAAATTCCCGCCGATTGTGACGGGAAATTTTTTCATGTGACCTCCGCGCAGTCGTCGCGAAGAAATTTTTTAGCGTTGTCGGATAATTTTACGTGTCGAAGTTCTCAAGACAGCTCGTCGCCGCGAACAATCAGTTGCCGTAGTGACGCGCCAACATGTTGCCGTTGCCGTCGACAACCTCGACATATTTGCCCGAAGCGTTGTTGACGACGATTGAACCGGTGTCGCCGACGCTGAAAGTGACATTGCCGTTGGAAGAAACGTTTTGGAGCGAGACTTTGCCTGCGTTGAGCGCGATGATTGAATCGACGCCGCTTTCGTAATCGCCGATAACGACTTTGCCGTCGCCCTTCTTGTAAACGAAGCTGTCGTTGCCGTCGCCGCCCCAGAGGGTATCGGTGCCTGCGCCGCCCCACAGCGAGTCGTTGCCGTCGCCGCCGTAGAGTTTGTCGTTGCCGTCGCCGCCGATAAGCGTGTCGTCACCGTCGCCGCCGTAAAGGGTATCGGCTCCGCCTGCGCCGTTGATTTTGTCGTCTTGTTCGGTGCCCAAGACGTAGTTGGCTTTGTCGCTGCCGGTGATTGAAAGTGCGTGGTCGACTTTCGCGGCGTTAATCGTAACGAGCGTGCTGACGTAGTTGCTGTAATCGCTCGTGCCGAAGCTGGTTTGGTCGTAATTGGCGGTAAGGGTTGCTGCCGTGAAGCCTTCGTTGTAGTTGACGGGATTGTCCGGCGAAATGGTGAACGTTCCGTTGTCGTCTTTGCCGATGATGGTTTTGTCTGCGCCGCCGACAACCGTAATGACGCCGTCGCTTGCAAGCGTGATGATGATGTCTTGATCGTTCTTGGCGGTCGTGTATTTGCTGTAGGTGTCGCCCGAAATGCTTATGCGGTCTTCCTCTGCGTAGTCAAGAATTTTGTCTTTGCCGTCGCCGTTGTTGTAAAGGAAGACATCTTTGCCGTCGCCGCCGACAAGAATATCGGAGCCTGCGCCGCCCGCGAGTGTGTCGGCACCTGCGCCACCGTTGAGCGTATCGTTGCCTGTGCCGCCGTCGAGCAGGTCGTTGCCCGTGTTGCCATAGAGCGAATCGTTACCTTCGCCGCCGTAAATCTTGTCGGCACCTGCGCCGCCGTCAATTTCGTCGTCTTGACTGCTGCCCGTGATGTAGTTGGCATTTTTGTTGCCCGTGATTTCGATATCGTGAGTGACAGCCGACGCGTCAATCGTCGCGATTTTGGCGGCGATTTTGCTTGAGATGCCGTCGTAATCGTTGACTTCGAATTCGTCGTCCGCAAAGCTTTCAGTGAGCGTGACTTTCTTGTTGCCGTCTGAAAGCACGAAGGGATCGGCAGGAATTTCGGGATAGTAGCTTTCGGTGCCGTCGGCGTTGATGAAGTGAACAGTTTTGTCCGCCGCGCCGACCAACGTAACTTTGTTGCTGCCGATTGTCAAGATGTAATTCTTGCCGCTCTTCGTAACCTTACTTACCGTGGTGTCCGCGCCGAGCTTAATAATGTCATCTTCCTCGTAATCGGCGATTTTGTCGTTGCCGTCGCCTTTGGTGTAGAAGAAGACATCCGCGCCGTCGCCGCCCGTCAAAATGTCGTTGCCCTTGCCGCCGACGAGAGTATCGTTGCCGTCGTCGCCGAAGAGTTTATCGGCACCTGCGCCGCCGTCGATATAATCGTCTTCGTCGGTGCCCGTGATGCTGTTGGCTTTTTTGTTGCCGGTGATTGTCAGCGCATGGTCGACTTCCGAAGCGTCAATCGTCGTGATAGCGGCGGCGACTTTGCTTGTAATGCCGTCGTAGTTGTTGACGTCGAAGGAATTATCCGCAAAGCTGTCCGTGAGCGTGACTTTCTTGCCGCTGACTTCGACGGAGTCGGACGGGGTGTTCGCATACCATTTTTCGTTGCCGTTGGCGTCAACAACGCGAATGTATTTTTCCGCGCCGCCGACAATCGTAACTTTGTTGCTGCCGATTGTGAAGATGAAATTGTCGCCGCTCCTTTTACCGGAGGTAATCGAGGTGCCCGCCGCAAGTTGAAACGTGTCTTCGTTGGTGAAGTCGAGGATTTTATCGTTGCCGTCGCCTTTGGCGTAGACGAAGACATCGGCACCTGCGCCGCCTGTCAAAACGTCGGCACCTTTGCCGCCGGTGATTGTGTCATCTTCGGCGGAGCCGGTGATTGTGTTGGCTTTTTTGTTGCCGGTAATTGCAATCGCGTGGTCGACAGCCGACGCGTCAATAACCGTGGCAGTTTGCGCCACTTTGGCAACTCGGACGTCGGTGTTGACGTCGAAGCTGTCCTCGAAGTAACCTTCCGTGATTGTGATTTTCTTGCCCGAAATGGAAATTGCCGAAGGCGGAGGATCGGGATACCACAGGTCATTGCCCGCCGCGTCGACGACGTGGATATATTTGTCAGCCGCGTCGACGACCGTAATTTTTTGCTTGCCGATTGTGAAGATGTAATTGGTGCCCGACACAACCGCGCTCTTTATCGTGCCCGACGTGATTTGAATGACGTCTTCGCTTTCGTAGTTGTAGATGAAGTCGTTGCCGTCGCCCGATTTGTAAAGGAAGACATCCGCGCCTGCGCCGCCGTAAAGCGAATCATTGCCCGCGCCGCCGACGAGAGTGTCGTTGCCGTCGCCGCCGAAGAGTTTATCAGCCGCCGCGCCGCCGTCGATATAATCGTCTTCAGCCGTGCCCGTGATATGGTTGGCGAGCTTGTTGCCCGTAATCTCAAGCGTATGATTTACCGCCGACGCGTCAATCGTTGCAATTTTGGCGGCGATTTTGCTTGTAATGCCGTCGTAGTTGTTGACGGCAAATGAATCGGGCTCAAAGTATTCCAAGAGCGCAACTTTCTTGTTGCTGTTTGAAAGCTCAATCTGTTCGTTGGGAGTTTCGGGATACCAAGAGTCGTTACCGTTGGCATCAATAACGTGAATGACTTTATCAGCCCCGCCGACAACCGTGACTGTGTGAGTGCCGATTGTGAAGACGTAATCGTTGCCAACTTTTTTATGGGATTTAATCGTGGTGCCCGCTCCGAGCTGAATAACGTCGTCTTCCTCGTAGTCAAGAATCTTGTCGTTGCCGTCGCCTTTGGTGTAGACGAAAGTATCCGCGCCGTCGCCGCCCGTGAGCGAATCGTTACCCTTGCCGCCTTCGAGCGTATCGTTGCCCGAATCGCCGTCGAGAAAGTCGTTGCCTGAGCCGGCCTTCAGAATATCGTTGACATAAGGATCACCATACAATTTTGCCATACAAATCACTCCCGTTAAAATAAAAATTATTACCGTAGCCGCAATTAATCGTCACGTCGGAATTAATTGCGGCAAACTTGTTCACAATTGCAATATAACATTTACCTCCTTTCGTGTCAATAAGAGCAAGTTGGAAATTTTTATGAATAATATCGTCATCTGAATCCGTTTGCATTGTATAATCAAATTCTTTGACGACGATTAAAATTTGTGCCGTAAGTAAAAAAATATCCCGCCGAGTGTTCGACGGGATTAGAATTTTTCAGCGGAAATTATTTTGTACGGAGCTTGCCGCCGCTAAGTTGGTAAGTCGTGTCGTTGACGTGGAAAGTTGTCGTCGAGCCGAAGTCGCGGAGCGTGACGGAGTCGCTGCCGAATTTGAAGGCGACGGAATTTTTGGACTTGCTGTAGCTGGCGGAGAATGCGCCCGTGATTTTGAGCAGGTCGCCGCTTTGGAAGCCGTAGATAACGTCCTTGCCGTCGCCGCTTGAGTAAATGAACGTATCTTTGCCCGCGTCGCCCCAGAGTGAGTCGTTGCCTGCGCCGCCCGTGAGCGTATCGTTTCCTTTGCCGCCGATAATCGAGTTCGCCGAGGCGTTGCCGACGATTTTAACAGCCGTCGTGCGTTTCGAGGCGTCGACAGTTTTAATCGCCGCGTCGAGTGTGACGGGTGAGGCGGTCGAGTTCGTGAGCGTGACGTTCATGGCATTGGACTTGTCGACAACTGCCGTATACGATTTGCCCTTTGAGTCGGTGATTGCAAGCGATTTGCCTTTGCCGTCTTTGACGGTGAGTTTGCCGCTACCGACGGTAAAGATGACGTTCGAGCCGCTGACCGACGCTTTGGAAATTGCGCCGCCGACAGAAATTTTATCGCCGCTTGCGTAGTCGGTGATGACATCTTTGCCCGCCGTGTAAATGAAAACATCGTTGCCTGCGCCGCCCGTGAGCGTATCGTTTCCTGCGCCGCCGACAATCGAGTTCGCCGACGCGTTGCCGACGATTTTAACAGCCTTCGTGCGTTTCGAGGCGTCGACAGTTTTAATCGCGGCGTCGAGCGTGACGGGTGAAGCTGTCGAGTTCGTGAGCGTGACGTTCATGGCATTGGACTTGCCGACAACTGCCGTATACGATTTGCCCTTTGAGTCGGTGATTGCAAGCGATTTGCCTTTGCCGTCTTTGACGGTGAGTTTGCCGCTGCCGACGCTAAAGATGACGTTCGAGCCGCTGACCGATGCTTTGGAAATTGCGCCGCCGACAGAAATTTTATCGCCGCTTGCGTAGTCGGTGATGAAATCTTTGCCCGCCGTGTAAATGAAAATATCTTTGCCGCCGCCGCCCGTGAGCGTATCGTTTCCTGCGCCGCCGTAAAGCTTATCCGCGCCCGCGTCGCCCCAGATTGAATCGTTGCCCGCGCCGCCGCGAATGACGTTGGCTTTAGCGTTGCCGCTGATTGTGACCGCGCCCGTGACGGAGCTTGCGTCGATTGTCGCAACGGAGGAAAGTTTTTTGCCGCCCAGATAAATATCGTCTTCGGGCGAAATTGAGCCCGTGAATTTTTTGGCGACTTTGACGGAGGAATTTTTGCCGTTGAAAGTCAAATTGTCCGCAAGATTAAATTTGCCCGCGTCGAGAGTGATTGAGCCGTCACTGTCCACAACTTTAAGCGTATCGGTTGCGCCCGTGACTTTGACGGAAGAATTTTTGCCGAAACCGAGCACGAGGTTGGAGCCGCTTTTGCCGAGAGTTTTAATTTCGGTGCCGCCGCTCAAGCTGATTTGCATACCCTTAACGTAATTGACGGTGTCGAAGCCGTCGCCCGCGCCGTAAACGAGAACGGGAGCTTTGCCGCTCAAGCTGAAGGTGTCGTTACCTTTGCCGCCCGTGAGCGTGACTTTCGCGCCGCTGACGGAGAAAATATCGTTGCCCGCGCCGCCAATCACAGCCGCATTGCTTGCCGCGATGTTAATGGTGTCGGCGGTTGCGGTGCCGCTGAAAGTTTTCTTGCTCATGTTGCCGACGAGCTTAACGGAATAATGACCGGCATTCGACTTGAGCGACGCGTTTTTGCCCGTGAGGTTGTCGGCGTTGAGCGTGACGATTTTTTTGCCGAGGTCGACGCCGATTGCAGCTGTATTCTTGACGTTGGTAAGCGTGAACAGATTCGTCTCCGAGACTGCCGCCGTGTACGTGACGCTCCGCTTATCGGTCGAAAGCGCGTAACCTGCCGTGTTGCCCGCCGATTTGTAAGTCAAGCCGTCGAAGTGAGCCGCCGTCGATGTCGGGCTGTCGACGCCGCTAAGTGCCAATGTGTAGCCGTCGCTGATTGAAACGTTCTCTTGATTGAGTGACTGCGCCGAAATCGTTACGACCTTGCCGTCAATGTCGAGCCCGTCGAGTGATTTAACGCCTATGACCGTGAGCAAAGCTTGATTCGACGTGCCGTAAGTCGCAACATTGCCGTCGAGCGTCCAAATCGGCGTTGAAATTTCCGTGCCGAGAATGTTTACAGCCGATAAGCTTGCCGCGTCGAGCAGGGTGATTGAGCCGTCGCCGACAGTCACGACAATATCCGAGCCGCTGACCGCCGTCGAATAATCCGCGCCGATTATGCTCAACGTCGACGTGGTGTTGAAACCTTCGATTGTGTCGAAGCCGTCGCCGTCGCTGTACGTGAACATAATCCGCTCATCGTTTACGGCAATGAAATCGTCGCCCGAGCCCGCGTTGACGGTGTTGTCGTTGCCGGAGTAAAGCAAAATTAAGTCGTTGCCCGCGCCCGCATCGATTGAATTGGAATTGCCGCCGAGCTCAATGCAATCGTCGTCGTCGCCCGCGTTGACGGTGTTTGCGTCGCCGAAAGTTCCGATGTAATCGTCGTCCGTGCCGCCAAAAATTTTGTTCGCGTTGCCGAAGTTGGTTATGGTGTTGGAGCCGCCGCCCGCGTCAATCGTGCTTGAGTCGCCGAAATTGATTATATCGTCCGCGCCGTCGCCTGTGTTGATTGAGACGCTTGCCGAATAGTTGCTGACGATGAAGTCGTTGCCGTCGCCTGCGTTAATCGTCGTATTGGGCGAGTTGAGGTTGCTGATAACGTCGTTGCCCGCGCCGCCGTTTATCGTGACGTTGGAGCCGTTGTAGTTTTTGATAAGGTCGTTGTCCGCGCCGCCGTCCATAAAAACGTTGTCGCGCTTGTTGTTTAGCATGACGTCGTTGCCGTCGCCGCCGATAACCGCGCCGATAGTCGGGCGCAGAATTTTTAGCGGAGTTGAAGTCGGCTGATTTCAACGCAAATTTTTTCGGAACATAAGTGCCTTCTCATTTGGTGGAATGATCTAAGTTTAGATTATTTCCGAATGTTGCCCAAAAGTCCGCGTCCGAATGCATAATCTTAGAGACCGCTGCCCTGCCTGCCGCCGCCACAAAGTCCACGCCGGGTATCGGGATAAATGCTGCGGCAACATCAACGCCTTCAAGAAGGACATTTTCCCAGCTGCCTTTGCCGGTGAGCGCGTTGCCAACAGCATAACCGAATTCAAATGTTTCAATACCTTTGCCAATGAAACTTAATTTCGTGGCGAGCTTGGCAACATTGTTTTGAGCAAGTAGCAACTTACCGCTTTTTCTGTTCATCCGTATGGTCTGGTCTCTGTAGCGATCACGATAGTAGCCGAATTTCTCTTCGAAATTGTTAACTTTGGCGTAATTAATTCGCTCGTCTATCAAATTTTCAAGGCGTTGGATTTTTGGTTCATAACCTTCAGCTTCCAATTTAGCAAAATATTCTCCGAAAGAGAGCCCTTGTTTGGAAACATCGTACATAGTTTTAAGTAAGTCGGCGATAGCCTCTCGTTCGTTTTTGGATAAGTGTTTGATATATTCACTATCCGCACCGTTTTCGAGGACATCTTTAAACGTTGGATCATTTTCAAATTCGTCGCCAAAAGTATCTTTCAACTTTTCGAGAAATTCATCTGCGTCTTCTTGAGCTTTGTCGCGCCGATCTTGAATGTCGTCGCCGACGTCGTCGTTGTCGCCGTTGGCAAGCATATCGTTGCCTGCGCCGCCGTCGGTTTTGGTATTATCGCCTTCGGCGTGAATGTAGTCGTTGCCTTTGCCGCCTTTGAACAGATTGTTTTTGGAAGTGGGGCAACCGTACAAATTGTCGTCGCCGTCGCCGCCGTCAATCGTGCTGTCGGGACCGTTGTTGTAAACAAAATCCGCGCCGCCGCCGGTGTTGACATAGTTGTTGCCGTTTTCTGCGGTGGGCAACAGTACAACGTCGTCGCCCGAACTGGTTTGGATTGTGGAGTTTTTCGATTGATTTTCGACGTAATTGTTGCCGTTGCCCATATCGATTGAAGCGTTTTGTCCGGTGTTGTTTAAGCTGTCGTTGCCGAGCCCGCCGATAATTTTGGAGTCGTCGGCGGTGTTTTGTATGCGAGAACTTATGTGAGCTTGAATCACGACGTTGACGGTTTTTCCCGCCGTGTTGTTTGTAATTTCGTCGTAACCGAGATAATAGTCGTAATTGTCGGGAGTGATTGTCGGGACAACAAATGAGCCGTCCGCGTTGATAATGCCTTTGACGGTTAAGGAGCCGTCGCCGATTTTCAAGATGAGGTCGTTGCCTTCGGTCGTGACTTCGTCGACGGTTGCGCCGTCAATCAGACTGATTATAGCGTAATTGGACAGAATGTCGTTGCCGTCGCCGGGCGCGTATTCAAAGATGTACTAGGGTGTGTTGGCAAAATCGAACAAACAAAAAAACATAAGCAATTCTCTGATAAAATAAGTTTGAAAGTCGAGGAATGCTTATGTCAAACTTATTTTATCACCTAACAGACAGTCAGTGGAAGAAGATAGAATTTTTCTTTCCGACAAGAAAAAGAAGAGGACGTCCGCCGCTCAATCCTCGTATCGTCTTCAACGCTATATTGTGGATTCTCAAAAGCGGAGCGCGTTGGCGAGACTTGCCTACTTGCTTTGGTAATTGGAACAGTGTTTATCACAAATTCCGCCAATGGATTCGAGTCGGTCTTTTTGAAAAAATCTTACGAGTTTTGAATTTTGCCACGAATAAATATTTGCTCGTTCAAATTGATTCAACGTTTTGCA
>JADEZP010000013.1 GCA_015206805.1 Quinella sp. 1Q7 | reverse complement strand
CGCCCAAATCGTGCGTGATGAAAATTACCGACAAGCCCAATCGCGCCTGCAGGTCTTGAATCAAGTCGAGAATCCGCGCCTGAATCGTCACGTCCAAAGCCGTCGTCGGCTCGTCGCAAATTAAAATCCTCGGCTCGCACGAAAGCGCGATTGCAATAACGACGCGTTGACGTTGTCCGCCCGAAAGTTGGTGCGGATAATTTTTGAATCGTTTTTCAGCGTCATTGATGCCGACGAGTTTCAACAGTTCAAGTGCGCGTGACTTCGCCTCGGACGCGGAAATTTTTTTGTGCAGGAACATCGCTTCGGTTATTTGCGCGCCAATTTGCATTGTCGGATCGAGACTCGTCATCGGGTCTTGAAAAATCATCGCGATATGTTGTCCGTTGATTGTGCGGCGAAGTTCGCGCTTGCTCAACGTCAGCAGGTCGACAACTTTGTCGTCGCCGCGATAAAAAATTTTTCCGCTGTTGATAGTGGCGTTGTCGTCCAAAAGTCCCGCGACAGCCTTCATGGTGACGGACTTGCCGCTGCCCGATTCGCCGACGAGTGCCAAAGTTTTGCCCGCAGGCAAATCGAAGTCGACGCCGCGTATCGCGTGGACTTTGCCCGCGTTCGTCCGAAACGTGATGTCCAAGTTTTGCACCGACAAAATATTCATTACATATCCTCCAATTTCGGCGCAAGAGCCTCGCGGAAACCGTCGCCAATCAGATTGAATCCGAGCATCAAAAGTGCCAAGACTGAAATTGGCGGCAGAATTTGATACGGCAAGACGGTTATGTTGTTGAAGCCCGCCTCAATCAATGAGCCCAACGAACATTGCGGCAGGACAATTCCGACGCCGACGAAACTTAAAAATGCCTCCGTAAAAATCGCGACGGGGATTGAGAACATTACCTGTGTGATTATCGGACCGATTGTGTTCGGCAGAATTTGTCGGAAGATGATGTGGAAACTGCCCGCGCCGAGCGTCCGACTGGCAAGGACGTATTCGCGCTCCTTGAGCTTGAGACACTCCGCACGCGCGATTTTGCTCATGCCAATCCATTCGGTGAGCAACAGCGACGCGATAACCAGCCCGATACCTTTGGGCATGAAGATTGCCAAAATCGATATGATGACAAGCGTCGGGATTGAGCCTTCAATTTCGATGAAACGTTGCAGGAAGTTGTCGACGCGACTGCCGAAAAATCCCGATATCAGCCCGTAGCTCGTGCCGATAATCATGTCAATGAAAATGGCGACGAAGGCGATTATCAGTGAGACGCGTGCGCCCTGCCAAGTCCGCGTCCACAGGTCGCGCCCCATGTCGTCCGTGCCGAACAGAAAAGTTTTGTCGGCGAAGAAATTCTGCGCGGAGCCGTCGCCGAGTTGTGGCGGCAAACTTTTGGCGATGACTTCCTTGCCCGAATTCGTGACGGAAATAATTTCGTCGTAATTGTGCGGGCTGACGAGCGGCGCGAAGATTGCGAACAAAATAATCACGCCGACGATGGCAACGCCCGTCATTGCAAGTCGGTTGCGGGTGAAGTGAATCGCGACGCCCTTCCAGTAGCCCTGCGACGCAAAGTTCAAGTCGACGTTCAAGTCGCGGTCGGCGATAAATTCGAAGTCGTCCGCTTTGGGAGTGTAAGCCAATCAAGCCACCTCCTTTGCCGCAAGTCTGATTCGCGGGTCGATGATGCCGTAAAGGATGTCGAGCAGGAGCATGACGCCGATATACAGCGCGGAAAAAACAATTCCCAACGCCAACACGTAGTTGTAGTCGACGCCGTCGCCGGCAATCGCGCTGACCATGAGCGAGCCCGCGCCGTTGATGCCATAGATTTTTTCAATGACCATTGCGCCCGTCAACAGGTCGACAACCAGCGGTGCAATGACGGTCACGACGGGAATCAGCGCATTTCGCAGGACGTGTCGGCGCATGAGTTCAAAGCCGTAAAGACCTTTCGCCTCCGCGAGCTTGACGTAATCGCTGTTGATGACTTCGAGCATTTCGTTGCGCGTGAAGCGTGCCACAGCCGAAATCGAGAACAAACTCAACGACAGCGACGGCATAATCGCCGACGTCAAAAATCGCGACGGGTCGAAGAAGTACGGGAAGCACGGTATCTTGTACGCAAAGAAATATTGCAAAAAAATCATGAACACATACGACGGAATGCATACGCCGAGGATTGAAATTACGGTGCACAGCCCGTCCAAAAATTTTCCGCGATTGAGAGCCGCCGTTATTCCGAGTCCGAGCCCGACCGTCGTTCCGAACAAAATTGACAGCACGCCGACTTTGAAGGAATTTTCCAGGCACGCGAACATTATCGGCTTGATTGGTGCGCCGTTGTAAAGTGACGTGCCGTTGCCGAAACTGCCGCTTGCCAAAAGCGACAGGTAGTCGACGAACTGCGTCAGAATCGGTTTGTCGAGTCCGAGCTCCGCGCGTTTTTGCAGAATCATTTCGGCGGACATTCGCTCCACGGGGAACGGGTTGCCGGGCATTATCCGAATCAACACGAACAGCACGAAAATTATCAGGAACAGCGTCAGCACGGACATTAAAATTCGTTTGGCAACGTAGCGCGTCACTTTACAATCACCGACTTGAAAACGCGATTGACGCCCGCAACGTGGAACTCAAGCCCGCTGACATTCGGCGCAATCAACATTGTGTTGGCGGCGGTGTAAAGCGGCGCGATAACGGCGTTGTCGAGCAAAATTTTTTCGGCGTCATACATTGCGGACCAACGCGCGGCGTAATCGGCGGCAAGGTCGCCCGTGGTGCAGTCGGCGATAATTTTGTCGTAGGCGGCGTCGCTCCAATGTTCGGAAATTTCGCTGCCCGAAGTCGTCCACAGCGTCAGGAAGGTCATCGGGTCATCGTAATCGGGCACCCAATTTGTTATCGCAACGTCAAAGCTGTTCGTCGTGACGCGGTCGAAGTATTCGGCTTTGGGCATGGGTTGCAGGTTGAGCGTAACGCCGGGCAAGTTGCCTTCAATCTGCGACTTGAGAGCCTGCGCGACCTTGATGACGGTATTGCCGCTGTCGTTGGCGTAAATCAGCTCAAGGTCGAAAGTCTCCTTGCCGAGTTCGGATTTGGCTTTGTCGAGGTAAGCGCGGGCTTTGGTCACGTCGAAGCCGACAACGTCCGCGAATTGTTTTTGATCTTCGGCGAAAAATTTTCCGGTCGTAGCATTGGGCGCGAAGTGAATCGGAATGGCGGTGTATGTCGCCTTCGAGCCGTTGGCAACGAAATTATCAACGAGTGATTCGCGGTCGATGGCGTTGGACAGCGCAAGTCGGAGGTTGACATTTGCAAGCGCGCCCGCATGATGATTTTTCGGGTCTTGATTGAACGACAGATAACTTAACGCGCCCGAAGGTACGGACTGCAGATTTTTGGACAGCTCGGCGTCGCCTTGAACGTGTTCGATTTGACTGCCGCCGATGTCGACGACGTTAAGCGTTCCGTTCTTGAAAGCGGTCAGCGCGTTGTCGGAGGAGGTCACGACTTGATATTGCCAATCGCCCAGCGAAACTTTTGCGGCGTTCCAGTAGGCGTCATTTTTTTTGAGCTGAATATTCGCCGCGCCGGGAACGTAGCTTGCCAACGTGAACGCGCCGTTCGACAGGAAAGTTTCGGGGCTCGTGCCGTAAGTGCCCGCCGCAAGTCCGCTGAAAAATTTTTCGTTAATCGGGTAGAACGTCGGAAACGCCATTAACGACGGGAAAAACGATACGGGCGCATCAAGCTCAACGACGAAAGTTTTTGCGTCGGGCGCACTCACGCCGAGTGTCGACGGGTCGGCACCTTTGATAACGGCGTCGGCATTTTTCACGCAAGCGACGGTGTCGCCCATGATGTAGGCGTATTCTTCAGCCTTTTGGCAGTGACGTCGCCACGCGAAGACAAAATCGTCGGCAGTGACGGGGTCGCCGTTCGCCCATTTCGCGTCGCGAAGGTGGAACGTGTAAGTTTTGCCGTCAGCCGAAACGTCGAAACTTTCGGCAATGGCGGGAATGGGTTTGCCGTCGGCGTCGAGCTGAATCAAGCCGTCAATACAGTTGGCAATGACCTCAAACGACGCGGAGTCGGTGCATTGTGCGCTGTCGAGCGAAACGACGTTTGATCCGAGCATGACGCTCAACTTTTTGTCGGACGCCGAGTCGCCGCCGCAGCCCGTCACAATCATCAGCGCGCAAATCATCAGCAGGATAAAAATTTTTTTCATGGTATCAGCTCCTCAATCAACGGGCACAAAAAAATGCTGGTAGTCCTTTTCGTCGTCCCAGCAGTCTCCGCCCCAAAGGAAATTTTTTTCGCGGAACAGTCGGCAACACAAATCGTCCGCAGTGATTTTGTACGGGAAGTCGCGGCTCCTGTCCTCAAAGTCGCCGCCGTTATCGGGCGCGATGATTTTTTTGCCGTCGACGGTCTTGATGTACGGATTGTAGCGCGGATTGATGTCGACCGCCAAGCCGTAGCCGTGAAGCGAAATTCGATTCGTGAACGACACGACGCGGAAATTGAAGCTCGACGAATTGTTGTCTCGCATGGAAAGTTCGTCGTCGGCGTCGTATTCGTCGATGAGCCGAACTTTTTCAATCGGGTAGTTCGCCGCGAACAGTCGCTCGAAAATTTCCAGCACTTCGGCGGCGATTCGGGCGTTGCAAATCATTTCGCCGCGCAGAGTTTCGCCGCGTAAATTTTTGTGGCGCAGCTCCAGATAACGCAAGTCGCTCAACGGCACGGTGCAGTTGACCTTGTACGACCTGCCCGCGATTCGCGAAAAAATTTTGTCGTCAATGTCAGAAATAAAAAACCCGTCCAACGGGCTCACTTCCTTTCAGTAAAAATTTTCGTTATGATAACAACCCGAAAAACCGATTGTCAAGTTGATTGGAGCGGATGAATGATGAATTTGGACAGCGAATTTGCGGCGATGATTGGCGACGACGGAATCAAAGTGCCGGGACTCGGCGTCATCATTTTTCGCGGCGGCAAAGAAATTTTTTCGGCGTTCCACGGACGGCGCGACATTGCGGCAGATAAGCCCGTCACTCGCAACACGCGTTTCAGAGCGGCGTCGGTCTCGAAGATGTTCACGATTTTTGCCGTCATGCAGTTGGTCGAACGCGGCAAACTCAATCTCGACGACGACGCGGGAAAATATTTGGGCTTTGAACTTCGCAACCCGAACCGGCCGCAAAAAAAAATTTCCGTGCGAATGTTGGCGAATCACACGTCATCACTTCGCGACGGAAAAATTTACAGCATTCCGCCCGCTTACGGCGTCGAGGAATTTTTTCGCCGCGACGGAAAATTTTTTGCGGGTGGCGAACATTTCGGCACGGAGAACGTCGGAGAGTACTTTACTTACAGCAACTTGAATTACGGCTTGCTCGGAACGATTGTTGAGCGCGTCACGGGTCGGCGATTCGACCTGTATCAGCGCGAAAATATTTTCCGCCGGCTCGACATGAAGGCGGATTATCTGCCTGCGAATTTGGAGCCGTCGGAATTTGAACAGCTCGGCGCAGTCTACCGGAAAAATTCTTTCGGGCACGCGTGGTTTGCCACGGTCGACGATTTTGGCGGAGTTCAGCCGCCGCGCGATACCGTCCGCTTGCAGAATCCATACACCGAAAATTTTCAAGCCGAATACAATCTTGCCGATTATCGCGTCGGGACGAATGCGACGATTTTTTCGCCGCAGGGCGGCTTGCGAATTTCGTTCGACGAACTTGCCCGCGTGCTGACGATGATTTTCAACGGCGGAATTTATCGCGGACGCCGAATCTTAAGCCGCGAGTCGTTGCGCGAAATGTTCAAATTGCAATGGATTTTCGACGGCACCAACGGCGACACTTTGGGCGGAGTGATGCTCAATTACGGTTTGGGAACGTATCGCATTGACGGCACGAGTTCTGCGCGCGTTTGCCGCGAACACGTCGTGAATCTTATCGGACACAGCGGCGTGGCGTTCGGATTGTTGTCGGGAATTTTTTTCCGCCCCGAAAGTCGCGACGGTTTTGTTTACATGCTCAACGGCACGGCAATTTCCGAGAACGATCCGCGCAGTCGCGGACAATTCAGCGGCAACTACATTTGGGAAGAACAAATCATGAACGTTGTTTGCGAATATATTCGCGAATTTCGTCCGTAAACATTTTGGCGATACGGTCGATGTTGTCCGCGTCAATGTCGGTGTAAAAATCCTCGTGCCCGTCAAAAAGCTTGGAGTGTTTCGCGCCCTTGACGTGCAAAAGCAACAGATGCCCCGCAGGATTGTCCATGTCGCGCAAAGTTTGTTTAATGGTCGCGCCTTCGCCGCAGCAAATGTCGCTTTTATCGTAGCGGTCGTCGTCGAGGACGATGAAATACTTGCACTGCGAATATTTTTCCAGCGACGCCTGCCGAGCTCCGTTGCCGTGGAAGTGATGTTCGGCATGAGGTTCGCGGTCGAAAAAAATTGTCTGCCGAGGTAAAGCCGCCTTGATTCGCTCGACGAATTCATTCAGCAGAGTGACGCCGAGTCTTTCCGCGCCCATTTCAGCTTCGTGAGCGTAGGAGACGCCGACAAGAAAATTTTCGCTCCGCCAATGCTCCAACAGCAATTTGAATCGCGGAATATCCACGGCGAAATTTTTGGTACTCGTGCAGTGCTCCAAAATGTCATGCGGATTGGAATCGCCGCCCCAGTTGTTGAAGTCGTTTTCCGTGGCGAAAATCGCATACGTGTGGCAATATTCGTTCCTGCGCAGACCCGAATAAAAATCATACAAGCTGCGACTTTTTTGGACGGCATCCCACTTGACGAAAATAATCGTCGGCTCATCTTTCGACCGTTCGGCGTAAAGCGGCGTGCCCCATTGCAATATCCGATACGGAATTTCTTGCTGCTTCAAAGCCTTTTCGAGGTCTTCGTTGGCGCGGACATTTTTTTTGTCCCAAAGCACGCGCACGGCGTGAGCGTCGGAATTTCTTGCCGTATAAGAATAATTTTGCAACAAATGATTGTAGCCGTTAAGCACCCTGTCGAAGAGCCCGCAGGTATCGCAAAGCAACTCCGTCAGGACGGTCGAGGCGTCCATATCGTTTTTGACGGCTTGCGCGACGAGTCCGGCAAAACGGCTGATTGTCATTGCGAGATCAAAATTTTTCGGGAAAGTTTTTTCGTCAGCAGTCAGCGTGAGTTTGTTGCCCGCCCCGACAGTCAGCGACGCGGATTCTTCGTTGCCGAAACTTAACAGAATCGTTACGGGCTTGCACTCCTCCAACTGATTCAGCTGATAAAAATATTCGTCGTGAGCAAAATTTTTCGTGCGGACAATCAAAACTATGGTCTTATCGCCGAATGTCAACGTCGCAAAATTATGTTCGCGAATCGGGAAGCGTAAGACAATGTTCTTGAAAAACGTCGTCCGACTCTGTTGCGCGTCGGTGGCGAAAATTTTGGTGAGCATGTCCAAACAGAATTCGTTATCGTCCGCCGAGGCATTGTGGAATTTTTCCAACGCTTGGCATTCGTCGTCGCCGAAATTGGCGGGCGGCTCATTTTTTATCGCGTTGAGGAGTTCGCCGAAATTGTCGCGGGTGTTTGATTCGTCGGTGCTTTGAATAATTTCGTTGCGGTATTCGTCGCTGATAATTTCTTGAATTCGCGGCAAATCTTCCTTGTCGGCACTTAAAAGCATGTGCAACGGATTGTTGTACTTGTCGGCAAATTCTTTGTGGAAGAGGTCGCCGATAGCCAGAATGGTTTTTCGGTCGAGCCCGTAAACGTGGCGGTTGGCAATCTTGACCAAATCTTGCGGCACGCCGTAATTCACGCGCAACGACAGTTTGCGAATCGCCAGCAATGCCGAATTGTCGATTTTCAATCTGCCGCGATAATGACCGTAGCAATGGTGAATGCTGTCGAGCTGATAAGAAACGGTCTCCGCCAAACGCGCAAGGTCTCCGACAATCACATCGACCTGCGGCACGTCCACAAGCTTTTTGATGTCTTCAATCAACTTGCCCTGCGTCCAATACCAAAGTAACACGGCGCGCAAAAAAATTTCCTTGTCGCGATGTTCGTGGCTCCAATCGTAGTTGTCGGCGCACATGTACTTGAAGGGACTTTCAGCCCACGGCTCGTAACCGTCGTCCGCAGTCGAAATGATACGCTTGAGCAACTTTTCAACTTGATCCATGGCTTTGCGCGACTTCTCGACATTGTCGGGCGGCGGCAATTTCAGCTGCCCCATGCTCCTGATTTCGTCGGTCGAACACAAAATATAAAGCATGTCCAGCAGATAGCGGTTGTTGTCGAAGTCTTCATGCGTGATTGTTTCGGGCAAGCCGCCTTTGCCGGGCTTAAGCATGCCGTTCAAAATTCCGCATTGAAAGAAAAATCGATTTATCTTCTTGCACGTGCTCAAGCTGAAAGCATACGGCGTCATACCTTTGCCGAAGCCCGTAAGTGAGTAAAACTCCTCGTCATCGTCGTCAGCCGCAGTGCAAAGTTTCGTCTTAACGAACTCTTCGCAAATGTTCTCCATGTTGATTGGCTTGCCGCCGCAACTTTCGGAAAAACTTTCCAGCCGCAGTGCTTTGAAATCGTCGATTGAGTAGCTCTCTTTGCCGCGAATGTCCATCAAACTCAAGTAATACGGTGCCTGATGTTCCTTGCTGACACCCATGAGTGCCGATTTAATTTCGTCGCGTCTGCAGTTGACGTACTTGTTCCAAAATTTTCTGGACTCGTCGCCGTCCGCCGCGAAGATGTAACTTTTGCCGACGTTCATATTTTTTTGTCCGAGACGACCTGCGCGCCCGACAAAATTTTTGTATTCTTGGCTGGTCAAATCTTGTTTCTGATTCGTGCGCGGAATTTCATGGTCGAAAAGAATCATCACGTCCACGGGCATATTCATTCCGATTGTCAGCGTTTCAGTCGCCACGACCAATTTCAGCGGGTCAACCTCGTTGTCCGACTGCGCCGAATCGTTCTTGTTGCTGAATAATTTTTCGACGAATTCGCGCAGAGCCGTCGACATTGCGGCGTTGTGGCAGGCAATTCTTTTCGGGAAAAGTTTCGTCTTGAACAGCCGCTGATAATCGTCGGCGTCGTAGTTGTCAATTTCGGTCAGCTCGCCAGTCAGATTCGTGCTCGGCAAAATATCTTCACTCGCGACGAATTCGGCAATGGCTTGAGTTTTGCGCCTGCCGTTGACGAAAATCAAAACCTTTGCCGACGGATTTTCGGCGTAGATATGTTGCAAGAGTTGCTTGAGCAAATTACGTTTGCCGGCTTCGATTTTACGCGTGTTTATGTTTGATTCGGGCATCGGCAATTGACCTTCGTCGTCGACAATTTCGGCGGTATTGGCAGTTTCTTCGCCGGGCGTCGTGCGGCATTTGTATTTGCCGTCAAGCCGAATGACATGTTCAATTAATGTCACGGGGCGTTTGTCGTATTCAATCAAAATCGGCTCGCGCCCGTCGACCGTAAGCCAACGCTTGATGTTTTCGACGCGGCAATCGGAAGTCGTCAAGCACATTATGCGCGTTTGCGTGTCGTCGCCGACGTTGCCCGACTTATTCCGCCGCAAAACCTTTTGTATCGCAATTTCAAGCTTCGGACCGCGATTGGCATTGCTCAACATCTGCAATTCGTCGACGACCAAAAGTTCGCAGTCGTGCAACATCTTGTCGCTTGATTGCGATAACATCGTAAAAAATTTTTCGTAAACGATGACAGCGACGGAATAGTTGCCATCCATGATTTCGCCGTCGTGATCTTGATAATCGGCACTGGAGGCATAAATTCGCCTGTCGCCTTCTTGCGCTCCAAAATCATTTCGCAACTGATCCCAACGCTCACGAACCATCGCCCGCAAAGGAACAAGCACGATGCATTTGTTGTCGTTCTTGAGCGTGTCGAGAATCGCCATTTCGCTGACCAACGTTTTGCCCGAACTCGTCGCGCCCTGAATGATTATGTGGCGGTAGTCGTTGTCCGACAGCCAAAAACCTTTCGTGTTGAACGCGGCTTTCTGCAGACCCGTAAAGCCGAAATCCTCGGCGTTCATGCCCATTGAACGCGCCAGCCAATTTTTTATGCCGTCCAAAGTTTCTTTGTCGATTTGATGAATCCGACTGATGTCGTCAAAAGTTTTTATCGCAGACAAAGTGAGCCCTCCTTCAATCGCGCTTGAGCAGTCGCGGAAAACGTTGCGCCAATTTGATTCGCCACCGCTTGGGAATTTTGCTTAAGTCGTTGAGCAGATTTTTCCGACGTCCCGCGGACAAATCAACGGACTTTTCCGCCGCGACGAGCTCCGAATATAACCGATCCGCCGCTTGAAGTTTTTGCGCCTTGTACAGGTCGCAGTGAGTTTGATTTACTCCGAGCAGGTCGCAAAGTTCATTCGACGGCTGATAAACGAGTTCCCTTGCCAAATCCTCAAGCTGCCGTTCGACCGCGTTCAATCGCGCAAGTCCCAATTCGTTGCGCAACAGCCGATTCGACTTTTTGCCGGGCGCAATCCTCAAGCCGTATTGGACAATGTAAATGTGGTAGCTGACAATATCCCGCAGGCGGCGCATTTGTTCGTAATGAATTTGCAAGTCGTCGTAAAGTTTGCGCGGACTGCACTCGCCGCTGCGCCACAGCAAAATTGCCGCCAACAATCGTTGAACCCGAAATTTATCCTCGTGGACAACAAGTGCGTGTTTATTTTTTTGGAACAGCCGCTTATATTCCGCCAAGTCCGCCGTGATTTTTTGGTAGAGCGCGAAGGACGTTTTCTTGTTCGCGGCGCGGAAAATATTTTCCATTGCAATGACCGTCTGCGGCAGAAAGATGTTGTCCTTCTGCCGTATCGTCTGAAAATCTCTGACGATGACTTGACAGCGTTTGAGGAATTCGGGCGCGGAAAATATGCTGTAAAACAAATCGACGGGGAAAAAATTTTTGTCCGTGACGTATGTGCGGATTGTGTCCAAAATTTTCTCGAAGTCGTCGAACGAAATTATAAAGCCCGCGATTTTCGCGCCCGTGTCCGTCAAAGAATATTTCGGCTCAAGGTCGTCGGAGTCGTCGTCGTCCGCGCTGATAAGTTTTTTCGCCAAAAGCTTGCTCAACGCCCGCGACACGTGCCCGACAAGTTCATCAATCGAACACGTCGGAGGCAACGGCAATTTCTTCAGTTGCGACAACAAATCTTCCGCGCCGAGCACTTTGCCGGAAACGCTCCCGCGATTCGTGAAGAGGCTCAAAACGTACAGCGGCCAAAAACTTTCGTTGACGTCAAAACATTTGCTGAAGGTGACTTCGGGCGCACCAATCTGTTCGCGGAGAAGCTCCCACTGATATTTCTGACTTTCTTGCAAAATCGGGTAGACGTAGCCGACGCGCTTTTGAGCGGAAATCGGCACCGCAGGATTCAAACGTCCCGCGCGACCCGAATAATTCATGTACTCATTCGGATACAGAAACCGCAACTTCTGCGAGTCGTCGACGCCGTAATTTTTCTTTTCCATGTGCGGAATTATGACAACGTCTGTCGTGCTGTTTATGCCGTAAGCAAGCGTTTCGGTGCTGCAGACGATTCGCAAATGTCCTTCGTCGGAAAGCAGGTCGCGTTCAATCATGTAGCGCAACGTCGACGGCATATCCGCGTTGTGATAGCTTATTCCGTGAGCAAAGGCGCGGTAGTCGTTGTCGTCCATTGCGCCGTAAAGAATTTCGTCCGACTCGGCTTGAATTTCGCGGAGAATAAATTTTTTGCAGTCAGCCTCGTCAATCCACGGCGTCAGAATTCCGCTGTCGACAAGTTGCGTTTGAATGGCGCGGGACAGTTCCCGAACCTGTTGGCGGCTGTTTAGGAAGATGATAATTTTTTCGTTTTGTTGCAGATGATATTTGCAAATGATCGTCACGATGTAATTCAGTCGCGAGCCCGACTCCTTGAATTGCCCCGTCGAAAATTTTTCCGGCTCAATGGCGCGGCAACCTTCCTCGACGTGAGTGATTCGACTTTGCGAGAAGAATACGGGAAATTCTTTGACGTCAATCGGGCGCGTCGTCTCAACGATTTTGATGAAGCCGAATTTCTCCACGTATTCGCGCCAATCGTAAAACGGCGTGCCCAATGCGATAACGCGCAGTGACGGAAAATCTTTCGCCTTGAGCAAAATTAAATCCATCTTCATGCCGCGAATAAAATCTTGAATCAGCGCAATTTCGTCCAGAACAATCAGATCATAGCGTTCGAGGAAATCGGGATAAATATTCGCGAACATGAAAATTTTTTCGTTGATGATGATGGCGATGTCGACATTGCCGTCGATAACGTCTTGATCGTCGATTGTGTGTTCGCTGGTGGACTGGACGATTTTCAGGCGCAATCCGAGCGAAGCGGCGAGTTCGGAAATTTCGTCGGTCTTTTGCGCGGCAAGGGCGCGATACGGCACGGCGAACAGCATTTTGTACGATTGACCTTGCGCCATAAATTTTTGCCGTTCGTGAAAGTAGCTCAACAGGGCGACCAACGTTTTGCCGGAGCCCGTCGCGCCGATTATGAATAGCCACTTGCCGAGGTCGAAAAAATTTTCGTCGCGGAAACTTTCTTCCTGCAACGAAGTAAATTCTTTGTAGTTCGCCCGATTCGCCAGTCGGCGCACGTCGTCATATTCCGTCATGAGCATAACCTCTTCGGTGCGGGAAAATTCGGCTCAAGCTTTTGCAATTTTGAAGCCGAGCTTAATCACGACCTTCAAGACTTCCGACGCAGTGTTCCTGTCGATGTCTTTTTCGGATTCGGGCAAAAATTCATACGGCACCAAGCAGGGCGACTGCTTTTTGATATCGTCGCGCCGTTCGCCGTAAGTCCAGCCGTCTTGAATTCGCGACTGCGCCCAAACTTCGTGATTGTTTCGGGCAATTTGTTCGCCGAGTTCCGCAAACTCCGACGGTAAGACGACGTCCGCCGTGTCTATCGGTGCGGGACGGTAAATTTTTTCGTCAATGTTCGCCATTTGATTTTCAGCCTCCCGATGAAGTTGAGCAACCGATTTTTCTTGCCGCTGATGATGTCGTCGATTAGGAACGCGACGGCTCCGACAAACTGCCTCGGCGTGATTGTCGGCAGTCCGTAAAAAAATTTCGTCATGCCCGTGTAAGTTCTACCTCCCGAAAAAATTTCCTTCACCGCATCGGAATTGACAACCGAACGTCTCATGAATGCTTCAGCATCCGTTGCCGAGCCGATAGCTTTTGTGCCGACGCCCGAACTTACCGACGAAGTCACAACCGCGCCCGCAATGTTGCCGCTTTTGACTGCCGAGCTCAATGCCGACGCCGTGTTGAGATTGATAACCGAATTTTTCATGATGACAGCTCCTTTCCGCAATTACCAATCGAACAGCGACGAGATACATTTTCCGACAACGCAGGCGGCACCGAATCCGACGACGAGTGGTGCGGCGGCAACGGCAGTGGCTCCAATTGCGGTGCCCGTGATTGCCGCGCCGACGCCCGTGCTTGCCAGCGAAGTCACAGCCGCGCCCGTCAAACCTGCCGCAGTGGTGCCCGCGCCAGCAGAAATTGCGCCGGTAATTCCGCCTTTGGCAGCCGCTCCGCCGACATCAATCACCGCGTCGCCGACATCTTTTCTGCCGTCCAAAACGTCTTTAATCGACGAAACCGCCTCAACCGCCGCGCCGACTGCCGCACCTGCAACGCCGCCGCTTTTGACCGCCGCACCCAATGCCGACGCCGTGGGCAGACGACCAAGAGCTTTATCGGCAATGCGCGAAGTCGTTTCGGACGATATGCCCGACGAGCGCACGCGCTGACTGACTTTGCCGGCAATGCGTTCAACGGTCTCTTCCGTACCGATAACTGACGTTTTGCCGTAATGCCCGCCGTTAATCTGCTCAATCGTCTTGCGTATGCCGCTCGGACTGATGGTATCTTTAAGCTGGGCGTGCCCGACGATTCTGCCATTGTTGGTCATCACGACATCTTTCATGCGCGCAGTCGTCGATTGCGTCAATGCGGCGTGATTGCCCTGCAACAAATTCGCGGGCGTGGCGTTGTATTTGTCGCAGAACATAATTTCGTGGACGACGCCTTTGAGTTGCGAACACTGTCCCGCACGTTCCAAAGCACGCGCACCGGTTACAGCTTCGTAACCCTCTTTGCCGACGATACCGATCATGTTGGAATTGTGCTTTTTCATTGTTATGCTCTCCTCTCAAATTTGCCGTTGATTACTTCCGTGGACACATAATCGCACAGAATTTTTGGGGGCGGTCAGGGGGGCGAATTTCTGCAAAAAAAAATCGCCGACAGTTCAGACTGCCGACGCTTGAAGTTTCGATTAGTTGTCGCTCAAAAGTTTATGCAAAGTGGACGCGATGTTGTTAATTTCGTCCGCCCGCCAAATGGTCGCGATGTTCAGCATTTCGCCGCGTTGACGTTGAGTTTCGTTGACTTGCGCGAATTCCTCCCAACCTTTTTCGCGAGTGTCGGCAATGAGTACCGCCCGCGCATTCACGCCGAATTGCCGAGTCAGTTCGTTGAGCTTGTAATAAAAATTCTGGTCAAGTTCGCGCCGCGCCTTGCACTCGATGAAGACGGTTTGAAAGCCCTTCGTGACGAGGCAATCGAATTCGTTCCGAGCGTCGCTGTCAGCCCACGAAATTTCACAGCCGCAGGACACGTCGTCGAACAGTCCCGACGCAATCAAACTGTGGTAAACAAAAATTTCGAGCACGCGCCCTTCAACCGTCAGCAAATCTTTTATCGGGCGTGTCGGGAACGTGAAACTTACCGTCGAAGAGATTCGCAGGTTGGTCAGAAAATTTTTGTCGCCGAGCCGCTTGAGCAGGTCAATCACGGCTGAATCATTCGGGCGCGGCAAATTTTTTACGGTCAAATTGTTGAATTTGATTTGAACTTCGGCGCGCGCGGAAATAATTTCGACGTTCGCGGGATTCTGCAAGATGTGCGGCGCGGAAAAAATTTTGTCGTATTGGTCGGCAGTGTTATCGTCGACGCATTTGGTTTTTATCAGCACGGCGCAAGCGGTCGTCGTCTTGACGGTAACTTTGCTGTCGGGCTCGATGATCTCCCTGCGCTTGAGTTCGGTCAAAATATTTTCGGCGGCAAATTTACACTCGAACGGAATCAGATATTTGAAGGTCGTCGGCTCCGTATCTTGACGCGCGGGACGATATTTTTTCAGCACGGCGACTGGCGCGGTGTTCTCCGAAAAATTTTTCAGCGTCGTGCAAAGTTTCTTCCACACGTCGGGCGACGCGTTATACAGCCGCCAAAAGTCTCCGTAAGTCTCGAAGAACTCCGGCGCGTCGTGCTTGAGGACGGCGGCACCTTTGAGCGTGAAAATATCCGTCGTCGTAAGGTGCGTCGGCTTGTCGATGAACTTCAGCAACGCCGCCTTACCGCTTGCGTCAAAAATTTGTCGGCGCATGTCGAATTCGCAGACGTCAAAATTTTTGTGGAAGCCGCCCGCCTCCAACATTGCCGAAAGTGCCGTCGAATTCTTCACCGCGATAAAAATGCCGCTCGACCTGCAACGCCGTTTGAAGTAGCCGCCAAAAATTTTCGGCACGTCCGCCGCGTCGCTGAACGGCAACAGCTTGCGACATTTGACGCGATTGACGGTCTCAAGCTCACTGCGCAGGGTGTTCGGCAATTCGTCGCGGATTTTATTTTTGTCGAAGGCAACGACGAACTCGAAGGTGGCGCGGAGATTTTTTTTGTCGGCAAGTTTGCGGAGCGCAGGCAAATCGTTTCGGACGGAGTTAATCGCGGCGGCGAAATTTTTTTCGTCGGACAGGCTCAACAGGAAAATTATCGTCTGCGCATTCACTGCGACGTTGGCGGCGATGTTGCCGAAAATTGCCGTGTTGTCGCCGAAGTCGTAAGGCACGACCAACGAAATTTTCCGCGTGTACGTCAGGATAAACGGCACGTTGCGAATCATTACGGCGTCAATGTCTTTGTAATTTTTGAACGTCATGCTCGCACAGATGATTTTAAATTGGCTGTCAATCAAATCAATCAGCGACGTGGAAGTTTTTTTGTCGCCCGAAGGCAACGATTTAATCGCGGACTTCAGATTGTCGCGCAGACCTTCGTACATGAAGACGCGTTGACGCCGTCCGTTCCAAATGTCTCGTAGACAGGCAAACCATTCGTTGAGCGCGGTCAAAATTTTTTTGTCACCGCCCGAAATGTTGCGCAACGTCGTCGCCGACTCGCCGCTCAAAATGTTGTTGCTCATGAAAATTTTCGCACGCCGCACAAAAAATTTGTGGAGCTCTACGCTCATTCGGTCCAGCTCGTCAAGTTTATCAAGCTGCTTGGCAACCGCGCCGGTCCACTTCGGCAACGGAAATTCCCGCGCCAAAATTTGATCGGGTCGGCTGTGCACAAGGCAAACATGTTTCTTGCGCTTAACGTCTTTAGATTCGCCGTCGGTGCAATCGGCAATGTCGCGCCGCGTCCAGCCGTCGCAAATTTTTTCGGCAACCCAGCGTCGATGCTCAAAGTAAACCAGCTTGTCGTAAAGCTCGCGCCGCTTGTCGTCCAAATCAAGTCGGAAAAATTTTTCGGCGCAATCGTATGGCGTCAGCTCGTCCGAATCCAAATGCACGCCGTAAAGTTTGTACTTGAGCGAAACGGCATACAGCACGCAAGATTTGTGATAGTACGGCACCAAAAATTCTCTGTGCGCCGCCCGATAATCGATTTGCAAATTCGTCTTCCACAGCAGATGAACATTGAACGCCATGCGCTCAAGTTCCTCGTGGCAACGGAAATTCGTCGGCGTGTCGTCAATGTAAATCGGCGTCGTCCGCCCGTCGGAGTTTTGGCGACCGTTGCCCTCGCAAACAAACGTAACCTCGCAGGAAATTTCCAGAACGTCCGCCGCGTCGCGACAAGCTTCGGCGGCAATGCGATTCATGCGATTACTTCCCAGCGCAACGAAAATATAATGCGGTTGAGTGGCGGCTTCGTCGCAAAGAAAATCCTGCAGAATTTTTTCGTTGGCGGCGACATCATCTGCGGACAGCTCCTGCCGCTCAAAAGTTATGTGCCCGTAACTTTCCGGCAAAGCGTTTTCGCCGATTGAGAAAAAATTTTTGAGTTCGGGACGATTCGCCAAATACAGCTCGAAATCAGCGGCGTCCGCGCCGAGAATTGTGACGTTCAAAGCCACGTCGGGAATTTGTCCGACGACAAGGCACGTGTCCAAAAATTCTTGCGCATATCGACCGCAACCGACAATCAGCACGTTCAAACTTTCGGGCGCGTGTTGATGGTGGAGATACAGCGGTTTTTCGTACAGCAGGTGTTGAAAAATTTCGGCGACGTCAGATTTTTGGTGAGCGACGAAATATTTTTTGACGTCCGCCCAAAAATCCGCGCCCGACCTGTCGGCAAGTTCGGACGGTATGGCGCAGTACAAGCAGCCGTCGAAATTCCGCAACAATTCTTCGCAACTTGGGCAGCGTTCGTCGCGCCGACTCAAGCAACTTTTCAGCAGGCGGACAATGCGCGGCTTCAACTTCGGGTGCAGATTTGTGACGTTCGACAAAATCGGCGAGCTGTCAACCGAATCTTGAATCGTCGCGAAATTTTTGGCGTCGAAAATTTCACCCGTCAGCGCGTAGAAAAAAGTTACGCCGATTGAGTAAATGTCGTTGAGATTATTTACGGGCGTCGACGGGTCGCTGAAACCGGGCGTGCCTTTGAAGGTCGACGGCGTCGCGTAAACGGAGCAAATCGAATCCACATCGAACAGCGAAATTGTCTGCGGCAGAATTTCTGCGCCGCGCTCAACGAATCCGAAATTTGAAGGCTTGATGTCTCCGTGAATAAGCCCCGCCGTGTGCAGGGTGCGGACGCATTGCGTCAGATTTTTCATCGCGCTCAAGACGAGTACCAAGTTATACGCGGCGTTGACTGCGGAACTTTTCTTGAAGGCGGCGCAAAGATCCTTGAACGTCGTCAGCTCCGGCTCAACGTTCCAAACGTAAAGCCGCCCGTCGTCGTCGCGATAAATCTCGACTTGCGGAATAAAAGTTTTCATCTCGTCGTTGTCGCGCATCAAAATTTTCAGCAAGCGATACGGCTCAAGGTAATTGCCCTCGTCGTCGGCTTTGAAGACACGCAAGGTGCCCGAATTGTCGTCGTGAACGGCTTTGTAGCAAATGACGGAGCCGCCCGACGCAATCTTGCGCCGAATCGTGAAGTTGAGCGACCTGCCGAATTCGCCTTCGTGCAACGTGACCGAATCGCCGTTTCTGAAAAAAATTCCCATGAAGTCACCGCCTCAAAGATTCAAGTAAGCATACGACGAAAATACGACGGCGATGTCGAAAAAATTTTTCGTGTCCAACGGCTGATAAAATGCCCGCTCCAACCAAAAGTTGACGCCGTCTTTGAACGCGCGGAAATGTTCGGCGAAGTTCGTCCAACGCTTGAGCTCGCTCTGATTGTGAAATTCGTTGTGCCAATAATAATAAACCGCCAACAAAGCCGTCCGCGTGACGTTGCGGCTGTCGAAATTCCGCTTGCTCTTCAAAAGCCGATTGGCGTTGTTGAGCAGTTCGCAAAAGTCCTTGAAGTGCGGCGCGTCACGCAACGGATTTTCGTGGAGTTTGTCGACCTCAACGAACCAAAGCCCGTAATCGCATTCGTCCAAGGCAGTCAAAGTTTCCAGCTTCCGCAAAAGTTCGCGGTGAACAGCCTGCGCGGTCCGTTGCTCAAGTTGCGCCTGCATGAGCCCGATGGCGTAAGGTTTGCCGGACTTCGGATCAATTGCGCGGGTTGAGCAATCGTAGTTTTCGGCGACGAATGCTTTGAACTCGGCGGGCGGCTTGTCGAAAATTTCGCCGCAAAAATTTCTGTAAAAGGCGGTATCATGCGCTTGAGCCGACTCTTGCGGCGTGTCGTCCGACTGAACGTCGCGAATCATTTGCGCGGAAAATTTTATCTTGTCCTGCGGAGAATAATCGCGTGCAATGTGATACAGGTATATCATTTCGGCGAAATTTTTATAGTTGATGCCCGCGCCGCTCGGAAGCAATTCGTAATCGCCCGCGCCGTCGCGGCAGTCGTCGGTTATGAATCGAATCAGATTGTTTGAGTAGTAGTCGCGGAAAAGATTTTTTTCGATGTCGTTATCGGCAGTCGCCGACGCGCCGAAAGTCATTCCGAAGACCATTGCGAACAGATACAAGCCGCGCTTAGTCGCGCCGCCCGTGCGAAATTTCCCCGTCGCCAAATCGTCGGCAAGCTTGATGAGCCCGAATTTGCCGTCGGGCTTCTTTTGAATTTTGTCGGCGGCAGTCAGTTTGTCGAATATGCCGTCGTCCAAATTGTCGAGGATGTCAGCCGTCGTCGGTCGACGAGAAATTTTTTCCTTGACGTAACGGAAAATTTCCTTCTGCCCGCCGAAATGCGCGTCCTTCAGATAATCGCCGTACTTGATGAACTGTTTCAGAATTCGCAGACGCAACGTATCGTCCCGCCGAAAATCTTGCGGATCGGACAGCTTGTCGACAATCCGCGCCATATAATCCTGCGGCGACGGATATTTGCCGTAATTGTCGTACAGCGTCCGAATCATCTTCTGCTGAATGGCAACGTCGTTGAGACCGTCCGCCGCGTCCGCCAAGTCGAAATAATAATCAAGCTCCCTGCCGCGTTCGCAGTGTATGCCGACCGCGTCATACATGCGATAAAGTTCCGCCAGAATGCTCGGCGCGACGGAATTTTGCCGATTGTTTTTGAGCTGCTCAATCTTGCGGAAAAAATCATTGCTGGAATAAAACGGCGCGCAGAAATTTTCGTATTCGTCATTCATGGTTTGCAATACGTCGTTGAGGCGTTTGGTAATGGTTCCGATTTTCATTGCGACACCTGCCTTGAACATGAACGTGTAGCCGAGACCTCCGCGACGGGCGGCGGATTTGACATCATCAAAAGTAAATGATTCATTCGTACATTGCCGCGAATTTCCTGCAACGTCGCAAGTCTGCGGTCGGGGAGAGTTCGTTACACGTTTCACCTATTTGTGCCCAAATTGGGCACATTTGTGTTCACGGTTTCACAAGCTCGGTCTCTATGTGCCGCAGTTTCAATTCATCTATGTTATAACGTGCCACCGACGCCCGCATTGCCCATTGAGCCGACTGCAATTCGTCGTCGTCTTTCTCGCTTAGTCGTTTCGCCTTTGTGTAAATTGCTTCTAAAATCTCCAGTTGTTGGTGATAAAACCAATCTTCCGCTTCTTTTCGTAAAGCCTCAAACTTTTCCGGATCGTCAATGAGTTTACCGATCGTCGATTCCGAACTGGGAGACATTTCACTTTCGAAAGGAAGGGAAACTCCTTCCGATACAGGCTCCGCTAAATTGCCGTCGATACTTTCCGACTGTACGTCTTTTTCGACGACCTTCGACGCACTCAAAGTTTGAATATCCTGTGCCGTTCTCCGCATATTTCCGGAAACGATTTTTTCCAGACAAGCGTCCTGTTCCGCCGCCGTCATGTTCGACATTGCCAACGCCGCCGACTCGCTGATTGTTTTATCATCTATCGCCGCTCTGACCTTGTCCGTCAACTTTTCCATCGCGCTGATTCGTTGCAGTTGCGATTTCGAAATGTTCAAGATTTCTTCCGCAAAAAAATTCCTGAACCGACCGCGACTGCCCCTGTTTTTCTGATGATAAATCGCCTTCGCGAACGCCTCCAGATATTTCACTTCCTGCAGTTTTTCGTCGACCGTGCGCTCTTCGCGCTGTCCGCGATTCGACGCTATCAAATTCAGCATCTCTACCGCATCTTCGTCGAATTCGATTATTCCGCCGTTTTCCTGTTCGATTTTGATTTTGCCGCGCGTCTTGATTATGCAAGGCAACTTTCGTTCGGTGTAACTGCCTTCATCGAGCAATTTTTGTACCGCCGCCCGCCGACGATGTCCCGATATTATCATGTACTTTCCGTCGGATTTTTCGGTCACCGTCAACGGCTCTATCAAATGCGACACCGCTATCAAGCCCGCCAGTGCGTCCACGTCGCGCAACCCGTAAAAATTTCTCGGATTCGTTTCCAAGTCGTCTATGTCTATATAAACTATCTGCTCCGATTGAGCACCGTTGCCCTTATCCGCCGTCTGCGTCACTTCGTTGAGGAAATTTCCCAAACCACCTCTGTGCCGTTTCATTTTCCTCACCCCACCAAAGCTTCTATGAAACGCATCAAGTCCTTCGCAAAGCCCGAACGTGGCGACAACTCGTAAATACTTTTCTGTTCGTTTATCATTCTGTCGAGCCAATTCTGCGTAAGTCTGCCGCCTTTGATTGGCGGAAATATTCTGTAGCCCTTCGTCTTTAGCTCGCGCACTATTCTGTAACAGCTGTCCGTCGACGCGAATTGATTTACCAACACGCCGCGTATCTTGATGTTCAAACCGAGTATCGCATTATAATTCGCTATCTCTTGCTCCAACTGTTCTATGCCGTTCAAGCTGAATCTGTTGGGCAAGGTCACCGCTATCACGTCGTCTATAACTTCCAAACCGTTCAGCACGGGGATGTTTGAATCCGGCGGATTGTCCACTATGCACACATCATATTTGCCCTGTACTGACCGTAACGCCTCTTTTAGAATGTTGTCTTGTCTGCCGACCGTATTCTTAAGTATCGCCAAATTTATATCCAACAGATTAGCATCAGCCGCAATCAAATCGATTCTGGGATAACGCGTTTGTTGAATGACTTGAGCCGCCGTCATCGGGCGAATATTGGCGACTTCTGCGGCGTCAGTGCCTTTGACCAGAATATTGCCGAGTGTGCATTTACTGTCAGATATTCCGAACCACGTCGACGCATTTGCCTGTTTGTCCATATCTATGAACAGAACTTTCGCGCCCCAGCTCTCCGACAACGCGTATGCCGTGTTCACCGCTATACACGTCTTGCCGACGCCGCCTTTCCAATTAATGAATCCGATTGTCCTCATGTGGATCGCTCCAACTTAATTAAAATTTGCAGGGCATTTTCGATTCGCGGCTGATTTTTTCCTGCCGACAGACTTCACGACGGAATCAGCATAATCCGCCGCAACTTCAAGCAAATAAAAAGCCCCGTTGAAGTCACGACTGCAAACGGAGCTTTTACACAGTTCAAAGCAATATCGAGTGTGTTACTCTTTGAAGAATTTTTCTGCGCCTTCTTGGAACGGAATGGTCATGTGCGATTTTTCGACGGCAAGATTTTTATCGAGCGCGGTAATTACGGGGTGAGCACTCTTGAGCGTGTTGAGGTTGTCGAAAATGGTTTTGACGACCTTGTTGGCAAGATCGTTGTCGACTTTGTCGTTGCAGGCGAGAATTGCCATAACCGACGCAGTTTGAACATCCTCGTCGAAGTTGCGGTAAGTGCCCTTCGCGATTGTGTTGCGCGAATAGAACGGATACTTTTCTGACAGCGTCTTGAAGTGTTCGTCGTCAATCGGCAGGAGCTTGATGTTCATCTGCGACGCGACATCCTGAACGGCGAGCGTCGGCGCACCTGCAGTAAGGAACGCGGCGTCGATTGAGCCTTCCTTGAGAGCTTTGGACGCGGCGGAGAACGACATATATATTGGCTGAATATCGTCGTAGCTCAAGCCGTAGACTTCGAGAATTTGGCGAGCGTTAGCTTCCGCGCCGCTGTCTTGTGCGCCGACAGCGACACGTTTGCCGCGAAGGTCTTCAATGGAGTTGATACCCGAATCAGCCGTTGTGACGCATTGGCAGCTTTCGGGATAGAGTGTGGCGAGCCCGCGCAGTTTGTCGAACTTGTACTTGTTTTCGCCCTTGAACATTTCGGAGCCGTTGACGGCGTAGCTTGCGATATCGTTTTGGATAATCGCGAGCTCCACGACATCATCCGCCAAAAGTTTGACGTTGGCGATAGAGCCTGTGGTGGTTTGAATAGCGCAATGCATGTCGGGAATTTTTTCGTTGAGCAGTTCGCTCATTGCGCCGCCGATTATGTAGTAGGTGCCCATTGTGTTGCCTGTGGCGATGTGCAGATAATGTTCTTTAATGTCGGGTTTAGTTTTTTCTTGAGGAACGTCGCTGTCAGAGCAACCTGTCAGCATGGTGGTCGAGCAAATGAGAGTTGCGCCGACGAGCAAAATTTTTTTAAACTTGTTCATGGTGTTACACCACTTTCGTTAACGAGCCGCGACTTTTTTAAAAGTGGCGACGACGTTTTCTGATGTGAAGCCGAATTTTTTGAAGAGAGTGGCGGCGGGAGCGGATGCGCCGAAACCCTTCATGGTGACGGTTGCGCCGTCAAGACCGACGTATTTTTGCCAGCCGAAGTCGGTAGCAGCCTCAATGGCGACACGTGCGCGAACTTTATCGGGCAGGACGGATTCTTTGTATTCTGCGGATTGTTGCTCGAAGAGGTCGACGCAAGGCATGCTGACGACGCGGACGAAAATATTTTCTTTGGCGAGCGCGGCTTGAGCGTCAATCGCCAATGAAACTTCGGAACCGCTTGCAATAAGAATGCCCGCGATTTCGCCTGCGGCTTCGGACACGACGTAACCGCCTTTGAGCGCGTCTTTGCTTGAGCCGGCAAGTTGCGGCAGATTTTGACGCGTGAGCACCAACACGGTCGGAGTCTCTTTGCTTGTGGCGGCGAGATACCAACCTGCGGCAGTCTCCATTAAATCTGCGGGACGGAAGACGTTGATATTGGGTTGCGCGCGGAGCATTGCCAACTGTTCAATCGGCTCGTGAGTGGGACCGTCTTCCCCAACGCCGATTGAGTCGTGAGTAAGGACATAAATTGCGGGCAACTTCATGAGCGACGCCAGACGCATCATCGGCTTCATATAATCCGCGAACACAAAGAACGTTGCGCAATAGACGTGCAGTCCGCCGTGGAGAATCATGCCGTTGACGATACCGGTCATAGCGAGTTCGCGAATGCCGTAGTGCAGATTTTTGCCCGCGTAGTTGTTGCGGCTGAAGTCGCCCGCGCCTTTCATAGCGGTTTTGTTCGAGGGCGCAAGGTCGGCACTGCCGCCGACGAGGTTAGGCATAATTTTCGCCAAACGATTGATCATTGTGCCTGAAGAGGCACGGGTAGCTTGAGCTTTTTCTTCGCGAGCCCAGAAAGATTCGTCCGCCAAAAGTTTATCGGCGTCGACGGGCGCAAAATATTCGTCCCAAAGTTTTTTGGCGTCGGGGAATTTAGCGGCGTAGTCGGCGAAAAGTTTGTTCCAGTCGTCTTCGGCGCGGGCACCTGCGGCGGTGAGTTCGGCGATATGGCTGTAGACTTCGTCGGGGACGTAGAAAGTTTCTTCGGGCTTCGGATAATCGAGAGCCTTTTTGAGCGCGACGACGTTATCGACGCCGAGCGGTTCGCCGTGAACGGAGGCGGAGTCCTGCTTAACAGACGCGTAACCGATGTGCGTTTTAATCGTGATGAACGACGGACGAGTTTTATCGGCTTTAGCGGCTTCAATCGCCTTGCCGATTTCCGCGATGTTGTTGCCGTCTTCAACGGTGAGCGTCTGGAAACCGAACGCTTCCATACGTTTTTGGACGTCTTCAGTGAATGCGATATCGGTTGAGCCTTCGATTGTGATTTTGTTGCTGTCGTAAAGAACGATGAGTTTGTTCAAGCCGAGCGTGCCCGCCAACGAAAACGCTTCGGACGAAACGCCTTCCATTAAGCAGCCGTCGCCGCCGAGCGCGAAGGTGTAGTGGTCGACGACGGGATAGCCTTCCTTGTTGAAAATCGCGGCGAGGTGAGCTTCAGCCATAGCCATGCCGACTGCAAAAGACATACCCGCGCCGAGCGGACCTGTTGTAGCTTCGACGCCGACAGTGTGACCGTATTCGGGATGACCGGGCGTGAGCGAATTTTCTTGGCGGAAGTTTTTGAGGTCGTCAAGCGTGAGCCCGTAGCCGAACAGGTGCAGTAACGAATACAGCATAGCGGAGCCGTGCCCTGCCGACAGAATGAAACGGTCGCGATTAATCCACTTCGGATTTTTGGGATTGTGATTCATGTGGTGAGCCCAAAGCTCGTAAGCAATCGGCGCGGCACCGAGCGGCATACCCGGGTGACCCGAATTTGCTTTTTGAACGGCGTCGACGGCGAGAGTGCGGACAGCATTGACAGACAGGTTATCGATGTTCATAGTGGATTCTCCTTAGGTAAGCTCGTACATGGCGATTTCGTTGACTTCGCGGTTGGTGGCGATAATGATGTCCTTGCCGTTGTGGACGTAGTGGAGGACGTTCGCCGCGCCACAGCCTTTGTCGAGGACTTGAGCGTTGTAGCCTTTACCGTCGTGCGTGAAGGCGAGCAGATAGCGTTCGCCCTTTCTGTGACCGAGAATCCAAGTGGGTTTGCCGCAAATCATACCGCCGAAAATCGCGTGCATGAACTCCAACTTTTCTGGGTAGGTGTACTCAAGCTCAAACTTACCGTTGCGCTTGTGGTAGATGTTAATCGTGTCGCCGTGGAAGGGCGCGATAGTGCAAAGTTCCTCTTCGCCGTCGTTATCGATGTCGAGCAAGAGACCGTCGCTTGCGGGCTGGTCGATAAGTTGTTCGATTGTCCATTCGCCGCCCGCAGTTTTCGGCGGGAAGAAATGGAAGACGCCGTTATCGCAGCTGACGATGCTTGAAGTTGAGCCGTCGGGATTGACGTGACGATAGTAGCCGTGATTTTTGAGCATGCCTTCCTTAATCGTGGTAAGCTCCAGCTGATTTTGGTAGGTGAACTTCGACAGGTCGTCGGGCAATTCGGCGACACAGACTCTGCCGGGGAAACGCCAATCGTCTTTGAACTCGTGATCGGTTTTCAGGCAGCAGGCGATGAGATAATTTTTCCCGCCCGATTGCAGAATGTCGAAGCGGTGAACGAACGGCAACTTAACGAGAACGCGGACTTCCCAATCGTCCTTGCCCATAGGCGTGACGACGACGATTGAGGCGTTTTTGCTGTCGTTGGGCGAATAAAATTTGCGCGTGGAGAGAAATTGACCGTCGGAGCCGGGGACTTGTTGCATAGTCATAATCCCGCCGGGCTCACTCCAAAGAACTTCTTCCTGATTGCCGTCGAGGTCGTAAAGGCGGCACTGATTAACCTTTTCAGCGGCAACTAAAAAGTGGTCGTGACCGTGATAGTGAAGCATCGTCAAGGCGTAGCACTTTTCAAGCTCGCCGACAACTTTTTTGGTAACGTTCATTGTGATAGCTCCTCAAATGATTTTGTCGAAATAGCCGCGCAGGAAATTGTTGGCGTTTTGAAGTTCGGCGCGCCAATCTTGCGTGACACCTTTGACGAACCAAAATTCGGCGACGTAGCGGCGGACGCCGAGTTCCCAAGAAGTTTTGATGACCTTTTCAAAGTCGACGTGCCCCGTGCCGTAGGGAATTTCGCGATATTTGCCCGGGACGGTCTCTTTCAAATGGACGGCGACGAGGTGACCTGCGCCGCTTTTGAGGTCGTCGGACACGTCGTCATTGTACAGCAAGCAAGCGTTCGTGATGTTGCCGACGTCGGGATAAACGCCGAGATAAGACGAATTGACCAAGTCGACATATTTCATAGCCTTGCGCGTGGTGTCCATGAAGGGCGTCTCCATAGTCTCGAAGCCGAGCAAAACGCCTTCGCGAGCCGCCATTAACGTGGACAGCTTGAGATTTTCAAGGAAGTAAGCGCGAGTTTGATCGTCGCCGTCTTCGTAGTAAACATCGTAGCCGGCAAGCTGAATTGTGCGGATACCGAGTTTTGCCGCCAACGCGATAGCCTTTTGCATAATTTCGAGACTGCGTTCGCGGACTTTCGGGTCGTGGCTGCCGAGCGGATATTTGCGGTGCCCACTCAAGCAGATTGAACGGAACGGCAAATTGGTCGTGCGCATGGCGGCGACAATTTCGTCGACTTCGCCGTCGGACATATCGAGTCGGGCAAGTTTGGCGTCGGTTTCGTCGATACTCATTTCGACGTAATCGAAGCCCGCGACTTTGGCGGCTTGAAGTTTTTCAGCCCAAGTCAAATCGTTGGGCATGGATTTTTCGTACAGACCAAGCAAATAATTTTTCATGGCGCGTACCTCTCAAGCTTGCCCGTAGTAGGCGTTGGGACCGTGTTTGCGCATGAAATGTTTATCCTGAATGTATTGGGGAGCGCGAGCGACTTTCGGATTGTTGATTTCGGTGAAGGTGGCCATACGGGCGACTTCCTCCAACACGACGGAGTGATAGACAGCCTGCGCGGCGTCCTTGCCCCACGTGAACGGACCGTGATTCGCGCAGATAACGGCGGGGACGTAAACGGGATTAATCTTGCGCAGGTTGAACGTTTCAACGATGACTTTACCGGTGTTGAGTTCGTAAGCCTCTTCGATTTCCTCTTTGGTCAGCGAACGCGTGCAGGGGATGTCGCCATAAAAATAATCGGCGTGCGTCGTTCCGTAAGCGGGAATGTCGCGACCTGCTTGCGCCCAACTGACGGCGTGCGGGCTGTGAGTGTGGACGATACCGCCGATTTCGGGGAACGCGGCATAAAGTATGCGGTGAGTTTCGGTATCGGAAGACGGGCGGAGCTTGCCTTCAACTTTGTTGCCTTGAAGATCGACGACGACCAGATCTTCGGGCTTGAGTTCGTCGTATTCGACGCCGCTGGGTTTGATGACGAACAGACCGCTTGCCCTGTCGATACCGCTGACGTTGCCCCAAGTGTAAGTGATGAGTTTGCGTTTGGGCAATTCCATATTCGCTTCGTAGACTTTCTGTTTCAGCTCTTCAAGCATGATAATTCTCCTTAAAAAATTGAACCCGGCAACGGGAGCCGAGAGACTCCCGCCGCGGATTCAAAATGTGTACGACGCGATAGGTTATTTCTTGTCGATGATTTCGGACTGAATTTTTTCGGTCATCTCTTTTTCGGACAGGAGGTTTTTGAGCCCGATAACGGTAGCTTTGACACCTGCGAAGGTGCCGACGAGCGAGGCGGAGCAGAAAACGACGTCATAGTTATTGGCTTGGGATTTGGCGTCGCCAACGTTGGTGTGGTAAATGTCGGCGTCGATACCGAGTTTTTTGAAAGCCTTTTCGAGTTTCATTTTGATGATTTGAGACGAGCCCATACCGGAGCCGCACGCTGCGATGACCTTAAGTTTTGCCATAATGAAAATCTCCTTTCAGACAGTGAAAAAATTTACGTTGCGAGCCGTCATTTAATGACGACCTCGTCAACGGGAACGCCTTGTTTTTTCGCCTCAAGTTCAACGTAAGCATCCCAGTCTTCAGCGATTAGGAAGTAAGTATCTTTGTTCATTCGGTAGATAATTTGCGGGATAGCCAATAGCGCGACGACGACGATAATGACGCCGACGACGTGCAGATTTTCCATGATGACGCCGATAAATGGCCACAGATAATCCCAGTCGGAAGAGCCGTGCCAGCCGCCGTAGACGCCTGTCAAGAAGTGGTGAGCCGCGAACGCGCCGCCCAAAACTTGAATGATACCGCTGCAGAACGGGATAATCGTTGCGGCGCGGATACCGCCGAGTTTGTTGGCGTAAACGGCGAAGGTTGCGTTATCGAAGAACAACGGCACGAATCCGCTGATAATCAGAATCGGGCTGTTGAAGACGATCAAGCCGAGGATTGCGAGCAATTGACCGAATGCGCCGAACAAGAATCCGATAGTGACTGCGTTGGGATGACCGAAACCGTAGACAGCGGCGCAGTCGACAGCGGGCATTGAGCCGGGCAGAATTTTTTCGGAGATACCTTGGAACGAATTAGTCAGTTCCGAAACGAACATGCGGATACCGAGCTGCAGAATTGTCAGATAAACAGCGAAGTACAGCGATTTTTCGAGAATGTAGAAGTAGAAGTTTTGATTCGGACCGAAGCCCTTATCGATTTGGTGCATGAGGTCGGGACCGAGCACCATGATAATCGCGCCGAAGAAGAAGAACATCAAGCAACCTGTGGCGACGACGTTTTCATTGAACATCGCCAAGAAGCCGGGCAGTTTCAGATTCTCAAGCGATTTCTTCGGGTCGCCGATTTTGCCGGCGATTTTTGAAGTAATCCAGATACCGAACATCTGTTGGTGACCTGTTGCGAAGCCGCCGCCTTCGGAAACTTTTGCGACAGGTTCAACGGTTAAGTTGGAGCCGACCGCCCAATAGGTGCCGAGCAATACGCCGAGCATAACGACGACTTGCGGGTCTTGAAGTTCGGGGAAGCAGAATAAGACGAGCCACAAAGCCGTTGACGACTGTTGCACCATAACGTGTCCTGTGATGAAGAGCGTCCGAATTTTCGTGTACTTGCGGAACAGGACGAGCAGAATGTTCATGGTGAACGCGAGCAACAGGACGAGCATCATCATTGAGAACGAGCGACCGACGTTTTCGACGGACATTTGCGCGGCGGCCTGTCCGAAGTACGGGTCGATAACGGCGGCGGACAATTCGAAACGGTCTTTCAAACCGACGAGGACGGGGCGGAAGTTACCGACCAAGCCGCCGCTTGCGACGCCCAAAATCATGTAACCGACAGTTGCTTTGATAAAACCTGCGATACATTCGTGAATCGGTTTGCCGAGCATCAAATAGCCGATAAGAACGATAAAGCCGATGAAGAATTGCGGCTTTGTCAGGATGTTATTTTGGAAAAATTCCCAAATGCCGAGCAATACTTCCATGTGAAGACCTCCTTACGCTTCGAGCTTCAACAGGTCTTCGGGAGTTTTCGCCTCCAATAATTTTGCAACGACATCTTCATCAGAGAGCGCGTCGGAGAGTGCGGCGAGGTTTTGGAGGTGAACGGCGTTATCGACCGAGGCGAGAACGACGAAAATTTGCGCGTCCTTTTCGGGGTCGTTGGGGTCGAAGTGAACGGGCTTTTCGGTTTTCATGAAGCACATTGCGGTATCGCGAACGCCGAGACCTTCCTGGGCGTGCGGAATGCAGATATTGGGCGCGATAACGATGTACGGACCGAGTTCTTCGACCTTTTTGATGATTTCGGCGGGGTAGATTGGGTCGGCGACGCCTTCGTCAATCAACGGCTGACAGGCGGCGCGGACTGCGTCGCGCCAATCGTCGAAGCCTTCGTGGAATGAGTAGCGTTTTTTCTCAACAAGTTCCTTAAACACTTATAATTCCTCCTTCGTTCGGCGTCGGTGAAGGGGTCGCCGAGTCGAACGTTAATTATCTTCTTTGTTGACGGGTACGAGGATAATTTCCATGCCGCGTTCGCGGAGTTTTTCGACGGATTCTTTGTCGGCATTTTCGTCTGTGATTAAGGTGATATGCCTGTCGTAAGTGCTGCTGCCGTAAAAATTTGTATGACTGGAGCGATTGATTAGTTTACTGTGGTCTGCCAAGACAAAGATTTCGTTATCCTTGCGGCTTATGAGAGATTCGTTGATACCGATTTCGGTTGGGATGTCGTAGCGGAATTCTCCGTCGTCGTAGACACCGGCACAACCGATAAAAATTTTTTTGACGGATATCGACAGCAGATAGCGCATGACGTATTCGCCGACCATGATGTGATTGCGCAGTTCTCCGCCCGTGAAACAGATTGTGACACCTTCGGGATAATTTTCGTTGACGGCGGCACCGTTATTTGTATGGACGAAGACGCTTTTATCATGGACGTGTTTCAACATATTGAGCGCGGTACGGCTGCCGTTGATGAAGAGGGTATCTCCGTCCTTGACGAATTGGGCGGCGTATTCCGATATTGCATTTCGGCACAAAATGATATTTTCGCTGTAGCATTTTATTTCGCGTATGTGCTCAATCGAATTTGCGCCGCCGTGTGTTCGCCAAAGTAAATTTTGAGCTTCGAGGTACTGCAAGTCGCGACGAACTGTCATGTCTGAAATTTTGTGAGCTTGTGCAAGTTCAGACACCGAAATTTCTCCGGCATCGAGTACCATTTCCAGAATTTGTTGCCGACGTCGTTGAACGGTCTTTTGGTTGTTTCTCATATAACCGACTCCCCTTTAAAGCATTACGCAATTCTCATAGTCCGAGAGGTGAATTTGTGCGTTATGTTCATTATAACTGTTGTCGAAATATTTTTGTAGATAGGCATTGAATTTTGGAAAAAATTTTTTGCGGGTGAGTCGGTCACAAATTTTACAAGCAGGAGCGGAACGGAATATTCTGCGGATACTCGAAACAATCTTCAAAGCCGCGGCGGTGGTGGAAGTAGATTTTATCCTTGTCGCGAGGATACATGTAATTGCCGCCGACCTGCCAGAAGAACGGGTGGAATTTGTATTCGTTGCGATCTTTCTTGAAGTCGTAAAGGAGTTTAATTTCTTCGCAGTCCGCTTGGAAATTCGTCCACACATCCCAATGAATCGGGACGACGACTTTGCATTTGAGGTTTTCGGCCATACGGAGGACATCGATTGAAGTCATCTTGTCCTGCATGCCGATTGGGTTTTCGCCGAAGGAAGCGAACGCGACATCGATATCGTAGTCTTTGCCGTGTTTAGCGAAGTAAATCGAGAAGTGGGAGTCGCCGGAATGGTAGATATTTCCGCCGGGCGTTTTGAGCAGATAGTTGACGGCTTTTTCGTCCATATCGGTCGGGCATTTACCGGTGAGTTCTTCGCGATTTTCGCTGGTGTCGTCGGTGGTGACGATACAAGTTCTGTCGAAGCTGTCGAGGCAGACGATTTCGATATCCTTGATTTTGAAGGTGTCTCCGGGTTTAACTTCGCGGCAACGTTCGGCAGGAACGCCCCATTTAATCCACGTTTCGACGGATTTTTTCGGACCGATAAAGGGCACGGGAATTTCTTTGCCGTCTTCGATTGTGGTCATACCGCTGTTGATGACGTGAGCAGCCCATTCTGCGGACATGTGGTCTTGATGATAATGAGTTGCCAAAACCGCATCAACTTGTTTGAACGCGAACGGGTCGATAACGAACGGGACGTTGCGCAGATTGGGTTGCATACTTCTGCAACCGCACATGTTGGCCATTTGATGACCGGGTTTCATTTTGCCGTCGCCGTGAGTGCGTTTGCCGTTGCCGCACCACAGGTCGATGGTGATGTTGGCGTTACCGGGCGTTTTGAACCAGATACCGGTACAGCCGAGCCACCACATGGCGACTTGACCTTCGGGAACTACTGCGGACTCGATGTCTTCGACCAGCCAAGTGCCCCATTCGGGGAACGTAGAGGCGATCCACTTGTCACGAGTCATTTCGGAAATTTTGCTCATGCTTTCGCCACCTTCCTAAAATCTGACGCTTTGCGTCGTAATTAAAACCAGTAAATCATTTTATATGATTATAAGCTTTTGATAGTAGGGATGTCAACATAAATTAAGATTGATTTGTGTTGATTTTGAAACAAACACCGTCGGTAATGAATGATTATGTTTATCAACGCGCTGTGTAAAAAAGTCTTGATTTGGCGGGCTGATTCTGGAATTTATCGGGAATGTATGATAAAATCGCGGCGAACATCAGCGACATTAAAAGCGTGGCATAATCCCGAACGATTGATTATTTTGTACAGTTTGTATCGATTTGCGGAGCGCGCGAACAATTTGCACAGTGATGTTCCAAAAAATTTTTTTGCGGTGACGATTATTCGTCGGTCGTGGACGTTGAGAATTTGCAGTTAGTGTCGGGAACGGCGGACTTGAGATATACGACGGAGGTGCGTGGCAATGAGCCGAAAACGTTTAATCATATTTTTTTTTGTGATGATCAGCGTGTTGATATGCGGTTGTCTCGGCGAAGGAAACATTGTGACGGCTGACATGCGCGGCGGAGAAATTTCTGCGGCAAGTATCGACTTACCGAAGCCGAATCCGATTGACGAAGCGTTGCGGTCGATGACGCTTGAAGAAAAAATCGGTCAGATGATGATGGTCGGATTTTACGGCACGGAGCTCAACGACGACATAAAATATTTGTTGAGCACGTTTCATTTCGGCGGCGTGATTTTTTTTGACAGGAACTTGCTGGACGTCGCGCAGGCGAAGAAATTATCGGACGACATTCAAGCGTTCGCGGGGCAGAAATATCCGTTGCTGATTGCGCTCGACGAGGAAGGCGGTCGAGTTGCGCGAGGTCGAGATTTTTTGCCGCCCGCGCCGTCGCAAGAGGAAGTCGGCATATCGGGCGACACGTCCGCCGCGACGTATTGGGCACGGTACAACGCGGGACTTTTGCGCAGCGTCGGCGTGAACATAAATTTTGCACCGGTGGCGGATGTCGGCAGTCGGGACACGCGTTCATTCGGTGACGATGCTCAAACGGTTGCGGAATTTGTTGAGGCGGCGGCTCAAGGTTACGAGTCGGAAAATTTTTTGTACACGCTGAAACATTTCCCCGGCATTGGTCGGAGCAAGATTGACCCTCACAAAGCAGTTTCGAGCGTGGAAGTTGGCAGGGACGTTTTGGAGGCTGAAGACTTTTTGCCGTTCCGAAAAATCATCAGCGGGCACGACGATTCAAAATTCATGATTATGGTCGGGCACTTGAAGTACGACGCACTTGACGCGGAAAATTCAGCGAGCTTGTCGCATGCGGTGATGACGGAACTTTTGCGCGGCGACATGGGCTTTGACGGCGTTGTCGTGACTGACGATTTGGAAATGGGCGCAATAAAAAACAACGTCGAACTTTCGACGCTGGGTGTTAAAACGATATTGGCGGGCGGCGACATTGCGCTTGTCTGCCACAATTACGAAAGTCAGCGAATTGTTTACGACGGCATATTAAACGCGGTTCGGCGCGGCGAAATTTCGGAGTCGCGGATTGATGAAAGTGTCCGTCGGATTTTGAAGCTGAAGCGTCATTTGAGTTGAGCGGCGACGGATTTTATTATCGCCGTGATTTTGTTGAGTGTCGATTCGTCGAGAGCGTGACTGAACGGCAACGATAAGATTTGATTCGCCAACGACTCTGTGACGGGCAACGGCGTGCGGCAGAAATTTTTAAATGCGGGTTGCAGATGATTCGGCAGCGGATAATGAACGAGCGTTTGCAGTCCCGCGTCGAGCAATCGGGCTTGGAAGTCGTCGCGGCTGAAATTTTCGTCGAGCTTGACAACGCACAGATTCCACGCGGGCGAGCAACCTTGCGTGACGGTTTGGAAAGTCAACGGCGTATCGGCAAGCGCAGTTCGGTAAGCGTCCATGAGCCGAGATTTTTGGGCAATCCACGTGTGCAAATGTTTGAGCTTGACGGATAAAACAGCGGCTTGAATTTCGTCGAGTCGGCTGTTGAGCCCGCCGATAACGTCGGCATGATAACGATCCTTTTGACCGTAGTTGCGGTACGAGAGGATTTTTTTGTGAGCGGATTCGTCGGCAGTGAAGACCGCGCCCGCGTCGCCGAGTGCGCCGATATTTTTGCTTGGGTAGAAGCTGAACGCGCCGAAGTCGCCGATAGTGCCCGCCTGAAGATTTTGGAGCGTGGAGCCTTGAGCCTGCGCACAGTCTTCAACGATTTTGATGTCCCCGCGATTGAGTTCGCGGAGGATTTTTTTTATGGCGTGGACGTCGACCATGTTGCCGTAAAGATGAACGGGAACAATCGCCTTAGTCTTCGGCGTGACGGCGGCTTTGACATTGCGAACGTCCATAACCCAAGTCGCGGGGTCGATGTCGACGAAAACGGGGATTGCGCCTGCGCTGACGATAGCGGCGACGGTCGGAATTGCGGTGTGGGAAACGGTTATGACTTCGTCGCCACGATTAACGCCCGCCGCCTTGAGCGACAGAATCAGGGCGTCGGTGCCGGAATTACAGCCCGCGACGAATCCGAAATTTTTTCCGCGCAAGTCGTCGGCAAGTAGGCGTCCAAAATTTCGGGCTCGATAGGCAGATTGGCTTCGCGCAGATTTAGGAACGGTATTTTAGACATTTGAGCACCTCGAATCGGGCAGGTAGTGTTGCTTGAATTTTTTGTAGTAGTCGACGGTTTGACGGAGTCCGTCGGCGAGCGAGACATTTGGTCGCCACGACGTCGCGCGTTGGAAATTTTCGCTCGTGCCGTAAAAATCTCCGATGTCGATTTTTTTACGAGCTTCGGGGAAGGGGACGATTTTCAAATTGCCGGTGCCGGCGAAGTGAATCAAAAGTTCGGCGACGGTTTTCAGCGAGGCTTGTTCGCCCGAAAGGTTGTAAACATTGCCGTAAGTGTCGGGATTTTCAGCGGCTCGGCATAGCGCGTCGACGACATCGGTGACGAAATTGAAGTCGCGGATTTATTCGCCCGTGCCGAAAAGTTCGATTGTGTTGTCGGTGACGGCGCGATTAACGAACCAGCCGATAAAACCTTGGCGACTGTTTTTGATGAGTTGGCGCGGACCGTAAGTATTGGTCAGCCGTAGTGAAACGGTGCGGACGCCGTAAACGCGGGTGTACAAGCTGTGGTAGTATTCCGCCGCCAATTTGTTGATGCCGTTGACGTCGGGCGGTTGGAGCGGATGATTTTCGTCGACGGGCAGATAAATCGGTTTGCCGTAAATTTGGCGGGTGCTTGCGTAAATTATGACGGCGTCGGGCGCGAAGTGGCGGCAAGCTTCCAGCAGGGTGAGTTGTGCGCGAAGATTGACTTCCATATCCATGAAAGGTTGCGTCATGCTGTCGAGGTGGGAAACTTGCCCCGCGAGGTTGAAGATAAAATCTTTGTCGCGAACGAGGTAACGGAGGCTGTGTTCGTCGCGCATATCGGAGAAATTAATTTGAACGCGGTCTTTGATTGTGGCGATGTTGAAAAGATTTGCTCCGTAATCGTCAAGCATTGAATCGAGGAGCGTGACGCGGGCACCTTCATTGACGAGGCGAATTGCGAGGTTACTGCCGATGAAGCCGCAACCGCCGGTTATCAAGACGTTAGAGCCGTTGAGATTCATATTGAGCCTCACAAATGTTGGAACAGCCAACCGTGGCAGGGAGTGATTTGCGCGTTATTGCCTTCGATGAACGGCATCATATCTTCGGTCGGCATGTAAAAGACGGGACGATAAAATTTGGTAACGATTGATTCAAATTCGGCGATGTTGAGCAACGTTATCGGGTAGACGGCTTTGTAAATTGATTCGGGCACGTGCTCCAGCGCGATTCGAGTTGCGGGCGCGAAGTTGAAATACGTTCGGTCGATTATCAAAAATTTTGCGTGGACGTTGAGCAGGTCGGTCAGATATTTAATCGGGTCGTCGACGTAAATCAGCGAGCTTGAGGCGATTGCGAGGTTGATATTTTTGTGGCGGAGGTCGCTGATTTTGCAGTAGAAGTTGACTTCGGGGACGTTGGCATTGCCGTAATCGACGAAGTGCGGTTGTTCGACGACGTTCCAATTTACGGGGAGACCGTCGAGCAATTTACGATTTTGGAAGAATGTACTGCCGAGGGAGCCGCCGAAGTCGAGGACGGTCAATCGGCGTTCATGAGCAGCGACATACATCAAAGCCGCCAATAACGGGAAGCGATATTCTTCACGCGGGAAGGCGACTCCGTCACGTTCAAAGGCAGCCTCACCGCGACGGCATAAGACGGGAAATTTCCTTCGAGATACGGCGATGTATTTAAATCGATGGTTGGCATGAGCAATTCTCCTTGTTACCAAAATTTGTAATCGAACCAGACGATACCCTTGATAAAATCTTTGTCGTAGGATTGGCGGACGATGTCGAGGGAATTTTTCAGTGCTTGGCAGTACGGCTGATAGATGTACGACATTACGTTATCGCTTAGAACAGGTGTTCATAAAAATTGAATAGTGATATAGTAGATACATTATGAGAAAAAAATACGAAACAGACTTAACGGACGAGCAATGGGACGTTATCGCGCCTTTGTTCGTCAATATGCGAAAACGCAAATGGGATAAACGCGAATTGGTCAATGCGGTGTTGTATCTGGTGAAAACGGGCTGTCAGTGGCGTAATTTACCGCACGATTTCCCACCAGTCTTTACCGTGCACAGCTTTTATCGACGTGCACGCCTTAACGGACTTT
>JADEZP010000156.1 GCA_015206805.1 Quinella sp. 1Q7 | reverse complement strand
AGATTGTCCAACAGCGGGAGCAAGTCTTTAAGAAACGCCTGCTCAATCACTGCGGCAAGTTCGGATTTTTCGCGTGCCGTGCGTTTGCGGAAGTTGTCGAAGTCCGCCTGCAGTCTCAAAATCCGTTCGTCTTTGGCGGCAAGGTCGGCTTTCAGTTGTTCAAGCTCGGCTGCCGCGTCGGAAGTATCTTCGGTAATATTTTCGTCAACGGCGGGCGCGGGACGTTGCAAATTTATTTCCGCGCTGTCGCCGTCGTCGTTGTTGATGGTAACTTTTTTTTCGTCTGCCAAGTCGTTCACCTCACTTTTGCGTGCAACCTTAGCACCGATTAGACAAAAAGTCAAGTAAAATTTTTTCAAGCCGTCCGCCGCCCAATAAAATGTTTGACAAACGGCTTGCAGGCGATATAATCCGAAATGCATTTGAAATTATTTTAACGTTATGAGGGCTTGCCTATGTTACAAAAAATTATCAACCGGTTTCAAAGTTTGCGACCGCGGCAGTTGCTCATATTGGCGGCAGTGGCGGCGGCTTTGATGTTCGCGACAATTTTTATCGGGCTCAAGTCCATGGCGCACGAGCCAATCGTAATTGAGCCTGTCGAACAGCCGAAGCCTATCGAAATGGCGTCAGTCGTCGTCGCAAAAACAACCATTCACCCGCGCACGCGAATTCAAGAGTCGATGCTCCAGATGAAGGAAATGCCCGCCGACATTGTGCCCGAAGGCGCGATTAAAAACTTTGACGACGTGAAGAACACGCAAATCAAGGTCACGATTTTTGCGGGCGACATTCTCACGATCCAAAAAGTTTTTGCCGAATCCGACGACGAAGGATTTACGGGCTCAATTCCCGCCGACTGCCGTGCAGTTTCAATCAACGTCAACGACGTGACGGGCGTGGCAGGTTTTGCTAAGCCCGGCGACCGCGTCGATTTGCTCCTTGTCGAATCGGGCAAATACAGCGCGACGACCAATATCCTCCTGCAGAACGTGCCGCTGTTGAGCATCAACCAAGATACGACGGGCTCGGCACCAATCGGCGAAAACGGCGTTCCGAAAGCCGCGATAAGCAACCCGTCAATCGCGACGTTCGCACTGCCGCCCGAAGACATTCTAAAGCTCATCTCCGCGACGAAAATCGGCGAAATTTACATGTCACTGCGCCCGTCGAAGCCGCAAAGCAACTACGTCGAGGCAATGGAATACACGCTTGAATCCGTGAATTCTCCGCGAGCCGAAGCAGTCCGCGAAACTGTGCCCGTCATTCCGTCGGGTGCACCCGTCACTCAACCGACGCCGCAAATCCCCGTCGAGCCGCCGACGCCGAAAATCGAAATCATTGCGGGCGACAAAATCGTTCAGGACTCCACGCCGACCACTCCCGCCGCAAAACCTAAAGCCGCGCAGGGCGGTCCGACGACGAATCAGCCGTTGCCGATAATCCCGTCGCGAGGTGTCGTCGACTTCGCGCCGCCGTCAGCACCGCAAAATCCGCCCGCGAATTTGCCCGTCATTAATCCTTAAGCAAGGGAATTGTTGACTATGAATCATTCATTCTTACGTAAATTATTTTTGGCGGCGATACCGATTTGTTTGTCGGCAAGCGTCGTCCACGCCGCAGGAATTGAAACGCTCAACATACAGAAACAAACATCGCACTATATGAACATGAGGAAACTTATCACGCGCATTGCCATCGGCGACCCCAATATCGCAAACGTCGTGCAGTTGCCCGGCTCCGCGACTGAATTCCTAATCGTCACGAAGGAAAAAGCCGGCTCAACCGCGCTGTTCGTTTGGACGCAGGACGGTGCGCGTCACGAATATTTAGTTGTCGTTTCGCCCGAAGACCCCGGTCAAGCAATGCTGATTGAACAGGCAATCGGGCTTCCGAATGTCCACGTCAAAATGGTCGGCGAACGAATTTTGCTTACGGGCACCGTCGAAAACCAGTACGAAAAAAATTACGCGCTCCAGACGGCGCGGCTTTTCATCAACGGCTCAACGGACAGCAGCTTACTTGTCGGCAGCGGATTCGATATGACACTTGACACCGACACCGCTACAAGTGACGGCAGGTCAGGCGACGTTGAGCTTGCAAAGTCCGAAAACAACGGCACGATTATCGACCTGTTGCAAATTCTGCACCCGACGCAAATTCGGCTGGAGGCGCAGATTATCGAAATCAACTCCGACAACATGAAAGACCTCGGCATTCGCTACGGCACGGATCCTTCCGGTGCGCCCGGTATCTTCAGCTTCGGCGAAGACTACGACCGAACAATCACGGAAGAAATGTATACTTACGTCGACAGCAACGGGCAAACGCAAGTCGCCACTTACAGTTACGGCTCGAACGTCAGACCCTTCCACAACAATCCGATGAAGTGGATAAGTCAACGTTTCTCACCGATTAACGCGCAGATTCATTTGCTCGTGACGCAAGGCAAGGCGCGAATTCTTTCCCGACCAAGCGTTATGACACTAAGCGGAGAACAGGCGACGATTCAAATCGGCGGCGAAATCCCCTACAGCACGACAAACGCCAACAACTTCACGAACACATCGTTCAAAAAGTACGGCATCATTCTGCAGTTTAAGCCCGTCGTCGACAAGCAAAATCGAATCAATTCCGCCGTGCACACCGAAGTAAGCAACATGAGCGGGCAATCCGTCAACGGGCAGCCGATTATCGCCACGCGCAGTGCCGACAGCGTCGTTACGTTGCGTTCGGGCTCACCAATCGTTATCGGCGGGCTTATGGATTCGTCCGAAAGTAAGACCGTGTCGAAAATTCCGCTACTCGGCGACATTCCGATTATCGGCGAATTTTTCAAGCACACGTCCCGCACCCGCGATAAACGCGAACTGATAATCGTCGTCACTCCGTATCTTGTCGGCGCAGATGAAATTTCGCAGTCGCCAATGTCCGAAGCAATGCGTCAGTGGTACGAACAGGAACAGCAATATCGCGACGCAATGGAGACGTTCAAATTCACGCCGCCCGAAACTCAAGCGCAAGATACGCAGGACGTTGTGATTGAGGAGCCGCCGCGAATTTTGCCGCCGCCGAATTATCCCGTGACCGACAGACCGTTCAAAAAATAAATTTTGGGGAGTGAGTTTCTATGGCTGTCGCAACGCAAATGGGCATTGAACGCAGCAGCGTAATTATCAGCGTCTTCAGCACGACGCCCGGTATCGGCAAAACGATTATCGCGATTAATCTTGCGGCGGGCTTGGCGCACGAAGGCTACAAAGTTTGTCTCGCCGACCTCGACCTGCAATTCGGCGACGTGCTGAATTATCTGAAGCTCACCTCCACGAACACGGTTGCAGGTGCTCAACGCGCAATGCTCGACCACCCCGAAACGTTCAACGTCCGCGACTATCTGATTGACTATTCAAATGCGGGCGTAAAGTTTTCGATTCTGCCCGCGCCGCTGTACGTTTTCGACGCCTATCAAACCGACGTG
>JADEZP010000078.1 GCA_015206805.1 Quinella sp. 1Q7 | reverse complement strand
TGCAAAACGTTGAATCAATTTGAACGAGCAAATATTTATTCGTGGCAAAATTCAAAACTCGTAAGATTTTTTCAAAAAGACCGACTCGAATCCATTGGCGGAATTTGTGATAAACACTGTTCCAATTGCCGTAGCGAGCGGGTAAGTCGCGCCAACGCGCTCCGCTTTTGAGAAGCCACAATATAGCGTTGAAGACGATACGAGGATTGAGCGGCGGACGTCCTCTTCTTTTTCTTGTCGGAAAGAAAAATTCTATCTTCTTCCACTGACTGTCTGTTAGGTGATAAAATAAGTTTGACATAAGCATTCCTCGACTTTCAAACTTATTTTATCAGAGAATTGCTTATGTTTTTTTGTTTGTTCGATTTTGCCAACACACCCTAAGAAATAAACACTCGCGACGTAAATCAAAAAAGCCTCGACTGTATGTCGGGGCTTTTTCGTTGCCGTAAGTTGCGAATCAAATCTTGCTCGTGCCGACTTTGTCGAACGTCGCTTGAATGTCGCGGTCGGGCGCGGAATCAAGCTTGCTGACGATGTTCAAAGGTGCCGAAACCGTCGCCGATTTGTATGCGTTCATTAAGCAATAAACACTCGCGACATAAATCAAAAAGCCTCGACGCTGTGTCGGGGCTTTTTCGTTGCCGTAAGTTGCGAATCAAATTTTGCTTGTGCCGACTTTGTCGAACGTCGCTTGAATGTCGCGGTCAGGCGCGGAGCCCATCAAGCTGACGATGTAAATCGCAATCAGCGCGAAGACGAATCCGGGAACAATTTCATACAGCCCGAAAAGCGCAAGTTGTTTCCAGACAATGACCGTGACGCCGCCGACGATTATGCCCGCAATGACGCCGTTGCGAGTCGTGCGTTTCCAAAACAGACTCATCAACAGCGCGGGACCGAATGACGCGCCGAAGCCCGCCCACGCGTAAGCGACCATGTCCAGAATGAAGCTGTCGGGATTGAAGCCGAGGAATACAGCGATTGACGCAATGACCAATACCGACGCGCGCGATATCCAGACCAATTCGGTTTGATCGGCGTTTTTGTGAAGCAGCGTCTTGTAGAAGTCCTGCGCGAATGCCGACGCCGCGACCAAAAGTTGCGACGAGGCTGTCGACATTATCGCCGCGAGCACCGCGCTCAAAACGAGACCTGCGACAATCGGCGGGAACAGCTGATTCGTCATCAGCAGGAAGACGGTTTCGGAGTTGGTGCCTTCAAGCGTCGTCGTCAAGTAAACCGTGCCGACCATGCCGACCGCGACTGCCGCCATCAAGCTCAAGATGACCCACGTCATTGCAATGTGCGTCGCCTGCGGAATTTCTTTCGTCGACTTAATCGCCATGAAGCGCACCAAAATGTGCGGCTGACCGAAGTAGCCGATACCCCACGCCAACAGCGAAATTAATTCAATCGCGCCCATTGTCGAGCCGTCGGGCTTGGTGAGCGGTTGGAACAGCGTCGCCTTGTACGCGGAAATTGCGCTGACCGTTTCGCCGAAGCCGCCCAAACTCATTGCCGCGCACGTCGGCACGAGCAATATCGCGAAGAACATCATCACGCCTTGGATAAAGTCCGTGCGACTGACCGCCAAAAATCCGCCAATCAGCGTGTAAAATACGACGGAGCCTGCGCCCAAAAATATCGCGTATTGGAACGGCATTCCGAAGACCGTCTCGAAAAGTCTGCCCGCCGCCACGAAGCCGCTTGACGTGTACAGTATGAAGAATATCAGAATGAATATCGCGGGCACGATTCGCAGTAAGCCGCTCGTGTCTTTGTAGCGGTTCTGCAAAAATTCGGGCAGTGTCAGCGAATTGCCCGCCAGCTCTGTGTATTGGCGCAGTCTTGCCGCCACGAAGTACCAGTTTGCCCACGTGCCGATTGAAATGCCGATTGCGATCCAACCCGCGTTGAGCCCTGCAAGATACGCGAAGCCCGGTACGCCCATAAGCATCCAGCCGCTCATGTCGGACGCCTCGGCACTCAACGACGTGACCCACGCGCCAAGTTTGCGGTTGCCCAAAAAATAATCGCTCATGTTTTGCGTCCTGCGGTAGTAGTAGACGCCAATGCCCATCATCACGCCGATATACAGCACGAAGGCATTTATAATCATAACGTCATTTGTCAACGCAACTCCTCCTTTCAAAACGGGCACATTATACCCGCGCGGAATTTTTTTGGCAATAAAAAACGGACGGCACTCATTGCGAGCGTCGCCCTGAAAATTTCGTTATTCGGGCAAAACTTCCAGCCAATAGCCGTCGGGGTCTTCGATAAAGTAAATGCCCATTGCCTCGTTTTCGTAGCAGATACAGCCCATTTTTTTATGGCGGGCGTGAGCGGCGTCGAAATCTTTTGTCGTGAACGCAAGGTGAACTTCGTTGTCGCCCAAATCGTAAGGCGTCGTCTTCTCCGCAAGCCACGTGAGCTCCAACTTGTGCGGGCTGCCGAAGCTGTCGCCGAGATAAACGATTTTAAAGTCGTCGCCGCCGTCAATGCCGCCGACTTCGTGCAAATCGAGCGCGTCGCGATAAAATTTTATGCTCCGCTCCAAATCCAGAACGTTCAAGTTGTTGTGCGCGAATCGAAACATTTCAATCGCCTCCGTAAAATTTTATGCCGCAATTATAGCACGACGTGCGGCAATGTGATATAGTTTCGGCGAGGAGGTGGCGCGATGACCGTTACGACTTGGCACCGCGTAAAATTTTTCGACACGGACACGATGGGCGTTGTGCACCATTCAAATTACATTCGCTGGTTCGAGACGGGGCGCGTTGAATTTTTGCGCGAACTCGGCTTGACGCTGACAGAATTCATGGACGACGGGATATTGTTCCCGATTGTCGAGGTCGCCGCGAAATTTCATGCGCCCGCCAAATTCGACGACGAACTTGAGATTGTGACGACTGCCGAAGCTTTGACGCGTGCGAAGATGAAATTTAATTACGTGATTCGGCGGCGCGGCGAGCAAAAAATTTTGGCGGAAGGCACGTCGACGAACGTATTCACCTGCGACGGGAAAATCTGTCGTCTGCCCGAAAAATTTTTCACGCGGCTGGAACGGGGCTTACAATGAGCCGGCGACTGTTCATAAAAATTTTGGTCGCGCTGGGCTTGAGCAACTTTTTCCCGCGATTGACGGCGGCGGCACGCCTTGACGAAGTTCACGCGCCGCGAACTGACCTTGAGCCGTTGACGGACGTAAAATTTTTGCGGCAGATAATCACGCGGGACAGTCGCACGTCGCGCACGGTGATGTGGCAGTCGGAGTCGGCGGCAGATTTTTTTTTGGAGTGGCAAGCGGTCGGCGAGGAGTCGGCTCACTTCGCGGAGGTCGTGCGGCGCGAAAAAATTTTCTCGTGCACGCTGACGGAGCTCAAGCCCGCGAGTTTGTATCGTTTCCGAATCGTGGCGGGGGAGTTTGCGACGGCGTGGCACGATTTGCTGACGGCGGGCGACGGAGATTTTCGGATGCTGATTTTCGCGGACAGCCAATGCGAACATTACGACGTGTGGCGGCGGACGGCTGACGTTGCTCACGAAAATTTTCCCGAAGCGGAGCTCGTGACGGTCGTCGGCGATTTGGTCGACAACGGGCAGGCGGATTATCAGTGGCGAGCGTGGCACGGTGCCGCCGAAAATTTGTTGGCGTCGAGGACGTTCGCACCCGTCATGGGCAACCACGAGTGCTACGGCGTCGACTGGTTTAACGCGTTGCCGACGGGTTACTTGACGCAGTTCACCTTGCCCGACAACGGCGCGAAAAATTTCGGCGGATATTTTTATTCGTTCGATTACGGCGCGGCGCACTTCATCGCCCTCAACACGCAATTCGTCGAGCTTGACGCGCTCAATCCCGGCTTGCAGTCCGCGCAGGAATATTTTCTTCGCCGCGACGTTGCCAACGCCAATCGCCCGTGGAAAATTGTTTTCATGCACAAGGACATCTACGATTATGCGCGGGACACGTTCAACGACATTGCCGACGAATTTTTGGAACTGTTCGACGAGCTGGAGATTGACGCGGTTTTCACGGGACATCTGCACACGTACCGCAATCGCGGGAAAATTTTTGCGCGGCGTAAATCGGCGCATGGGACGGCTTACGTTATGTGCGGGCGTGCGGGCGACCAAAAGTATGTTGAGCCGCCCTCGGCGATTGACGACGTGACTGCACCCGACCTGCGCGGCGAAGTCGAAAGTTTCATTGCGCTGGACGTTTCGGCTGACGAACTGCACTTGACGGCGCAAACCGTTGACGGAATAATTTTGGACGACTTCACGCTTACGAAAGGAACTGTCAAATGAATTTGCAAGAACTGATTGTTTGCCGCGACCTGCTTGACGAAGAGACCTTCACGGGCGCGGCTGACGACTTCGAGACGGCGGCGCGGCTTATCGAACGTGCGGAACGTTTCGGACTGCGCGGCAACCTTTATCGCGCGTATCTGATTTATCTGCTTGCGCACGAGCCGAATTTAATTTCAACGACGATTGAGTTGCACGGCGGAGTTATCGGCGCGAGCCTGCGTGAAATTTTTCGGCGCGACGTGGAAATTTTGTTGCCCGCATTTCGCGGCGAGGTCATGAATTGGTTGCCGCTGCTTAATTACTACGCGCCGACCGTCGCCAATTCCGACGAGGCACTTGCCGCGCTGATTAATCGTCTGGAAAATCTTACGACCGCCGACGAAATTGCCGACGCGTTCATTGAACATTGGCGTCGCTACGGCTACGGAGACATTGCGGCTTATCGCGCCTTCCGCTGGGATTCGGCGTCGAAAAACATTGTCGGTATCCGCCACTTCGAGACAATCCGCCTTGACGACCTTATCGGCTACGCGCACCAAAAGGAACTTCTGACGGGCAACACGACCGCTTTCATGGACGGCAAGCCCGCCAATAACGTCCTGCTTGTCGGCGCACGCGGCACCGGTAAATCGTCGGGCGTCAAAGCTCTCGTCAACGAATATTACGCTCAAGGTCTGCGCCTCGTGCAAATCACCAAACCGCAGTTGAAGACGTTGCCCGACCTTATGGAGACGTTGCGGCGTTTCATGAGCAAGCGGTTTATAATTTTTCTGGACGACCTGTCGTTTGAGGAATCGGAGGCTGATTATAAGCACCTGAAGTCCGCGATTGAAGGCGGCGTCGAGTCGCGTCCCGAAAACGTTCTGATTTACGCGACGAGCAATCGGCGACATTTGATTCGCGAAACGTGGCGCGACCGTTCGGAGGAGCACGACGAACTTTATCGCGACGACAGCACCAACGAAACAATTTCCCTGTCCGACCGCTTCGGGCTGATAATTCATTATTACGCGCCGTCGCAGGCGGAGTACTTGGAAATTATCCGCAGCATGTTGAAACGTCGCGGCGTGGAGCTTGACGCGGAACAGTTGCGCATTGAGGGCTTGCGCTGGGAAATGTCGCATTCGGGACGCAACGGTCGCACGGCTCAACAATTCGTCAATTATTATTTGGGACAACGGTGACGGCAATGGTTTATCTTATCGGCGGCAACGCGACGTTAAGACAACTTGCAATCTCGCAATCTCTTAATCTTGCAATCTAAAACGGAGGCGATTGAATGGTTTATCTTATCGGCGCGGGACCGGGCGACGCGGGACTTTTGACGTTGCGGGCACGCGAACTTTTGCGGGCGGCTGATGTCGTGATTTACGACCGACTTGCCGACGACGCGATACTGAATTTCTGCGCGGGCGCACGGAAAATTTACGCGGGCAAATCGGCGGGCAATCACACGCTCAAGCAATCGGAAATCAATCAACTGCTTGTGACGGAGGCTCGGCGCGGCGGAATCGTCGTGCGGCTCAAGGGCGGCGATCCGTTCGTATTCGGGCGCGGCGGCGAAGAGGCATTGACCTTGCGCGAAAACAATCTGCCGTTTGAAATCGTCCCCGGCGTCACGAGCGCGGTTGCAGTCCCCGCATACGCAGGAATTCCCGTCACACATCGCGGCATTGCAACGAGTTTTGCGGTCGTCACGGGGCACGAAGACCCGTCAAAGCCCGAATCGACAATCCGCTGGGACAAACTCGCAACAGCCGTCGACACGCTGATTTTTTTGATGGGCGTCGCAAATCTGCCGCAAATCGTCGACAAACTCATCGCGAACGGACGCCCGCCCGATACGCCCGCCGCGCTGATTCGTTGGGGCACGCGTCCCGAACAGGAAGTTGTCGTCACGACGCTGGCACGCGCTCCGCACGAAAAAATTTTGCCGCCCGCAATTTTCCTCGTCGGCGAAGTCGTCAACCTGCGCGAAAAGCTCAAATGGTTTGACATACGCCCGCTGTTCGGAAAAAAAATTCTCGTGACGCGCGCGCGGGCTCAAGCGTCGAAACTTTCCGCCGCACTGAAAAATTTGGGCGCGACCGTCATTGAGTGCCCGACAATAAAAATCGCCGCACCTTCCGACAACTTCCGACGGCTCGACGCGGCGATTGACAATCTGCGCGGCTTCGATTGGCTGATATTCACCAGCGCGAACGGCGTCGAAAATTTCTTCGCGCGGCTGAAAATTCGCGGGCTCGATACGCGCTCACTCGGCGGCGTCAAAGTTGCGGCAATCGGCTCGGCGACGGCCGGAAAACTTTCGGACGTCGGTATTGCGGCGGATGTCGTGCCGAAAAATTTCGTCGCGGAAAGTTTGGCTGACTCGCTGAAAAATTTCGTCGGCGGGAAAAAAATTCTGCTCGCCCGCGCAGAGGAGGCTCGCGACGTTTTGCCGACGACGCTTGAAAATTTCGGAGCGGATGTCACCGTTGCCCCCGCTTACAAAACGCTTGCCGAATCGCCCGCGCAGATTGACTTCGACGCGATTGATTTGCTCACGTTCACGAGTTCATCGACCGTAAAAAATTTTGCGGCGGCTTACGGCGTCGACGCGCTGAAAAAAATTCCGACTGCCGCAATCGGTCCGATAACCGCACGCACGCTTGAAACTTTCGGCGCGACCGCTGATGTTGTCGCCGATAAATTCACCATTAACGGACTTGTCGAGGCGATAGAAAAATTTTATGAACACTGACAAAAAATCCAATGACGACGAAATTTATTCGGTGGAGCCGCCGACTGACGACGACCCTTACGCGAAGGAACTGTCAATCAAGCCGACGACGAGCTCTGTCGACGCCGAGCTGCCGAAAACTTCCGACGCGCCGCGCCCGAAAACTTTCCACAGCAAACACGCGCTGCCCGACGATTCGGACGAAATTCCCGCGCCGCAACGTAAACGCAAACTTTCGCACGCGGAGACCAGCGGCGTCGCGATATCCGCCGTCATGATGATTTACAGCTTGACGGAGGCCGATAAGCCGCTTTTCTTCGTGTCGGCAAGTTTGCTGACGTTCCTGTTGCGCCCGCTGATTGGCGGACTTTTCGGCAAACACAGCCGCGCCGTACAAAACGCCCTGCACAGTTTCAGCGTGGTATTGTTCATCGGCGCATTGTTAATGATGTTCCTGTGACCCGCCGCGAAATGCCGCGAATTTTAGGGGCGCACATGGACGTGCGCCCCGCCCGCAACTGAAACAGGATGTTTCATTTGCGGGCACGATTAGTTGCGGGTAGGCGCAACGTTGCGGCAATCGGGACTGACGCCCCCGCGAGGGGTCTTTTCTTTTTGCTACTTTTTCTTTGGACAAGCAAAGAAAAAGTAGTTCACACATACAAAAGTTATCGAAACGTTCGGACGGCGCGACACATACGGAGGATTGAGCATGTTCAAAAATTTATGGCGGCAAAGAGTTCAGCTCGTCGAGGCGGATTTGATTCGCGAACTGCACGCGACGAACTCACTTGACGAAAAACTTGTGCAGGCAATGGAATACAGCTTGATGGCGGGCGGCAAGCGACTGCGCCCGATTTTGCTCATGGCGGCGGCTGACGCGTGCGGCACGGCGGGCGAAAAATTCATCACCGTTGCGGACGCGCTGGAAATGATTCACACGTATTCGCTGATTCACGACGACTTGCCCGCAATGGACAACGACGATTATCGGCGAGGCAAACTGACCAATCACAAAGTCTTCGGCGAGGCAATGGCGATTATTGCCGGCGACGCGCTGTTGACGTTGGCGTTCGAGGTCGTGCTCCGTCAAAAAGATGTTCCGCCCGAAATTCTGCTGAACGTCCTGCGCGAAATAAGCACTGCGGCGGGTGCGGCGGGCATGGTCGGCGGACAGGCGATTGACCTGCGCTCCGAGGGCGTGCAAATCGACTTCGCGACGCTAAAACGTATGCACGCGGGCAAAACGGGCGCATTATTCCGCGCGGCGATTCGGTCGGGCGCACTGCTTGCTCAAGCCGACGAAAAAATTTTGGACGCCCTGACGCGCTACGCCGAGGCTTTCGGACTTGCCTTCCAGATAACCGACGACATTTTGGACGTGACGGGCGACGCGGCAGTTTTGGGCAAGGCGACGGGCTCCGACATCAAAAACGCCAAGTCAACTTACGTAAGCTTGACATCGCTTGAGGCGGCACGAAACTTTGCGCGGGAGGCTGTCGAAGCGGCTGTGGATGCGCTGAAAATTTTCGGCACCGAGGCGGACTTTTTACGTGAGCTCGTGACCTTCTTGACCGCCCGCGAAAAATAATCGGCATTCGCGAAGAGACCGACGCCGTTGCCGCCATAATCGCCCGCGCCGAAACGATTGGCGACATCATTTTGGGCAGCGACGTGTTACTTTTTGAAATCGGCAAGATTAAAGCTTACGACAGACAACGCGCCATTCGCTCCGTCTTTGAAAACGTCGTTAAGGAAATTATCCCCGTCAGCGAAACCGTCGACTTGCGGACGGCGGAAATAATGAGCGTTTCGAGTATTCATCGAATGGACGCGGCACATCTTGCGAGCGCGGAATTTGGCGACGCCGATATTTTCTTGACGACGGACGATAAACTTATCAGGGCTTGCAAAAATTTGAATTTGAAGTTTCGGGTTTTAAATCCCGTGGCGTATTTTAAGGAGGTTATCGACAATGGCGGAGATTGACATCAACAACGAACATGAACTTTTGAACGCCGGCTACGACGCGCTTATCAAAGCTCTGGGCGTCGGCGGCTTTCTGAAATTCATGGGACATTTTCACGACGGCACGGGCGATTAAACTGCGGAAAAGTACGAACGCCCTGAAATGTCGTTTCCCGAAATTATGGCGGGCATTGAACGGATGCACGCGGAGTTTAAAGCCGCTCAAAATCACGACGCCGACGTTCAAAAATAATTCGCGTCGAAAGGATTTTACATTGCCGCGCAGAATATCAGCGACGTAAAAAAATTTTTTTCTTAAGGAGTGTTTTGTATGAAGAGGATTTTTCTGGCGACGCTGACGGTCGTGATGATGTTTGCGGCGACGGCACTTGCCGCAACGTGGCAACAAATCTACACCGACGAAAACGACAACGTCATCTACTTCGACACGGATTCGGTGCAAATTTCGTCAATGACGGCAACTCACGACGACGTGACCTTCAGCGCGATGTTCCGCATGGACTACAGCGACAAAGGTCGTAACGCGCTCATTGATTGGTATCGTAATTACTCAATCGTTCCTGCGGGCATCGAAGGTCTGACTTACGACGTGACGACGATTCAATTCAAGACCGAAGGCGACAAACGCTACTACCACATTTCCGAGCGCGTCTCCTACAACGCTTACGGCTCGAAAATCAGCGGCATGCACTACACCGCGCCGGATCCCAACTGGCAGGAAATTCCCACTGCTTCCGTCGTCGACGTTGAATATTTCGAGGCAAAGTTGATTGTCGACGGCAAACGCTACAAGAGAGTTGACGCAGCAGACAATTAAGGAGCGATTATCACGGGGCTGTTGAAAAGATTAACCACACCCGCAGAACTTCACAAGATGAGCTTGTCCGAACTGAACGAGTTGGCGGGCGAAATTCGTGAGCTGATCTTGACGACGGTCGCAAAAAACGGCGGGCATCTCGCGCCGAGCTTGGGCACGGTCGAGTTGACGCTTGCGCTTTATTCGGTGTTCGACTTCAGCCGCGACAGGCTCATTTGGGATGTCGGGCATCAAGCTTACACGCACAAAATATTGACAGGGCGACGCGACACATTCCACACTCTGCGGACTTTGGGAGGCATTACCGGCTTTCCGAAGCGTGTCGAGTCGCCCTTTGATTCGTTCGGCGTCGGACACGCCTCCACGTCAATCAGTGCCGCGCTCGGACTTTTAATCGCCGCTGAAATTGAGCAGGTGCCGCGCAGAGTTGTCGCGGTTATCGGCGACGGCGCGTTGACGGGCGGTGAAGCGTTCGAGGCACTCAATCACGCGGGTCAGCTCAAAAAAAATTTGCTCGTCGTCCTGAACGATAACGAAATGTCCATTGACAAGAACGTCGGCGCGCTGTCGGAGTATCTGTCGGAGCTGCGGCTCAAGCCGCAATATCATCGTGCAAAGCGTGAGTTCAAGGACTTCGTGCGCAACATTCCCTTCCGCGACATCGGCGAAAAAATTCTGCTCGCCGCAAATTCCGTGCACGCGGGCTTGACGGCGGCAATCGTCCCCGGCGCAATGTTCGAGGCTTTCGGATTCACGTATCTCGGTCCAGTCGACGGTCACGACATCAAAAGCATGCGCGATATTTTTTCACGCGTCGGAGTGATTGATTCGCCCGTGCTGATTCACGTGCACACCACGAAGGGCAAAGGTTACGCGCCCGCCGAAACTGCGCCCGAAAAATTTCACGGTGTCGGCAAATTCGACAAGGCAACGGGTCGCGTCCTCAAGAAACCGTCGCCGCCGAGCTACACCGAAATTTTTTCGCAAGCCGTAATCGACTGCGCGGCGCGTGATGAAAAAATCGTCGCCATAACCGCCGCAATGCCCACGGGTACCGGCTTGAAGGCGTTCGCCGAAAAATTCCCGCGCAGATTTTTTGACGTCGGTATCGCCGAGGAACACGCCGTGACGTTGGCGGCAGGTATGGCGGCGGGCGGCTTGAAACCCGTCGTCGCGATTTACTCGACGTTTTTCCAGCGCGCGTATGATCAAATTCTCCACGACGTCTGCCTGCAAAATCTGCCCGTACTGCTTTGCTTGGACAGAGGCGGGCTCGTCGGCGAGGACGGCGCAACACATCACGGCGCGTTCGATATGGCGTACCTGCGCACAATCCCGAACATGAACGTCCTTGCGCCGAAAGACGAAAACGAACTGCGGCGGATGATTTTCACGGCGTTGACGAAAAATTTCCCCGTGGCAATTCGATATCCGCGTGGTGCAGGTCTTGGCGTCGCGATTGAGTCGGAGCCGTCGGAAATTCCGTGGTGCAAAGCTGAAGTCGTCGCGGAAGACCCTGCGGCGGAGGTGACGATTTTCGCGGTCGGAACAATGGTTGCAGCGTGCGACGCGGCGTCGAAAATCCTGCGCGACAAAAAAATTTTCGTCAATGTCATCAACGCCCGATTCGTCAAGCCGCTCGACACGGAGCCGATAAAAAAATTCGCACGCTCAACAAAACTGCTTGTCACGTGCGAAGAAGGTACACTTGCGGGCGGATTCGGCTCGGCAGTCGCGGAGCTTTTGGCTGACGAAAAAATTTCGACGCCGTTGCTTCGATTGGGCATCGCGGACAAATTTGTCGAACAGGGCACGCGTGCGGAGCTGTTGGATTTGTGCGGGCTCACGCCGCCGAAAATCGCGCAACGAATTCACGAACGGCTCAACGAAATAATTTTCGGCTTCTTGATGGTGACGACATGAAACAGCGACTTGATATCCTGTTGACGGAAAAAAATCTTGTCGACAGCCGCGCCCGCGCCAAGGCGTTGATTATGGCGGGCAAAGTTCTCGTCAACGGTCAACGCGTCGACAAGGCGGGTACGCTCATTGCCGACGACGCGGAAATTCGCCTGCTCGGCGAAGATATGCCCTTCGTCAGTCGCGGCGGGCTCAAGCTTCGCAAGGCTCTGGACGTGTTCGGGATTAATCTTGTCGGGCGAATGGCGGCGGATATCGGCGCGTCGACGGGCGGCTTTACGGACTGCATGATTCAGCGCGGCGCGAAGATGGTTTACGCAATCGACGTCGGTTACGGGCAGTTGGCGTGGAAGTTGCGCATAAATCTGCAAGTCGTCAATATGGAACGCACGAATATCCGCAACGTCACGCGCAAAAAATTTTATTACGGCTTGCCGAGTTTCGCGTCAATCGATGTTGCGTTCATATCGCTGGAAAAAGTTTTGCCGGTAGTTTTCGACGTGCTGACGGATACGGGCGAAGTCGTCGCGCTGATAAAACCGCAATTCGAGGCGGGTCGCGAACATGTCGGCAAGCGCGGCGTCGTGCGTGACAAAAAAATTCACGCGGCGGTAATTGAACGCGTGCTGAAATTCGCGGCGGAGGTCGGCTTCAAAATCTGCGGACTGGATTTTTCGCCGATAAAAGGTCCCGAAGGCAACATCGAGTATTTGGCGCACCTGTCGAAAGTCGGCGACGCGGCGGACATTGAAATTTTATCGGTTGTTAATTCGGCACATGGAGAGCTTGACTGATGGCACGACAAAATATTTTCGGGACGGTGTTCGGCGTTGATGCGGGCATGATGCAACTTGCAGTCTTCCCGAACATGAGCAAACGTCGCGCGGGCGAAATCGTCGACCGAATTTTTAATTTCTATCATAACAAAGACGTGCGACTTGTTATGCCCGCGACGGAGGCGCGTCAATTCCGCAAGGAGGAATACGGCTTGCCGTGCGTTGAGCGCGTCCACGTCGACATGGCACTTTCAATCGGCGGCGACGGGACTT
>JADEZP010000077.1 GCA_015206805.1 Quinella sp. 1Q7 | reverse complement strand
ACTTAAGGGGCGCGCATGGACGCGCGCCCTGCGTCGCCGCCGTTAGAAAACGTGACGTTTTCGTAGGCGGCTGTCTTTCTTTTTGCTACTTTTTCTTTGGACAAGCAAAGAAAAAGTAGTTCACATACACAAAATTAATTCAAACGTTCGGACGGCGCAAAACATGGCTCAAAAGCCCGCGCCGAGATTCGACAGGTTGACGTTGACGACGACATCTTGATAATACGAATCGCTTACGGCGACGCCGTCGGGAATGTCGAAGTCTTGCGGGCGGTCGGAGCCTTCGGGCACGACAACCCAAAAGATAACGTCGACTTGCCCCGACGTGAGCGCAACTGCACGCGCCGCGCTGTCAATTTTGACGAGCTCAATGTTTTGTTGAATGCGTTTGCCGATTTCCGACAAAACCGCCGTGTTGAAGCCCGCAGGCGTCCCGTCGGCAAGCACCAAGTCGAGCGGCGGCAAGTCGCCCGTCACACCGACGCGGATTGTCTTCGCACCGTCAAAGGTCGGCATTGCAACGGCGGACGGCGTTCCCGAAAGTTTGCGGATAAATTGGTCCGTCAACCCGTCGAGCGTGCCGTCAGCCTTCATGGCGTTAATCGCGGTGTCGAAAGAATTTTTCAGCTCAACGTCGTCGGCACGCATTGCGCAACAAAAATTATCGACAAGCGCGGCGGTATGTTGCGCGTCCTCAATCGCGAAGTCCGAATTATTTTCCGTCATGTACTTAGCGACGCTTTGATAGGTCTGAATCTTGTCAATCTGCTTAGACTTCAAAGCCATTTGCATCGAGTTGAAGTCGTCGTAAAAATCAATCGCGCCGCCCGAAATGTTCGCGGCTTGTTCGGGCGTGGAGTTCAGTTGCGTCAGCGTGCCGACCTTGACGGTTTTATCGTCGCTTGAGCCGCCGCAACCGCTCACCGTAAAAATTATCAGCAACAGCAAAAAAATTTTCTTCATGGCGTTATCTCCCGTACTCGGCGGCAAGCTTTTTGAACAGCGGCAGGGAACGTTCGATTGTGTCAGTCTTTATGCAGTAAGCGGCGCGGAAATATCCCGGTGCACCGAAATCCGCGCCCGGCACAAGCAGCAGGTCGTATTTTTTCGCGCGCTCGCAGAAGGCGTAATCGTCCGCCTCCAACGCCTTCGGGAACAGGTAGAACGCGCCCTGCGGCTTGACGCACTCGAAGCCAGCCGCGATTAAGCCGTCGTACAAAAGTTTGCCGTTGCGTTCGTAGGGCGTAATGTCGACGGATTTTCCCGCGCATTTGGCGACGACAAGTTGCCACAAGCTCGGCGCGTTGACATGCGTCAAAACTCGTGCGGCACCCGCAACTGCCCCGAACACCGCGTCGAAGTCGGCAACCTCGCTCGGCACGACGATGTAACCGATGCGTTCGCCGGGCAACGAAAAACTTTTGCTGTAGGAGTAGCACACAAGCGTATCTCGATAAAAATTCGTGACCCAAGGCACTTCGACGCCGTAAGCAAGCTCGCGATAGGGCTCGTCGCTTATCAAAAAAATCGGATGTCCGAACTGCTCCGAACGTTTCTTGAGCATGTCAGTGAGTTTTATGAGCGTTTCGCGTGAATAAACCGCGCCGCTCGGATTGTTCGGGCTGTTGATGATGACGGCTTTTGTGTCGGCGGTCAACAGCGCGTCGAAGGCGTCGAAGTCGATTTGCCAATCTGCGGGACGCGGCGCGACGACATCAAATTTTGCGCCGACGGACTCGACGAAAACTTTGTATTCGGGGAAATACGGCGCGAACGTGATAAATTTGTCGCCCGACTCGGCAAGGGCTTTGAGGCAGATTGTCAGCGCGGCAGCCGCTCCGCTCGTGACGAAAATATTTTTGCCCGCGAAGTTCGTGCCGAATCGCGCGTTGATGCTCGCGGCAAGAGTTTCGCGGACGTTCGGATTGCCCGGCGCAACGGTGTAGCCGTGAACTGCGGACGGCTCGACGTTTTGCAGGATGTCAAGCGCGGCGTCGCGGACGAAATCGGGCGTCGGGACGTTCGGGTTGCCCAAGCTGAAGTCGAAAATATTTTCTTCGCCGACCTGTGCGGCACGCATTCGACCGAATTCAAAAATCGTGCGGATTGTGGACTTCTTCGTGCCCAGTTCGCGCATTTTGGCTGATACCATAAAAAATCACTCCCGTTTGAAATTTAACGTTGGGCTTGCAATATTCTGTCGCCGCATGAAAATTTCCTTCAAGCCGCAGAAATTTGCGCGGCGTCCGTTGAGATTGTCGGTGTTGCGCCGAATCGCTGATTCAAGCGTTGAACTGAATTTGAGTTTGTAGAATCTACTTTCTTTGACCGAGCAAAGAAACCTCACGCTCACCAGTTCGCGTTCGCCCAAGAAACTCGCCGCTACGCGCGGGGCGGCTCCTCCCGAATGTTCCGACGTTGCGCCTACCCGCAACCGCATGTGTCGCCTGCAAAAACATCACGTTTTTGACGGCGACGGAGCCGCGCGTCCATGCGCGGCTCAAAATTCGCGTCGTCAGCTGTTCCGTTGCTTTTAAAGCAACCGTTGCCGTGATAAAATGTCGTCAAAAATTTTCGGAGGGATTCGCGTGACAAAAATCGTTTTCGTCTGTTTCGGGAATATTTGTCGCTCGCCAATGGCTGAATTCGTCATGAAACACCTTGTCGCGCAACGCGGCTTGCAAAAAAATTTTCACGTGGAGTCGGCGGGCTGTCACCCGTCAATCGGCACTCCAATGAGTTACGGCACGGCTCACGAACTCAAAAAAAATAACGTGCCCTTCACGCGACGCACGTCCAAAGATTTGCTTGAGAGCGATTACGAACGTTTCGACTATATTGTCGGGCTTGACCGCTCTAACGTCCGCGACATGCAAGAACTTTTTGGCGGCGACCCCGACGGGAAAATTTTTCTGCTGATGGATTTTGCGGGCGAACACCGCGACGTTGCCGACCCGTGGTACACCGACGATTACGCGACGACTTATCGCGACGTGATAATCGGTTGTGAGGCACTGCTTGAAAAAATTTCCGCGTCCGACGTGTAAACTGCTGCGCAAAAAAAATTTCCGCCGTTCAATCGAGCGACGGAATTTTTTTTATCGGTATTCGTCATTTCGTCAGCACGCGGACAAGATCGTTTTTCGTGGCGAAAAGCATCAACATCAGCAACAGCGCGATACCGACCCGTTGCGTGTAAGCGACTGCCTTTGCGCCGAGCGGTTTGCCGCGCACCGCCTCAATGAACAGGTTGACGAAATGTCCGCCGTTCAATCGGGCGATGGAATTTTTTTATCGGTGTTCGTCACTTCGTCAGCACGCGGACAAGATCGTTTTTCGTGGCGAAAAGCATCAACATCAGCAACAGCGCAATTCCGACCCGTTGCGTGTAAGCGACTGCCTTCGCGCCGAGCGGTTTGCCGCGCACCGCCTCAATGAACAGGTTGACGAAATGTCCTCCGTCAAGCACGGGCACGGGCAACAAATTCACGATGCCCAAGTTGATTGACAGCAACGCCGCGAAATTCAGCAGGGGGATTATGCCGCGCTCCGCGACTTGTCCCGACATTTGAATTATGCCGATTGGTCCCGCAAGGTTTTCGGTTTGTTCGGGCTCGCGGAAAAGATTTGCGATTGCCTCAAGCATTGCGACGGTAATTTTTTTCGTGTGGTCGACGGCAAGCGGCAGTGCCTCCGACAAAGTTTTCGGCTCGTGGATTGTTGAGCAGTAGACGCCGACAAGTGCGCGCTTTTCCTGCTCAAGATATTTCGGTGTGACGGTGACCGTGTTGACCTGTTCGCCGCGTTGATATTCAAGATGAATGTCTTGCCCCGCCGAAACGTTCTTGAGTTTGTCGGTGAATTCGTTCCACGTCGCGACGGGCAGTCCGTCGACGCTCAAAATTCTGTCGCCTGATTTGAGACCCGCCTGTTCAGCCGACATGCCCGCGATTACGTCGCCGATAACGGGTTCGGGCGAAACTTTTTCTTCGCCGAGCGTCGCGTAAATCCCGAAGAACAAAATTATCGGCAGGACGAAATTCATCGTCGCGCCCGCCAAAATGACAATCATGCGCGACAGGACGGGTTTGGCGCAAAAGCCGCGTTCGCCCGCCGTATTGTTGTCGGGGTCCATTCCGGCAATATCGTTGAAGCCGCCGAGGGGTATCGCGCGAATTGAGTAGACGGTTTCGCCGTATTTCCTGCTGATAAGTTTCGGACCGAAGCCGATTGCGAATTCGTCGACGCGCATACCCGTCATCTTCGCGGTGATGAAGTGCCCCCACTCGTGGACGAGCACCAACAATCCGAAGACGAATACCGCCGCCGCTACCGTAATTATCAAGCTCAATGTCTCCTTTCGATGAATTAAGTCACATTGTGTTTTTTGAGTTGCTCACACTTTCAAAGCCGCATCAAGATTATTTTTGATATTAACAACTTGCAAGCCGTAAACAATTTGAATGCCGACGCTTTTTCGGAAAACGCCTTTCGCGCCGCTTGACGTTAGAATTTGTTCATTGACAAGTGAAGCGTCCTTGACCGTCACACGCAGGCGAGTTATGCAATTATCCAAATCTGAAATATTTTCACGCCCGCCGAGTCCGGACAAAATCAATTTAATCTGCTCGTCGTCGCTTTTAGCGGCACGTAAATCCAATTCGTTTTGGCATCGCCCTGCATGATGCCGAACAAAATAAAATCAATCATTCCGCCCGAAAATGTTTGTCCGACTGTAATTTGGGAGATGTGAGCCGGCATGAACGCGCAATCGTCAAAAATGATGTCAACGCGGTGGAGAAAAGCATACCGCCGACGTTTTTTTTATTTTGCGGCTTGACGGTTTTGTACAGCGCGAAGGCGGCTCCGATTAGCCCGAACATCATCGTTATAAACCTGCCCGACATAAAGCGCGATATTGCGTCATCAATCACGGCGTAGATGTCCAAGAATTTTATTCGCCCGCGAAGGAATTCCGTGAGCAATCGCCGCGCTTGTACGAAAAAATTATCTGCCCGCAATGAATTCTTCCGCCGGTCGACGTGTCGCCGAATCTTCCGCCAACAAATCTTCAAGCGTCGGATTTTGCGTGACGGGTCGGCGCGATATTGCGTCATCAATCACGGCGTAGATGTTCAAGAATTTTATTCGCCCGCGAAGGAATTCCGTAAGCAATCGCCGCGCTTGTACGAAAAATTATCTGCTTGCGATGAATTCTTCCGCCAGTCGACGCGTTGCCGAATCTTCCGCCAACAAATCCTCAAGCGACGGATTTTGCGTGACGGGTCGGCGCGACATTGCGTTATCAATCACGTCGTAGATGTTCAAGAATTTTATTCGCCCGCGAAGGAATTCACGGACTGCGACTTCGTTTGCCGCGTTGAACGTGCAAGGAAGCGTGCCGCCCGTTTTGCCCGCCGCGTATGCAAATTTCAATCCGAGGAACGTTTCGACGTCGGGTTGCTCAAAAGTCAGCGCACGCATTTGCCAAAAGTCCAGCCGCTTGACGGGCGACGGCAACCTGCGCGGGTAAGTCAGCGCGTATTGAATCGGCAGGCGCATGTCGGTCGAGGCGAGCTGCGCGATTATCGAGCCGTCGCGGAACTCAACCATTGAATGCACGATACTTTGCGGGTGCACGACGACTTGAATTTGGTCGTAAGTGACGCCGTAAAGAAATTTCGCCTCAATGACTTCGAGCCCCTTGTTGACGAGCGACGCGCTGTCGACGGTGATTTTCCTGCCCATGTTCCACGTCGGGTGAGCAAGCACCTCATTGACGGTTGCGTTGCGCAGGTCGTCACGCTTTTTGCCGCGAAACGGTCCGCCCGAAGCCGTCAGCAAAAGTTTTTCGATTGCGCGGGAGTCTTCGCCCTGCAGACACTGGAAGAACGCGCCGTGTTCCGAATCGACGGGCAGAATTTTTACGCCGTGAGCCCGCGCAGATTTCGTGACCAATTCGCCCGCGACGACGAGAGTTTCTTTGTTGGCGAGCGCGATGTTTTTTCCGCAGGCAATGGCTTTGAGCGTCGGCTCAAGTCCCGCGAAGCCGCTCATTGACGTAAGGACGATTTCCACGCCGTCGAATGTTGCCGCGTCGATGAAAGCTTGACGTCCGCCCGCGAGCTCCGTGCCGTCAAAATTTTTTTCGCGCAGGATTTTGTAAGCCGCCTCGTCAGCCAAAACTGCCAACTTCGGGCGAAACTCCTCCACCTGCCGCGCGAAAAGTTCGACGTTGGAATTCGCCGCCAAAACCTCCACGGAAAATTCTTCGGGCAAGTTGCGCACGACGTCAAGTGCCTGCGTGCCGATTGAGCCCGTCGAGCCGAGTATTGCGATTTTTTTCATTATGCTATCCCCGAAAGTATCACGAAGTAATAGAACGTCGGCGCGGTGAAAAATAAGCTGTCGAATCTGTCGAGAACGCCGCCGTGCCCCGGCAAGAAAATTCCCGAATCCTTGATGTTGGCGAAACGTTTGAGCACCGACTCCGCCAAGTCGCCGAAGGTCGCCGCAAGCGCAAGTACGAAGCCCGCGACAGCCATTTTGACGAGCGGCAAGCCGAAAATAATCGTGCCGACGACGACAGCCGTAATAATCGTGCCGACAATCGAGCCGAAAAATCCTTCGACGGTTTTGCCGGGACTTATCGTCGAGGCAAGCTTATGTGAGCCGAACGCCGTGCCGACGAAATACGCAAAAGTGTCGCTTGCCCACGTGCAGGCGAACAGCACCCATACCAGCGCGCAGCCCGCGTCGACGTTGATGTTCAAGCTCAAGTCGATTGTCGGCAGGAAGTCGAGCACATTACCCGGCAGAATTTTGTCGAGTATCGTCGCGTTATTCGTGGCAAGTTCTTTGACGGTCGTGACGGCTTCGCCGGGTTGCGGCTCGTCGGCCAAAAAGCGCAGGAATATCAAATGCGAAAACGGCAGTCCGATATACATCACGCCAGCCACGGACACGCAAGCATCTGTCGGACGCGTGCTCCCGCGCAGTATGACCGTCAGCAGGAAAATCATCATCATGCTGATTGTCAAGACCGCAAGCAATTCTTCCACGTTGCCGAGCCATGCGCAACACTCCAGCAAAATCAGCGTCAGCGCGCCGAAAATGTACGTCGTTATAATGCCCGCACGTCGGAACACGCCCGAAAATTCGTGCCACGCCAAAAGCGACAAAAATATCGCGAACCCCGCGAAAGGCGCGCCGCCGTATTGAATTACGAACGCCGCGATGGCAATTCCTATGATTCCCGTGATAATTCTCAAAGCCAAAGGCGTCACTTCCTCACTTGTTTAATCGTGCGTATGAATTACACGCGCAGAATTGTCAAGATGTAATGTTCAATTTCTTTTTAAGATTATTTATCTCTCTTTGATTTTTTGTCGCGTATGTACACAATGCGGAAATCAAAACATCGTATTCACCAAAATTGTCGCCGAATTCTCGTTTAATCGCTCCGTAAATTTCAGTTTGAGATTTTTTATTGGCGTGCATCAAAATCCAAGCATAAAATCTCCGTGTAAAATGATCCAAAATTTCGTGACGGAGCTGGAGATTTTTATTCAAAAATGCATTTTTACGTATAATGTCATCAATCCATTTCAAGCCGTTGATAACCACTCCGAGTCGGACGGTTATAATTTGCAGAGTGTTACGTTCTTTTAGCGTTATTGAATTTTTGGAACGACGATATAAATAACATGCATAAGGCAAATGAACTGTTTTTTCTGCACAAAACAATATTCCATGCGTCCAGATTTGATCTTCGCCAAATTCGATATCTTCGGGGAAGAAAATTTCGTTTTCAAGCAAAAAATCGCGTCGCAACAATCGGCACCAAATTTTCCACATAAATTTATCTTCCAATAGATTTTCGATTCGCCACTTCAAATTATTCTCAATCAAGAGTTCTTGCACCGAAATGGAGATTTTGGGATTGACAAGGACACAATTTTGCTTGACATCATCCCATGCGTAATATTTTGTAAGATTGACGACGTCGACCTTGTCTGCATATTTTGTGACCGCGTACATTTTTTCCAAACCGCTTAATAAAAGCATATCGTCGGCATCCATAAAAAAAACATACTCGCCGGTTGCATACCTTAGACCGTTGTTGCGTGAATATCCCTGACCGAAGTTTTTTTCGTTGTCAAAAATTTTTAAGCGTTCGCCGAATTTTGGAATGTAACTTTCGGCAATGGCGCGGCTTGAATCGTTGGAACTATCATTTACGATAATCACCTCAAAATCTTGAAATGTCTGATTTAACAAACTATCGAGACATTCAGCGATATATTGCTCCGCGTTGTACATTGGAATGATAACTGATATTGCAAATAATTTATCCATCGATTCATTCGCTCCCGTTAATTGTCCGGTTTAATTTTTTTCAGTTCAGCATGAAGATAATCGAGCTCTCTGCGTTGAGAATCTATAAGCGAGCACAATTCGGCAACCAAAACATCATATTTACCCAGGCTTTTACCGAAATCCTGTTTCACGGCCTTGTAAACTTCAAAAGCGGGAATTTTATGATTACGAGTGTATGGCAAAAGCCTTCCAAATAAATCAGTTATAAACTCTTGCAAAACACCGTAACGACAGGTAGGGTTCTCCTCAAAGAATTTCTTTCCATTCATAACGTCGTCGATCCATTTTATTCCGTCGATGACTGTTGTCATTCTGGAATTTATGTACTGAAAACGATTTCTTTTTTTTCGAGTCTTGGAATCTTCGGACATACGGTAGAAATAGATTATAAATCGAACATTAACAATTTTTTTTGAGGACAACAAGAAACCGTATTTCCAAACAACATCCTCACAGCGTTTAACTTTTTCGGGGAAAAAGAGTTTGTTTTTAATCAAAAAATCACGTCGTGCGAGTCGGAGTACGCCTGTTCCCATAAATCTGAAAGTAAAAGGCTTCGGATTTTTTACTCTGGATTCCAAATTGTCATCGACCACGAACTCATCTTCGTCGTTTGCAAACAGTCTGTCTATTTTTTGAAAAACCTCTATATTTTTTTCATCCGCGCTCATTTTATAAAATCCGGACATATTGACAATTTCAGCATCAAATTTTTTGGCTGTTGTATATAATTTTTCCAAACCTGTAAGCAACAATAAATCGTCGGCATCCATGAAATAAACATATTCGCCGCAAGAAAGCAACAAACCTTTATTTCGCGTGGCAGAGACTTCTAAATTTGTTTCATTGTCGAAAATTTTCATCCGCCCACCAAAGCGTCCAAGATAACTTTCGGCAATGGCGCGACTGTTGTCGGTGGAGCAGTCATTAATTATGATTACTTCAAAATCTTGGAACGTCTGTGCAAGCAGACTTTCAAGACATTTGCCGACGTATTTTTCCGCGTTGTACATCGGGATTATCACGGAGATCGCGCAGGTTGGTGCGGGGGGATGTAAGATAAACATAAAGAAATTCACCTCACTTGTTTAATCGTGCGTCCAAGTCGGCAATGCGTTGTCGATTGTCGACGAAAATTTTCTGTTGCGCTATCAAATCGGCAAGGAGCCACGAAATTAAAACGTCGTGCCCGCCGAGGTCAGAGCCGAAAGAATTTTTTATCGCCGCGTAAATTTCGGGCAGCGTCAACTTTTCGGCGGCTGTGACGACTCGTGCAATCTTGCTGTGGACGAAAAATTCCAGTATCGCGCAACGATATTCAATGCGCCGTCGGAAGAACTCAAACTTGCCCATGAAGTCATCGAGCGTCTTAATCGCGAAAACAATCGGTTGAAGCCAAAACTCCAGCAACTCTTGCGGCGAACGAGTCCTGCGCATAACGGACGATTCGGTTTGTCGCCAAACGTAAGCGGCATTCGGCACGCGCAAAATTTTTCCCGCGCTGAAGAGAACTTCGCATGTCCAGACGTCGTCTTCGGCGATTGTGACGGGCGGGAAGGAAATTCCGTTGTCGACAAGCACGTCGCGACGAACAAACTTACTCCACGGCGTCACCAAAAATTTTTCGTCAATCAGCTCGCGGACGAGGTCGGTCAAATCGTCGCTTGCAAAGGTCGGTTTGTCGACAATGCCTTGCCGTCCGTCGCAAATGAAAATTTCGCCGAGGTCGGCGCGCGCCAAATAATATCTTTCGCAGGCGACAACATCGGCGTCAAAATTTTCGGCAAGCGTGTACATTTCCTCCAGCGCGGTCAGAGTGAGCAAATCGTCTGCGTCCGCGAAGAAAACGTATTTACCGCGTGAAGTCGTCAAGCCGATGTTTCGGGGGATTGCGCCGCTACCAGAATTTTTCGCCGTATGCATGAGTTTGAGCCGTCCGCCGAATTTCGACGCATAACGCTCAACAATCGCACAACTTGAGTCGGTTGAGCAATCGTCCGCAATGATGACTTCAAAGTCCGTGAACGTCTGCGCTAACAAACTGTCGAGACACTCTGAAATATATTTTTCGGCGTTATACAGCGGAATAATCACGGACACGGCGGGAACGTTCGACATAAATTATCCCTCATATTCGTTGAGGCGTTCTTCGAGTTCGACAATTTGTTTCCTTTGAGTCTCCGCGAATGTAATTAATTGCGCAATCAAAACGTCGTTGTCGCCCCAATCGTCAGCAAATTCTTGTCTTATCGATTCGTAAATGTCATGTTGCTGAAGTGAGCGAACTTTACTTAAAATTTTGATGGAATACCTCCTGCAAACACCTTCCAAAACTTCGTGGCGAAATTCCGGATGTTGTTTGAAGAATTCTACTCGGCTCATAACATTATCGATCCATTTTATTCCGTTGGTGAAGGTAGTGACCCAAATGTTCATATTTTGAACAGGTGTACGTGTAGTTCTGACTATGGAATTCTCTGAAATGCGATGATGATAAAGGACACGTGGCACATGTAACATTTTTTTTGCACATAAAAACAAACCGTATGTCCAAATTTGATCTTCGCCGTTATATATTTTTTCGTGGAAGAAAAGTTCGTTTTCAAGCAAAAAGTCCCGTTTCACAAATTTAAGCCAAATTTCCCAAGGGAATCTTTGCCTAGACAAAACTTTTTTGATTCGCCAAGTTAAAGTGTCGGCATATGGAAAAGATTGTTTAATGGCTTTTACATTTTCGATATTTGCGACTGCCAGTTGTTTACCGTCATCAATCAAAACGGTATTCGGAGCAAGTTTCGGTTGCTTGTGCTCCACAATGCTTAATATTTTTTTGCCGTCATCGCTTACATTGCATCTTAATTTGAAGCTGATGACATCGGCAGCACTTTCTTTGGCGAACGAATACATTTCTTCTAAGCCGTTCGGTAAAAGCAAATCGTCGCTGTCCATGAAGAAAATGTATTCGCCCGTAGCTTGTCGCAAGCCATTGTTGCGTGAAGCACCTGGTCCCGAATTTTTTTCGTTGTCCAAAAGTTTTAAGCGTCCGTCGAATTTATCAAGGTAGCTTTCGGCAATGGTGCGGCTTGAGTCGGGTGAACAATCATTGACGATAATGACCTCAAAATTTGGGAACGTCTGCGCAAGCAAACTGTCCAATGTAGCGGCGATATATTTTTCAACATTGTACATCGGAATAATCACGGATATCGCATAATAGGTTGTCCGAAGGATATAAGCGGGCATAATTTTATTCCTCACTTGGCTTTGAGCTGTTCTTCAAGTTCGGCAATACGCGTTTTGTTCCGATCGATAATTTTTTGACAGGTGCTTAACATGGTGCAAAGGACGGGAACTGCCACGTCGTATTTGCCGAAGTCCTTCCCGAATTCGCGCTTTATCGACATAAACATATCGGACGACGAAACTTTCAAACTGCTCTTGAAAAGCCGATTTAAAAATCTTTGCGTGGAATGTTCCAAAATCGCGTAATGATATTGCGGATTGTCTTTGAAGAACGGGACTTTTTCGGTGATATGGGCAATCCACTGCAGACCGTTGATGATATTGTTGATTCGGATGTTTATGTTTTGCAAATTGGTTTGTCTGGAACGGGTTATCGAGCTGTCGGACATGCGGTAAACGTAAACTCCGAGCGGTATATGAATAATTTCTTTTGCACAAAACAAAAGCCCATGCGTCCAAATTTCGTCTTCGCAACGTTTGAACTCTTCGGGGAAGAAAATATCGTTTTCAATCAAAAATTCGCGCCGCAACAATCTGCGCCACGGTGCCCAATAAAATTTGTCCGCCAACAGACCTTGCACGCGCCATTCCAAATTGTGTTCGAGTATGGGAATATTTTTCGGAGTGGTTTTCGTCAAATTGACGGGAATCATCGATTGAGCGTCGGTGCTAAGCTCATAATTTTTGGAGGAATTGACGACATCGACATCAAATTGTTTCGCAGTCGTGTACATCTTTTCCAAGCCGTTGAGCAAAAGCAAATCGTCGCTGTCCATGAAAAAAATATATTCGCCCGTGGCATGCCGCAAGCCCCTGTTGCGCGAAGCACCGGGTCCGGAATTTTTTTCGTTGTCGAAAATTTTTAAGCGTCCGCCGAATTTCGGAATGTAACTTTCGGCAATGGCGCGGCTTGAGTCTAAGGAACAATCGTTGACGACGATCACTTCAAAATCTTGGAGCGTTTGAGCCAACAGACTTTCCAGACACTCGGCGATATATTTTTCGACGTTGTACATCGGCATAATCACGGAAATTGCGGGGGCATTTTCCATAAAAAATTCCTCCTGATTGTTTAGTGAGCCGAAACGACGGTTGCGCTTGCGAAGTCAATCAGCGCGTCGACAAATTCCGCGGGCGTGAATTAAGTGTTTAGTGAGCCGAAACGACGGTTGCGCTTGCCGAAGTCTATCAGCGCGTCGACAAATTCCGCAGACGTGAATTAAGTGTTTAGTGAGCCGAAACGACGGTTGCGCTTGCCGAAGTCTATCAGCGCGTCGACAAATTCCGCAGACGTGAATTAA
>JADEZP010000155.1 GCA_015206805.1 Quinella sp. 1Q7 | reverse complement strand
GCAGCCAATAGCACTCAACCAGAAAAGCCACTGGGTTAAGTCACTTCGATAATTCACATCAGGTGTTTCGGATAACATGAATGATACCACAACTTTTTTCACGGTGTCTTCAGGCAGCGGCGTCGCCTGCTGCCACGGCTGCCAACACGAGCTTTTGAGCCTTTTTGATGCGCGTTTTCTCGAAGACGTTGCGGGCGCGGCGTTTGGCGTCGACTTTCATGCTTTTGACGGATGATTTGATGTTCGGCAAGTGAATCACCTCCCTGCGGAAATTTTTAAGCTGTCGAAGTTTATCACAGCGCGTTTCAAATTGCAAGGAAAACTTCCGCGCGGCGACAAGTTACGGTCGTCGAGCGGATGCCGCCTTTCGTTGACAGCGCAATATCGGCGGTGTAGAATTTCAAATGCTTTTACGGCTCTGTTGTGCTTTGTAAATTTTGCGTTTCAAGTTTAGCACGCGGAGTTTTTTTCTGTCAAACGAATCAAACGGAGTGTGTTGCCGAATGAAAATTTCCGTGATAATTCCCGTTTACAACGCCGAAAAATATTTGCCCGTGTGTCTGGAGAGTTTGGCGATTCAAACGATGCGCGACTTCGAGGTTATCGTCGTCGACGACTGCTCAACGGACTCAAGCCTTGCCGTCGCCGAAAGTTTTATTGAGCGTTTCGACGAGCGGCTGAAAATTTTTACGTTGTCCGCGAATACGGGGACGGGGGCCGTGCCGCGAAATGTCGGGCTTGAGCGTGCTTGCGGCGATTACGTTTACTTTGTCGACAACGACGACTTTGTTATCGATGACGCGCTGGAGACGCTGTACAACTTTGCGGCGGAGTATCGGGCGGATGTCGTTTTCATGGAGAAATTTTTTTTGTGCGACGAAGAGCCCGTGCCGACCGATTTGGATCCCGTTGAGTGGATGTCGCAGTTGGCGGACGACGAGCTTTTGATTGAGAGCTACGACCTTGCCGAGCGCGTGAGCAGATTTTGTGATACGCGGTTTCTCTGTTCGCCGTGGTCAAAATTTTTGCGGCGGCAATTTCTCGTCGACAACGCCATCAACCTGCCGCGAATGAAAATCGCCGACGATATCTTGTGGACGTTTAAAATCGTTTGCCTTGCGAAAAAAATCCTGCGCGTACCTGCGCGGCTCTACGTTCACCGCAACAACATGCTGTCCGTATCGCGGCGCACCAATTTGCCCGAAAAACGACTTGAACTTTACGCAAGCCCGATGATTGTCGCCGTGGAGCTGTTCGATGAATTCATGAGCCGCCACGAATTTTTTCAGCGCAACCCCGACCGTCGATTGCAGGTGCTGATGTTTTTCATGCGGATTTTGTTCGGCGACATTGAACGCGACTTGAAAAGCTTGACGCCCGCGCAGGTCTACGAAATTTTTCGGCGGGAATTCGCGACGGCAGGCAGTACGCACCCCGCGCTGATAAGTTGCCTCGTCGTCATGGCGAACATTTACTATCAAACGCTGAAGGAGAATTGCTCATGAACAAAAATTTTTCGCCGACGGTCTCCGTGATTATTCCGCTGTACAACGCCGAAAAATATCTGCCCGCGACGCTTGAGAGTTTGCTCGCGCAGACGTTCACGGATTTTGAAGTTATCGTTGTCGACGACGGCTCAACGGATTCGAGCGTGACTGTTGCCGAAAATTTTTTTGCGGACTTCGGCGGGCGGCTCAAGGTCATTGCACTGCCCGAAAATACCGGCAGCGGTGCAGTCCCGCGCAACGAGGGCTTGAAGTTTTCGAGCGGAGAATACGTCTTTTTCATGGACAGCGACGACATGTTGACAGCCGACGGGCTTGCCGAACTTTACGGCTCGGCGAAAAATTTTCGGGCGGATGTCGTCCACATGACGCGCGGATTTATCTGCAGTGAGGATTTGAATCCCGACGCGACGATTGAAGCCGATTGGGACAAAATTCCGTCGCGCGACGTGCCCGAACTTGAAACGACCGACCTTGCCGCACGCGTGGAAAAAATGTTCGCGACGGCTTACGGCTGGGCACCGTGGATAAAATTTTTGCGGCGCGATTTTCTGATTGCCAACAACATAAAATTTCCCGAACTGCGCATTTCCGAAGACGTCGTCTGGACAATCGAATTGGTTTGCCTTGCGGAACGGTGGCTGCGTTTTCCGAAGCGGCTGTACATTTATCGGCGGAGCAACAACTCAATGATGCGTTCGCGGCGCAGTGCGGCGGAGGAGGTACGATTTTGGCTCGACCCGCTGATTAAAGGCGTTGACGGTCTCGACGAATTTTTGGGCGGCATAAAATTTTTCGCGCAGAATCCCGCTTACCGCTTTGAAGTCACGAATTTTTTTGTTAAAATGCAACTTGCGGGTATGCTCGACGCGTTCGACGATTTGAGCAACGCCGAAGTCTACGAAATTGTTCACGAAGATCTTTCTCACGGCGACGGCAAGCACGCCGCGCTTATATCGAATTTGATGGTTTTCATGAATTATTATCGCAACACACGGAGGTGATTTGATGGAGCTCGGCAAGGGACAAAAAATCCCGCTCAACGAAAATTTTCTGACGTTCAGATTTGCGCGTCCCGACAGCGCGTTGGAGATTGATACGGCGGCATTTTTGACGGACGGACGCGGCAAGGTCGCTGACGACGCGGACTTTGTTTTTTACGGCAACGCCCGCCACAATTCGGGAGCCGTCACGCATAACGACGACGACTCAATCGAAATGGATTTGTCGCGAATCCCGCGCCACGTCGAAAAAATTTCGCTGACTGCCACGATTTACGACGCCGATAAGCGCAAACAAAATTTCAGCATGATTCGCGGCGCACGACTTAAAATTTTCGGCGCGGGCGGTGAGATTGCAACTTTCGCGCCGGAAAATTTCACGGTCGAGACGGCGATTGTCCTCGGCGAAGTTTACCGCTATAAAGGCGCGTGGAAGTTTAATGCCGTCGGCGCGGGCTACAAGGGCGGACTTGCCGCGCTGTGCAACGACTTCGGCATTGAGGTCAAGGACGTTGCGCCGCCGAATCCGCCGCCGCCGTCACGTGAAGATAATCCGCCGCGTCCGAAAATTAACACTCGCCGCGAACGTTCCCGCACACGCGAAAAAATTTCCATACCGCCGCCGCCCGTAAACGACACGCCGCCACCCAAAAAAGTTGAGTTGCGCAAGGGGCAGAAAGTCAGCCTCGTCAAGCGCGGCAAGACGCTCGGCGAAATCGTCATCAATCTGAATTGGAGCCAACCTCAACAGAAAAGCGGCTTCTTCGGCAGATTTTTGAGTCGCGGCATCGACCTCGACCTTGCCTGCCTTTACGAACTCAAAGACGGCTCAATCGGCGCGGTGCAAGCTTTGGGCAATCATTTCGGCGAACTGGACTACCCGCCGTTCATTGCACTCGACGGCGACGACAGGACGGGCGCGGTTGCGGCAGGTGAGACGATTCGCGTCAACGGCAAATTCGCCGACCGAATCAAACGCATTCTGATTTACACGTTCATTTACGAAGGCGCGACGAATTAGATCGGAA
>JADEZP010000154.1 GCA_015206805.1 Quinella sp. 1Q7 | reverse complement strand
AAATGTTCGCGGGCGTTTTCGGCGAAAGCATCATCAAGCGCGCCGTCGACAAAAAAATTTTGGACGTGCGCTTTACTCAACTGCGCGACTTCGCCACGGACAAACATCACCACGTAGACGATTCGCCCTTCGGCGGCGGCGCGGGAATGGTGCTTAAACCCGAACCCGTTTATCGCGCCGTGCGACACGTCTTGAGCACTTCCGACGAAAATTTTTCGCGCAAGGTCATCATCCCCGATCCGAGCGGCGAAGTTTTCACGCAGGCTAAGGCAAAGGAACTCGCCGCGCTTGACCAAATTATTTTCATTTGCGGGCATTACGAGGGCTTCGACGCGAGAATTTACGACCTTGCCGACGAACTCATTTCAATCGGCGATTACGTGCTGACGGGCGGCGAACTTCCCGCAATGGTCATCGTCGACGCCGTGGCGCGAATGTTGCCGAATGTTTTGGGCAAGGCGGAGTCTGCCGCGACAGATTCATTTTTCGACGGGCGACTGGGCTTCCCGCAATACACACGTCCGCGCGACTTCGAGGGCAAGCTCGTGCCCGACGTACTGCTTTCGGGCAACCACGCCGCAATTAAACAGTGGCGCGAAACTCAATCGCTCAACCTGACACGCACGCGCCGTCCCGACCTTATGACTTGAAACGAGGCTTTGACATTTGTAATGGACAAAAAAATTTTGGCGGCACTTGCCGCCGTTTTAATTGTGATTGTCGCGTTGGGCGTCGGAATTTCGCAAAACCTGCACGAACTGATGAATCGTCCGCAAAGCCCGACGCTCTCCGCACGGCAAGCGTTGGAGGCTCACGACGCGGCGACCTTCAAAAAATTTGTCGACACTGACGCGCTGATTGACCGGGCGGCGGCGGAAATTTTATCGGCTCACATAAACGCAACGCTTGCCCCGACCGCTTACTCAATGGACGCGCTCAAAATGCGTTACGAGGAGCTCAAGCCCGACTTCGTGAATTCTGCGCGGGCGGCAGTCGACGAATACCTTGCGACGGGCAAAGTCACCTTCCCGGCCGAAATGACTGCCGCGCAAAAATTTCTGCAACGTTCGGGCGCGGCGACCTGCGAAATTAAAAGCGTCACCCGTCCGCAACAAGATGGCGACGTTCAATTTTCGACGGTCATTTTCCACGACGACTTAATGAATTTCAGTTTCGAGCTTGAACTTGAACTTACGCCCGACGCCGACGGAAATTGGCGCGTGACGGGCGCGACGGGCTTCGACGATTTTTACAGCTGTTATCGCCGCGCATTGAGCCGCAAACTCGATTCGCTCAACGCGCCGATTATCCGCCAACTCGATGAAATTTTCCTCGTCAAAAGTTTCAAGTTGCGCGTCACTGAAGGCGACGAATACGGCTTTTCGCAGACGCTGGAGCTTCTGATTACGGCGGACATCAAATCCGACAAGCCGCTTGCAAAAATCGTCGGCACAATCACTTTGGGCAAGGGCGACCGCGAAAGTTTCACGCCGTTTGAAATTGACGTTGCGGGGCAGCCGCAGGGCGTGCAAAGTTTCACCGTGACGAAGACGCTTAATCCGTTCGTTCGCGCCGACGTCGACGCAATGAAACACGGACTCAACAAAAACGACGTTCGTATCACCGTCATGGAAGTCGTCTTCGCGGACGGCACGATTCTCAAGCAGCTCGACGAGTTGCCCGAATAATCACGTCACAGCCGGATTAAAATCGTTGACATAAAGTTTTCACGCGTAATATAATTTCTGCCGAGAAATTACGTTACGCATTTTTTATTTTGGGAGTGATTGCAAATGACTTCGACCCCGACAATCGACGAGGCGACGTTAAATTTTCAAGCACAATTGGCGGCACTTCAAGCGGGCAAAATCACTCACGAGGCGGCGGAACCCGAAGTCGTCATCTTCCACAAAAAATTGCTCGTTGCAAATCAACTGCTCAAAATTCCCGCCGAGAGCTTGCGAAATTTGCAGGCGCAGTCTTGGTACGCCGAATACATCGCGCTGTTGAGCATCCGCATAAAAAATTCGGCACTGCTCCAAATCGCGCGGGAACACGTCCAAAATTTTTTGCAGTGGTACGCGGCGCGCATGAAGGACGATTCGCGCGAGGCGGCGGTTTTGGCAATGATACAGTTCGCCGACCCCATGCAACTGCCCGTGCCGTTCAATCAACATCTGCTGTCGAAAACCGTGGTCGACGACATCCGCACAACGTTCCTGAATTACTATCCGAGCGTCACTTACTCCGACGACGACATTGCCGCGTATTACCTTGCCCGCCAAAACGATTGGCGTCACGGTCAACGGAAAATGCGCGTCGTGTTTATTGTTCAATCGCACGTAACCTACGATAAATTTCAGCCCGTTTACGAGGCAATGAAACTCCGCGACGACATCGAGCCGTTCTTGGTCGTTTCAGCCGACGCCAACGGCAGGAACAGTCCGCTTGCCGTCGATTACTTCCGCAAAAAATATCCCGCCGATAAAATCTTCGACACCTGCGGCGTTATGGACCTGCGACGCCTTGAGCCCGATTACGTCATATTTGCCAACCCGTATGAAAACATGCGCCCGTTCCGAGGAATTCTGATTGATGATGTGGTGAAGTTCGCCAAAGTTTGCGTCATATCTTACGGCGCGACCTTGGCGTATAATTTTGCTTACCGACTGTTCGATAACTACCGCAGTTTCTATCGTAACGTTCGATTTATGTTCGTTTCGGCGGAGACCGTCAAAACCGTTATGGAGAAAAAATTTCGGCGCAACGTCGAGGCGAACAATCTGCACGTCGAATTTTTGGGCTACCCCGCGCTGAAAAATTTTTATCGACTTGAGCGCGAGCCTTCCGACAAAAAGCGCATTCTGTGGACGCCGCGCTGGTCACCGACTCAAAAAGCCGACAAGGCTTTAATCGGCGGCAGTCACTTCATGGAGTTTAAAGACAAGTTCGTCGCGCTGAATCAACGTTACGGAGACAAAGTCGAGCTGTTCTTCCGACCGCACATAAATCTTTTCCGCGAGCTGATTGCCGCAAAAATCATGAGCCGCGAAGAGATTGTTGCCTACCGAAAAGCACTGCAGGACAATCACGTCACCCGCCACGCCGACCTTGCCGAGTTGGACAAAAATATTCGCAACGTCGACATTTTCATTGCGGATTATTCGAGCATTCTGGTTGAGTTTTTCCTGACGGGCAGACCGATTATTTATTGCCCGCTCAAAAGTGCCGAGCCGTTGCCCGAATACGCGGAGATGTTCGCGGCGATGTACACGGCGCGCACGTGGAAGGACGTTGAGCGTTATTTGGACGATTTGTTTGCCGGCAACGACCCGCTACTTACGAAACGCCTTGCCGTCGCCGAAAAAATCTTCGCGGCTCACAAGGACGCTGCGGAAAAAATTATCGACCGACTTGCCCGCGACTTCGCCGACAGCCTGTCGATTGACGATTAAATTTGGAGTGTGTTGCTTGTGGAAAAAATTAACGCCGTGCTCGTCGTGCTGAACAAAGATTTTTTGATCGGCGCAATGAAA
>JADEZP010000076.1 GCA_015206805.1 Quinella sp. 1Q7 | reverse complement strand
CAATATCAGAGCCCGCGACTTGACGCCGTGAGCCGTGAACGCCTCGGTCATTGCCGTGGCGATTTTTTGTTCAAGTCCGCCGCCCGCCGATGTGAACGCTATCAAACATGAGCCCGCGCCCGATATTGCCGCGCCCAATGCGCCCGCCGCCCGCGCAGCTGTGAAAACTTCCGTCATACCAGGGACAAGCTTTTGCCGATACGGTTGGTGCAACGCATCGTCGAAGGCAAACGGCAGTAAATCTTCGCGACCTTTGACCAGCGCGGCGACCAACATTGATGCGCGGCTGACGTTGAAAATTGCGTCCTTGAGCGCGACGTTTTTGGGCAAAACCTTTCGTGCAAGCCGCGTCGACAGCTCAAAGTCGGGCACCGTAACAATCAGCTTGAGTTTGATTCGCGGCATGAAGCTGAACGTTTGAACATCGCCGCCGCTCATGACGCTGACCGTGAAGCCGCCGAATATCGCGGGCGCGACGTTGTCGGGGTGACCTTCAATTTCCGTCGCCAATTTGAGCAGACCGTTTTTGTCAAGCGGCGCGCCCAAAATTTCGTTGGCAGCCGTCAAGCCCGCGACAATCGCCGTTGAACTTGAGCCGAGTCCGCGCGACAGCGGCACGTTATTTTTTGTGCGGATTATCGCGCCCTTGAAGTCGTCCGCCCGCCCGACCTCCTGCAATAGCCGACGAATCGCCTGCCACGTCAAATTTTTTTTGCCGAGCGGAATTTTGTCGGCACCTTCGCCCGACGCCTCGACCGTGAGCCGACTGCTCCGAAGCAACGTCAAGTCAATATAATTGTAAATTGTCGTCGCCACGCCGAGGCAATCGAAGCCGGGGCCGCAGTTGGCAGAAGTTCCCGGCACGCGCACGACGACGCGATTTTTTTCCGTAAAATTTTTCATGGCAATCACTCGACACGCAACACGTTGATGATTTTGTCGACGACTTCAAGCGCATTGACCGCCGACTGCGCCGCCAAAATATTTTTATGTTTGACGGCGTGAGTTATGACGACAAGTTCGACGTGATCTTGAAGTTCCGCCTTCGTTTGGACGACCGACTTCAAGCTGACGTTGACCTGCCCGAATGCCGTCGCGATTTTGCCGAGGACGCCTGGTTTATCGTCGACCAACAGCCGCAGATAATACGACGAGACACTTTCGGCGAGCGGGCAAATTTCGCGGTGATGATAGCACGTGCAACCGAAACGACCTTCCGCACTGCGCGACAGTCCGCGGGCAATTTCGATTATGTCGCTGACGACGGCGGACGCCGTGGGCTTGCCTGCGCCGGGTCCGAAGAACATCGCCTCTTCAATCGGGTAGCCGCGCACGAAGACCGCGTTCATGACGCCGCTGACCGCCGCAAGCGGATGCGTTTTCGGCAGAAGAACGGGATTTACTCGAACGTCGACGCCTTGAGCCGTGTCGCGCCCGACTGCCAACAACTTGACGACATAACCGAGCTCCGCCGCGTAAGCAATGTCTTCGGGCGTGAGATTCGTTATGCCCTCAACGGAAACGTCCTCGAACTTCACGCGGCTGTTGAAGGCAATCGACGCAAGAATCGCAATCTTACGGGCGGCGTCCTTGCCCTCAACGTCGGCGGCAGGATTCGCTTCCGCGTAGCCGTGAGCTTGCGCCTCCTTAAGCACCGTGTCGTAATCCGCGCCGCTGTCGCTCATTTTCGTGAGCATGTAATTTGTCGTGCCGTTGACAATGCCCAAAATTTCCGTGATTCGATTCGCGGTGAGCGAACGTTTCAGCGGCATGATGATGGGAATTGCTCCGCCGACAGCCGCCTCGAACAGGAAATCGATTTTGTGAACCGCCGCCGCGTCGAACAGGTCGTGACCGAATTGCGCGACGACATCTTTATTCGCCGTGACGACGTGCTTGCCGTGAGCCATCGCCTGCAAGATGAAGTCCTTGGCGGGTTTGACGCCGCCCATAAGCTCCACGACGATTTTTATTTCGGGGTCGTTCAAAATTTCGTCGTAGTTGCTCGTGGCGGGCAGTCCGCGTTTATGCAAGCCGTCAAGTTCGCGCGGCAACACGAGAATATTTTTGATTTGGATGTCGGTATGCGCGCGTTGCGATATGATGTCGCGATTGTTCTGCAAGACCTCAATGACCGAGCCGCCGATTGTGCCCGCGCCGAGCAATCCGATTTTTACTGCGTTGTCCATAAAAAATCAGTCCCTTCCGAAAAAGTTTTCGCACGAAATTTTACTTTGCATGAAAAATTTTTTCAACCGCGCACAAAAAAAATCGCCCTTTGCAGGACGATTGATTGTTGCCGAAAAATTTTCAGCGCGGCGGACGCGGAGGTTCGTGGGATTCACGGTATCTGCCGCGATCCCATTCTTCAAGCCGACTTTCGCGTTCGCGGTCGCGGTATCGTTCACGTTCGCGGTATCGTTCGCGTTCGCGTTCACGGTCACGGGCTCTGCGCCAACCTTCAGCGTCGGGGTCGCGGTATCTGTCGCGTTCCCAATCGTCGTAGCGACGTTCGCGTTCCCAGTCACTGTAGCGGCTTTTGCGTTCGCGCTCCCGAATTGCCAAGCGCATCATCGGATTCGTGACGGGAACTGTTTCAATCTGTGCGGCAAGATTTTCTGCGGCGGCACTCGCTTGAGCTGCCCCGCTTGAAATTTCTATGATTATCGCGCCGCACATTGCCAACGCGGTAGTTTTCACGTTACTGAACATTTGTATCACTCCTTCAACAATTTTAATATCGACATTTTGAATCGTCGGCTTTAGATAAATTTGTGGCGAAGATTAATCTTTCGTTAGATGTGGCGGCGTGATAAAATGCGGCGGGAGGAATCGATATGTTATCGGATTTGAAACGCGAAGTTCTCATTGAGGCGGCGGATAGTTTTCGACGCGTGGAGGACGTCAGTGAATTCAACACGCGCAAAGTCCTGTCGGCAATGCGGCGGCTCAAAGTTTCGGATGCGCACTTCAAAACGTCGACGGGTTATGCATACGGCGATATCGGGCGCGACAAGCTTGACGAAATTTTTGCGGACATTTTTAAGGCGGAGGCGGCACTCGTCCGAACGCAATTCGTATCGGGCACGCACGCGCTTGCGACGGCAATGTTCGGAGTGTTGCGCCCCGCAGATGAGCTGGTCTCGTTGACGGGCACGCCTTACGACACGTTGCAGACGGTTATCAGTCACGGACGCGGCTCGCTGAAAGAATTCGGCATCACTTACCGCGAACTGCCGCTGATTGACGGCAAAGTCGACATCGCCGCGATAAAAAATTTCATCACGTCCAAAACTCGGCTGGCACTGATTCAACGGTCGCGCGGCTACAGTATGCGAAGTGCATTGACCGTCGACGACATTGCGACAATCTGCGCGGCGGTGAAGGCTGTCAATCCGAATTGCGCGACGTTGGTTGATAATTGCTACGGCGAATTCGTCGAGACGCGTGAGCCGATTGAAGTCGGCGCGGATTTGGCGGCGGGCAGTCTGATTAAAAACATCGGCGGCGGACTTGCTCCCACGGGCGGTTACATCGTCGGCAGGCGCGATTTGGTCGAGGCGGCGGCGAATCGATTGACGGCACCGGGACTCGGCAACGAACTCGGCGCAAGTTTGGGCACCCCGCGACTTTTATATCAAGGGCTGTTCGTCGCACCGCACGTCACGGCGCAGGCACTCAAGGGCGCAATATTCGCGGCGGGAATTTTCAAGCGGCTCGGCTATCGAATCAGCCCGCAACCCGACGAACTGCGCGGCGACATCATACAGGCGATTGAGCTGGGCAACTCTGCGCGGCTGATAAAATTCTGCCGTGCGATACAAAATTTTTCGCCGGTAGATTCGTTCGCGGCACCGGAGCCGTGGGATATGCCCGGCTACGACGACCAAGTCATTATGGCGGCGGGGACGTTCGTGCAGGGCGCGTCGATTGAGCTGTCGGCGGACGCCCCGTTGCGCGAGCCGTTCGCGGTGTATTTGCAGGGCGGACTGACTTTCGAGCACGCGGCAATCGGAATTTTATCAGCTGCTGAAGCTGTCGGCAACTTGAAGTAGCTCGTGACTTAAGGGGCGCACATGGATGTGCGCCCTGCGTCGCCGCCGTTAGAAAACGTGACGTTTTCGTAGGCGGCTGTCTTTCTTTTGGGCGAACGCGAACTGGTGAGCGTGAGGTTTTTCTTTGGACAAGCAAAGAAAAAGTAGTTCAATACACAAAATTAAATTCAACGTCACGTCGGCGCGACACCGTTAATCGACAAGCTCAAACCGCTGTGCTATAATTCGCGGCGAAAATTTTTTGGAGGTTGATACTTTGAAATACATGACAGGTAAGCAAGTCGCCGAAGCGTTCCTGAAATTTTTCGAGAGCAAAGGGCATCTCATCATGCCGAGCTTTTCGCTGATACCCGAAAACGACCCGACGCTGTTGATGATTGGCGCGGGAATGGCACCGCTCAAGCCGTTCTTTACGGGCAAACTCAAGCCGCCGTGTCCGCGAGTGACGACGAATCAACGTTGCGTGCGCACGGGTGACATCGAGAACGTCGGGCGGACGGCGCGACATCATACGGCGTTCATGATGCTGGGAAATTTTTCGTTCGGCGATTATTTCAAGGCGGACGCAATTCCGTGGGCGTGGGAATTTTTAACGGAAGTCTGCGAACTGCCGCGCGAAAAACTTTGGGTGTCAATCTATCCCGACGACGACGAGGCGGAGCAAATTTGGCTCAAACAGCCCGGACTGAATCCGCAACACATCGTGCGGCTGAACGATAACTTTTGGGAAATCGGACCCGGACCGTGCGGACCCGACAGCGAAATTTACATCGACCTTGGCGAGGAGCGCGGTTGCGGCAAAGAAACTTGCGCGCCAGGTTGCGACTGCGACCGCTACCTTGAAATTTGGAATTTGGTGTTCACGCAATTCGACAAGACCGAGGACGGCGACTACAAGCCGCTTGAGCATAAGAACATTGACACGGGTTGCGGACTTGAGCGTTTGGCGAGCGTCCTGCAACGGAAAAATTCCAACTTCGAGACGGATTTGCTGTTCCCGATAATCGAATATGTCGAGCGAATCAGCGGGCTCAAATTCGGCGACGATTCAAAGCGCGATGTTTCCATGAAGGTTATTGCCGACCACGCGCGCTCAATGGCGTTCATGATTATGGACAAAATTTTGCCGTCGAACGAGGGACGCGGCTACGTCCTGCGCAGAATTTTACGGCGCGCGATTCGTCACGGTCGCATGCTCGGCATTAAGGACGCCTTCCTTGAGGGCGCGATTGACACCGTCGCGAAAATTTACGGCGACATTCCCGACTTCGAGGAGCTCAATCGCAACGTCGCTTACATCAAAAAAGTTGTCCGCCTTGAGGAAGATCGATTCGCCGCGACGTTGGCGCAGGGCATGGAAGTTTTGACGCACGAAATTGACGCCGCGAAGTCCGTAGGCAAATCCGAACTCGGCGGCGAAATTTGCTTTAAGCTTTACGATACGTTCGGCTTCCCGTTCGAGTTGACGGAGGAAATTTTGGCGGAAAACAATCTTGCGCCCGACAAGGCGGGATTCGATTCGGCAATGGAGGCTCAACGTCAACGCGCCCGCGCCGCTCGTGCCGCCAACGAACGTTTGGACGTGCCCGACCTGCTCAACGTCGACACCGAACATCTTGCGCACGATGAGGCTTGCACGTCGTCAAAGGTCTTTGCAATTTGGCGCGACGGCAAACTTGTCGACGAACTGCGCGACGGCGACGCGGCGGGAATTATTTTGGAGTGCACGCCGTTTTATGCGGAGGGCGGCGGTCAAGTCGGCGACGAGGGCTGGTTATTCGGTGAACTCGGCAAAATCCGCGTCGACAACGCCAAGAAACTTCCCGACGGCACGATTTACCACGATGCTTACGTCGAGGAAGGTCAGCTCAAAGTCGGCGACACCGTCACAATCAAAATCGACCGCGACAAAAAATTATCGTCCGCCCGCAATCACACGGCGACGCATTTGCTTCAAGCCGCGCTGAAAAAAGTCGTCGGCAACCAAGTCAATCAAGCCGGCTCACTGGTCACGCCCGAACGTCTGCGCTTCGACTTTTCCAATTTCGAGCCCGTCACGGCGCAACAACTTGCCGACGTTGAGGAACTTGTCAACGAGGAAATTCTCAAGGCGGCGGACGTTACGATTCGGCAAATGCCCATTGCGGAGGCGAAGAAACTCGGCGCGATGGCTTTGTTCGGCGAAAAGTACGGCGACATTGTCCGCGTCGTCAGCGTCGAGGATTTCAGTTGCGAACTTTGCGGCGGCTCGCACGTCAAGAACGTCGGGCAAATCGGCAGATTTAAAATCGTCAGCGAAGGCGGCATTGCGGCGGGCGTCCGTCGTATCGAGGCGGTTACGGGTCGTGCGGCGATTCACGACGCCAATCATCAAGCTCAACTGCTCAATCAAACTGCCGCGCTGTTGAAAGTTCGCGTCGAAGATTTACCCGCGCAGGTCGAAAAAATTTTGGCGGAAGATAAATCGATGCGCCGTCAGCTTGACGAAGTGCACAAGATTCGCGAACGTGCGGAGGCTCAAAAACTTTTGGTCGGCGGCGAAGAAATCGGCGGCTTGAAATATCTCAAGGGCGTTGTGCAGACGAAAACTCCCGACGAATTGCGCAATATGGCGGATTTAATCAGCGACAAGCTCGACGGCGGCGTTATCGTGCTTGCGGCTGTCAATGACGGCAAAGTTTCGCTGGTCGTCAAGGCGGACAAAGTTGCCGTCAAACGCGGCGTCCACGCGGGCAAAATCGTCAAGGCTGTTGCGAAATTTGTCGGCGGAGGCGGCGGCGGTCGTCCCGATATGGCTCAAGCGGGCGGCAAAAATCCCGACGGCATTCCGCAAGTCTTCGACGCCGCGAAAAATATTTTGACCGAGCTCACGAAATAATTTCACGTCAACGCAAAGAAAATCCCCGTCACTCGATTGAGTGACAGGGATTTTTTCATTGGCGCGGATTTTCGTTGTTGTTCAGGGGAATGTGCCGATGGTCGGTGTGGAAGGCTCGACCTGCCGCCGCAACGTTGTCGAGTTCGTCAAGCGACATTGTCTCGTTGATGGCTCTGCGGCGCAGTTGCAGTCTCAAAAGCAGGCTGTCCTTTACGCGGCTCATCTGCGAAAAATCCGTTTGCTCAAAGCGTTCATCTACCGTCATTTCAATCACTCCCGTAAATTTTCTACAGCTTATACGTTGCAATGACGGATTCGTTACAAGTTCGTTAAAAAATTTTTTTACCCGCGCAGACGGTTGCAAGCCTCGATTGTGTTTTCGCGACTGTTGAAGCTCGTCAAGCGCAGATAACCTTCGCCGCACGGTCCGAAGCCCGCGCCGGGCGTCCCGATAATGTGATGTTTGCGCAACAGCACGTCGAAGAAATCCCAGCTGTTGGGAATGTCGGCGGGCGTCTTGAGCCAAATGTAAGGCGCGTTCACTCCGCCGTAAGTCGTCAAGCCCGCCGCGCTCAAGCTCTCGCGGATAATGCGTGCGTTCTCAAGGTAGTAGCTGATGAGCGTTTTGACCTGCGCCTGCCCTTCGTCGGAATAAATCGCCTCCGCGCCGCGTTGAGTGATGTAGCTCGTGCCGTTGAATTTCGTCGTGTGACGACGCGCCCAAAGTTTTTTGAACGGAACGCGCTCGCCCGTGGACGTGGTGCCCGTCAAGCCGTCGGGAATGACGATGTAGCCGCAACGCGTGCCCGTGAAGCCCGCCGTCTTGCTGAAGGAGCGGAACTCAATCGCAACGTCGCGTGCGCCGTCAATTTCGTAAATGGAGCGCGGCACGTCGTCTTCGGTTATGTAGGCGGCGTAGGCGGCGTCGAACAGAATCACGGCGTCGCAGTCCTTGGCGTAGGCAACCCAATCGGTCAGCGCGGCGCGATTGAGCGTCGTACCCGTCGGATTGTTCGGCGAGCACAGATAAACCATGTCGACTTTAGTTGCGGGCGGCGTCGGAGAAAAATTATTCTCGGCGGTGCACGGCAGATAAGTCACGCCCGCGAAGTGTCCGTCGCCCTGCAAATCGCCCGTCCTGCCCGCCATGACGTTCGTGTCGAGATAAACGGGATACACGGGGTCGGCGATTGCAATTTTGCTGTCGAGCGAGAAAATTTCTTGAATGTTGCCGCAGTCGCACTTCGAGCCGTCGCTGATAAAAATTTCGTCGGCGTCGACCTCAAGCCCGCGACGTTTATAGTTGAAGTCGGCAATTTTTTCGCGCAGGAAACTGTAGCCCTGTTCGGGACCGTAGCCGCGAAAAGTTTCGACGTGACCCATTTCGTCGGCGGCGCGTTTCATTGCGTCGATACAAACTTGCGGCAGGGGGCGCGTCACGTCGCCGATACCGAGCCGAATGATTTTCGCGTCGGGATTTTCCGCTTGGAACTTCGCGGCGCGCTTGCCGACTTCGGAGAACAGGTAGCTGCCCGGCAATTTCAGATAATTTTCGTTGACCTTCGCCATGCTGATAAAAACCTCCTTAAACTCAAAATCGCCGTACAGGTTACCCATACGACGATCTTGCAACCGCCCGCGAAGGGCGAGATATTTTCTTTGTGGCGGAGCAGAGAGGACTCGAACCTCCGCGCCCTTTCGAGCCTAACGATTTAGCAAACCGTCCCCTTCACCGACTTGGGTACTGCTCCTAAAAACTTCGCGTAGGTTATCACAACGACCGCCGTTTGTCAAGAAATTTCTGCGGCGAACGTCCGACATCGCATAAAAATTTCTGCGACGACCTCGGCACGTCGACACCGCATAAAAATTTCTGCGACAAGCTCGACACGTCAAGAATTTTTTTCAAGCCACGCCGCAAGTTCATCGCGAACGGCTTTGTAAAGTTCCATCAACGCGCCGTGACGTGCCGACACTTCCGCAAGGTCTTCGGACTTCGCCGCCGCCTCCGAAATTTTTGCCGATTCGCTCAAGCTCACCGCGCCGACAATTAACGACGTCGACTTGAGCGCGTGCACCGTTATCCGATAAGACTTCATGTCGCCCGCCGCCAATGCCGCGTCCAATTTTGCCGTCTTGTCGCCGTTGATGAATTCGCGAGCCATTTCCGCGAAAAATTCTTCCGTGTCCATGCAGTTCGTCATTGCGACCGTCATATCAATCAGCGACGACGCCGACTCCTGCGCGGGTGCGGAAATTTTTTCGGGCGCGGGAATTTTTTCGGCGGCAATGATTTCGGGCGGCAGGTACGTCGACAAAATATTTTCGAGCGCGGCAACGTCAATCGGCTTGCTCAAATAATCGTCGAAGCCTTTGGCAAGATAGCGTTCGCGTGCGCCGCTTATGGCGTTGGCAGTCAGCACGATGATTTTCGTTTCGGCGGGCAAGTTCATTTTCTTGAGCCGCTGCAAAGTTTCGATACCGTCCATTTCGGGCATCATGTGGTCGAGGAAAATTATATGGTAGAAATTTTTCGCGGCAAGTCCCAGACACTTCGCGCCGCTGTCGGCAAGGTCGGGCACAATTTCGTTGCGCTTGAGCAAGCCGTTGATGACTTTGAGATTCATTGCGGTATCGTCGACGGCAAGAATTTTCGCGGCGGGCGCGTGAATGAAAGTCGTCGTTTCGCGCTGAAGTTGACGTTCGGCGTGATGTTCGCCGTAGGTGCCGATTGGTGTCGCGTCCAAAATTTTTTGCCGCACCGTGAACGAAAACGTCGAGCCTTCGCCGTAAACGCTGGCGACTTCAAGTCGGCTGTTCATCATGCGCAGGAGTTCCTTGACAATCGAAATGCCCAAGCCCGTGCCTTCAATGTTGCGATTGCGCTCCTCGTCAAGGCGGCGGAACGATTGGAAAAGTTTATCGATATCTTCGGCGCGAATGCCGATGCCCGTATCCTCCACGGAGACGAACAAATTCAGCGTGTCGTCGGAAATTTCGCCGCGCATTGTCAGCGTGATTGTGCCGGACTTCGTGTATTTGACGGCGTTGGTCAGCAAATTCGTGATGACTTGCTTTAGGCGCATATCGTCGCCGAACAAAACTTTCGGGAGTTGCGAATCAATCTTCGTGACGAGCGACAGATTTTTTTTATGGGCGCGGTCGTAAATCATGTTGACAAGGTCGTCAATCATGTTGAGCGTCTCGTAGCGCACGGGGATAATTTCCATCTTGCCTTCCTCAATCTTGCTGAAGTCGAGAATCGAGTTAATCAGATTGAGCAACGTGCGGCTTGCGGATTCAATGTTCGTCGCGTAGTCGCGAATGTCTTTGTCGGTCGCCTCACGCAGAATCATTTCGTTCATGCCGAGCACTGCGTTAATCGGCGTGCGGATTTCGTGAGACATTTGCGCAAGGAATTGGGACTTCGCCTGCCCGGCATTGAGCGCGGCTGTAGCGGCGTCTTTAAGTTTGCGCTGAACTTCGGTTTGCCACTTGAGCAGGTTGTTGACGAGCGCGACGACCAATCCGACGCACACGCCGTAAATCACGACGAACAGCACCGCGTGAATCAAAATTTGCCCGTAAATCCTAAACCAGTTGTTGACGACGACGACGGTAAATTTGCTTAGCTCATTGCTTTTGGCGACGCAGGTCATGTATCGGTCGTGAAAGTCCGTCATGAAAAAATCTTTGCCCGCCGTGTAGACGTTGCGATATTCCGTGCCGAGTATGTCGGTCATTTTGTCGTTCGCCATTTGGTAACCGAAATGCGGGTGATTGATTATGATGCCGTTCTTGTCGACGAGGAACGCGTAACCTTCGGCGGAATACGACGCGGCGAGAATTTGAATCAGTCGGTCAATGTAAAAGTCGATTGCGAAAATTCCGAGGAATTCCCCGTTCTTGCCGTAAACGACTTTGGCGACGGTGACGCAGTAATTGCCCGTGCGGTCGTCAATGTACGGCGAAGATACCGTGAAGGCGTCGGGATCGCTGTTGTCGGCAAGTTCGGTTTCAATGTACCACGGACGCTTATCGACGCGCCAATTCGGATCGTCGGATTCCCAGCCCGTGTTCATGATGACTTGATGCGCCTTGTACGGGTTGGCAAGATAGCAAACGGAAATTTCGGGGTAGTGCTTGGCGATGTCGTCGAGGAACTTCACGGCGGCAGGGTAGTCGTTCATAAGTTCGGGGTGTTCGCTAATCAGATTGACGAAGACGCTCAAGATACTGCGCTGTTCGGCGAGCCACGTGTTCAAGCGGTTATCGTAAGTTTCGACTTCGCGAGCCATTTTGGTATCGCCCCAGCCTAAATTCGTGTCGATGCTGATTCCGACGCGCAAAATCAGCGCGACGGTAAGGACGGCGATGATTCGGATTCGCGCGGTGCGGCTGACCTTCGACATGTGCAAATTTTCTTCGGCGCGTTGCTCAAGATTTTTATCGCGATCGTCGGCGTTGACGATTGTTGAGAACGAAAACAGGTTGTCTAACATTTCCGACAGCTGCATTGCCGATTCGCGGACGCGAGCCGCGCTTTCGGACGGATTGTCTTCGCCGAGTGCCCCGACGTTCGACAGCTTAAGTATCCGTTGCAACGGAGCGCGCAATTCCGTTGACAGGCTCGACAAAAATTCTTCCTTGGCACGAAGGGCGCGTTCCGCCTGCAAACGATTTTTCATGCTGTTTAGGTAGTAAAACACGATGACGAGAACCATCCACAGATTGAGCGCGGAATTCAGCAGAATTCGGCGGTAGTCGTCGCGGTAAAGTTCGGAGGTGTCGACGCTCAAAATCATGTACCAACCGTTATCGGTCTCGCTGGAAAAAATCGTGTGCGTCCGCCCGTTGAGTTGAGCTTCAAAACTTTCGTGCGCGGCGGAATTCGTGACGGCGGCGAAAATTTCTTTGTATTCGGGCAAAACTTTCGGGAGCTTGAGCCCGACAAGTTCGGTGTCGCTGTAGCCGACAATCATGCCGCTTTTCGTGACGATTAACGCGGTGCGGTCGTTGCCGGCGTCCATTTTGGAAATCGTCGCCTGCGCGGCAGTGAAGTTGTAATCGAGGGCGACGACGGTATTTTTGTCGCTCAACATAAGCGACACGGTAAAGCACATGCCGTTGCCTGCCGCGTCGACGTAAGGTTCGGTTATGTAAACTTTGCCGGGATTTTCAGCCGCGCCCTTGTACCAGAGCCGTTCGGGCGCGTGATATTCGGCGGGCATGTTGAAATTCGGAATAATCGCCCATTCGCGACAGGCAATGTAAACGTTGAAACATTCGCCCTTGGACAGTGCAAAGTGTTCGCGCTGTTCGTGCTCAAAAAAATTTCGGATGTCCTCCTGCGACGCGCCCGCCGCCAACATTTGTTCCGCGCTCACTGCCACGCGCAAGGTCGTGCGTTCGGCGTCGGCAAGCGTGTCTTGAAGTTCGCCGCGCAGTCGGTCGAGCTCCATGCGTCCGAGGTCGTCGGTTTGTTTGGCGGTGATTCGGAATATGAAATAAATATTCAGCGCGACGATGACGAGCAACGTTGCGGTTATTGCGGCGATGGTCAGAAAATCCGTGCGCTTGCCTTTTTTGAGCAGGCTCCAGTCGTCTTTGAAACGCGGCATAAAAAATTTCCTCCGTCGAAAAATTTAACGGGGAACTTCGCGACGTGCGATTTAAATCCTGCAAATCGGCGAGCTTTGTTGCGTTGGCGGGTCGATTCGCTGATTCAAGCGTTGAATTTAATTTTGTGTTTATAACCTACTTTCTTTCGCGGCGACAGAATTACGCGTCCATGCGCGCCTCAAATTACGCGGCGGGCGTCGGATTAATCGGCGAACTGTAAAATCTTCTTGCCGCCTGCCCGCACATTTGATAAAATCTTCGCAAAACTGTTAGGAGGAAATTTTATGGCAAACGAACACATCGGATTGGTTGCGGGCGACAGCTGGCTTGAGCCCTACGAAGAGGCGATACGCGGTCGGCACGAGCACGCGCTTTGGAAAATCGGCGAACTCACTCAACACG
>JADEZP010000012.1 GCA_015206805.1 Quinella sp. 1Q7 | reverse complement strand
ACCCGTCAAAATTCCGAGCGTGAGCTTTGTGCCGTAAACGGGCACGGTCAATTTTTTCAGGATGTAAGGCAACGCTCCGATGTGGTCTTCGTGTCCATGCGTTAGGATAATTGCCTTCAAGCACTGTTTGTTTTCGATGACGTATGAAATATCGGGTATAACCAGGTCGATGCCGAGCATATCGTTTTCGGGGAACATCAGCCCCGCGTCAATCATAATCATTTCGTCGCCGTAGCGGATTATCGTCATGTTCTTGCCGATTTCGCCGAGCCCGCCCAGCGGAATAATTTTTAGCTTGGTGTCACTTCGTTGGTCACTTCTCAAATAGAATCTCCTCCTCGTGCAAAAAAAATTTCCGAACTCTCAACGCTTGAGGCATTGTATCAAATCGGCGGGGGCATTGCAATTTTAATTTGCGGGCGTGTGATTCGCTGATTCGAACGTTTGAACTTCGATTTAAGTTTGATGAACCTACTTTCTTTCGGCGGCGAAAGAAAGTAGGCAAAGAAAGCCGCGCCGCCTACGAAAACGTCACGTTTTCTAACGGCGGCGGTCAGGGCCGCCCATCCTTGGGCGGCCTCCAATCGCTCAACTGATTCAACTCGTCGTCGGTTGCAACGCAGAATTTCGTGGCGTGTAAGTTTATTTGTTGCCGAGAACGTGCGCCGTCAAAAAAATTATAAGTTCGGATTCGGATTTGCTTTTGCGATGATTGCGGAACAGTGCGCCGAGTATCGGCAAGTCGCCCAGAAACGGTATCTTGCTGACGGACTTCGCCTCTTCCGCGCCGATTAGCCCGCCGATAATCATCGGTTCGCCGTCGCGCACGGTAACGGTCGTATCAGCCGAGCGCGTGTTGAATCGGTAAGCACCCATATCCTCAACGTATTGCGGCGTGCTTACCTCCGTGTGAATTGTCGCGGTGATTGTGCCGTCGGCGTTTATGCGCGGCGTGTAGCGCAAAATAATTCCCGCGTCGCGATATTCAAATTCAGTTGTGGTGGCGGTGTTGTTTGAAGAAATTTTCGGCACGGGCACGGAACTTCCGACGTTAATCACAGCTTCGCGCCCTTGAATCGTCGTGACATTCGGGCGTGAAAGAATTTTCGCCTTGCCGTCGGTGACAAGCGCGTTAATCTTCGCGCCGTAATAAAATTCAAACGGAGTGCCTGTCGGTCCGCGTCCAAATTGAATAATTCCGTAACCTGTGGACGCATTAGCTTCGCGCGTGTAAGTTTCTTTATAAAAACCGGAAGTGCGCAGAGTGCCATTGGAATTATAAGTTGGCGGAGTGTATTCTACGTCGCGGTCGGGATATTGCGGGACGGTCGACCACATCCACTCCACGCCGAGATTTTTAGTCGCGTTCTTGTCAATGGCGATGATTCGCGCCTCAACGGAAACTTGCTTGAGCTCAACGTCGAGCGTCGCCAAAAGATTTTTGACGCGTTCATATTCGGCGGGCGTGCCGTACAGGACAAGCGCGTTGACTTCGGGATTGACATAAACTCTTTTGGCGCGCGGATCTTTTTCGTCTTCGGTATCGGTCTTCCAGTCGTTTGAAGAGCGTTCACGGTATCTGTAAGTGTAAGTGCGTTCGATGCCGTCGGCGTCCTTGAACTTGGTGCTCTCGGACAGCGGCTTGTCGGGCTCCATATCCAACGACTTGAAGACCGCCTTGCGAAGTATCGCCGCGTCTCCGAATTTTATCGGCAGGACGTAACTTTGCATGGGCTCGGCAGGGCGCAATTCCGCCGTCAAAATGTAAACGTCCGCCTCGTGCAACAGCCGCAGATTTTTTATGTTGGCGATGATTTCAAGGACGCGCACGGGGTCGACGTCCGTCACCGATATTGAGACGTTGCCTTTAACCGAATCGTCCGCCACGACGTTGAGCCCGCCGGTTTTGGCGACGAGCATTATCGTTGCGCGCAAATCGGCGTCGTGCACGTTGAGCGTCATTGGTGCGGCAAGCGTCGGCGTCGTCATAAAAAAAATCGCCGAAGCAACAATCGGCGCAAGTCCCTTGAGTTTCAATCGAATCAACCTCCATCAAAGCGCGGCGGAAATTTTTTTGCGACGGTGCAAATCCGCCGACGAATGCTTGAGCGACAATCGCGACAGTCTCCGTCAACAGTGCGGCAGAAATTTTTCGCGACGTATCAAATTCGCCGACGAATGCTTGAGCGATAATCGCGTCAGTCTCCGTCACGGCGCAGACGAAAATTTTTTCGCGACGTATCAAATTCGCCGACGAATGCTTGAGCGACAATCGCGTCAGTCTCCGTCACAGTGCGGCGGAAATTCCCGCGACGTTGCCCATTGACCACGCCGCCTGCAAATTGAATCCGCCCGTGAAGCCGTCAACGTCCGCAACCTCCCCGACGACGAACAAGCCCTCCACGAGTTTGGAACGCATCGTTCGCGGGTCGAGTTCTTTCACGTCGACGCCGCCCGCCGTAACAATCGCCTCGTCAATCGGTCGCGTGCGCGTTATCGTCAGCGGCAAGCTCTGCAAAATTTCCGCGAGCCGACGCCGTTCCGACTGCGTGACTTCGTCGACGCGCTTGCCTTCCGCCAGATACGACAGGTCGAGCACGATTGGTATCAGTTTCGCGGGCAACAATTCGACAAGCGCATTTTTGAGCGATTTACGTTTGAATTTGTCAAAGTCGCGCAAAATCCTTGCGTCGAGTTGTTCGGGCTTGAGTGCGGGCTTAAGGTTGAGTTCCAGTTCCACGAATCGCCCGTCCGCCAAAAGTTGCGCGGCTTGCCGACTCAACGTCAAGATTATCGGTCCGCTCACTCCGAAGTGCGTGAACAGCATTTCGCCGAATTGCTCCGCGACAGATTTTCCGTCCGCCAAAAGTTTCACGCGCACATTTTTGAGCGATACCCCTTGTACGTCGCGAACAAAGTCTTCCTCCGTTTCGAGCGGGACAAGTGCGGGAAGTATCGGCGTAACGTTGTGACCGAGTTGTCGCGCCATGCGGAAGCCGTCGCCCGTCGAGCCCGTAGCAGGATACGACGCGCCGCCCGTCGCCAAAATCACCGCGTCGCACGCAAGAATTTTCCCGTTGACGAGCACGCCCGTAACTTTGTGCGACTCCGCCAAAATTTTCGTGACGGTTGAGTTCGTCCGCACATCGACGCCCAAAATCGTCAGCCGCCTCAAAAGCGCGTCAATGACTTCGGAAGCGTCGTCGCTTGCCGGAAAAATTCTGCCGCCGCGCTCAACTTTCGTGACCACGCCCAAATCCTCAAAGAAACTCACGGTGTCGGCGGACGAAAATTTTTTCAACGCGCTGTAAAGAAATTTTCCGTTGCCGGGCAAATTGCGGACGACTTCGGCGACGTCGGCGGTGTTCGTCAAGTTGCAACGCCCTTTGCCCGTAATGCCGAGCTTGCGTCCGACGCGGCTCATCTTCTCGAACAGCGTAACCGACGCGCCGCCCTCCGCCGCACGAATTGCCGCCATCATACCCGCAGGTCCGCCGCCGATAACAAAAATTTTTTTCACGTCAATACTCCTTTAAGTGTCGCAACCTCCGCCGCCGTCAGATTGCGAAATTTCCCGACGGGCACGCCGTCCAATGTCAAGCCCGCGAATCGAATTCGGCGCAGTCGCTTAACGTCGCAACCGATTGGCAACGTGACGTTGCATCCTGCTTATGTTCACCGCAAGCATTCATGACCGTAAGTCGTCGCGTTGTGAAAAATTTTTTAGTGCCGCAACCTCCGCTGACGTCAGTCTGCGAAATTTCCCGACGGGCACGCCGTCCAATGTCAAGCCCGCGAATCGAATTCGGCGCAGTCGCTTAACGTCGCAACCGATTGCCGCGAACATCCGCCGCACCTGCCGATTGCGCCCCTCGCGAATCGTGATTTCAACGGTGTCTGCGGCAAGCATGTAAACTTCGGCGGGCGCAGTAAGTCCGTCGTCGAGCTCAACGCCCGTGCGCAAGCGGTCGAGTTTTTCCTCCGTGACGGTGCCCGAAATTTTGGCGCGATAAGTTTTGGCGACTCCGTATCGCGGGTGAATCAGCGCGTTGGTAAGTTCGCCGTCGTTGGTGAGCAGGATGAGCCCTTCCGAATTCAAATCGAGTCTGCCGACGGGATACACGCGCTCCGAAAAATTTTCGCCGAGCAAGTCCAAAACGGTTTTGCGACCGCGATCGTCATGCGCCGTCGAAACGTAACCGCGCGGCTTGTTGAGCAACAGATAAATTTTTTCCGCGCCGAGGCGTAACAGTTTGCCGTCGACGCGGATTTTTTGATTGGTGTCAGCCTTCGCGCCGAGCTCCGCAATTTTGCCGTCAACGGTGACGCGACCTGCCGCAATGAGTTCTTCAGCCGCCCGCCGCGAACAAATTCCTGCGCGGGCGATAAGTTTCTGCAGTCGTTCCAAGTTATCAGCCCCAAAAATTTTTAGGCGATTATATCACACGTCGACGCGGATTTTTTGATTGGTATCAGCCTTCGCGCCGAGCTCCGTGACGATTTTGCCGTCAACGGTAACGCGACCTGCCGCAATGAGTTCTTAAGCCGCCCGCCGTGAACAAATTCCTGCGCGGGCGATAAGTTTCTGCAGTCGTTCCAAGTCAAGCACCTCGCAACGTGAAGTAAGCGATTTCGGGCGGGCAACCGAATCTGAACGGGAACCAACTGCCGTTGCCGACGTGGACGTAACCGAAGCTATCTCCGCGCTTGACGACGCCGCGCGTGTACTTGAACACAGGGAATATCGGGACGCCGAAGATGCCGATTTGCCCGCCGTGAGTGTGCCCAGTCAGCGTGAGCGGGAAATTTCGTTCCGCGCCGTCGTCAATGAATTCGGGGTGGTGCGCGAGCAAAATTTTCACGGCGTCGGCGGGAACACCTTCAGCCGCAAGGTCGACGAAATTTTTCCGAGCCTGCGCGAAAAGTTTCACGTGCTCCGCGTCGTTTGAGCTGGTGACGGGCGCACGCGGCGGGTAGTCGACGCCGAGGATGTACAGTTTCGACGTGACATGCTCCGCGTGATTCACGAGCCAATGAATTTTCGTCTGCGCGAGCAAATTTTCAATCGCCCGAATGCCGCGAAAATGTTCGTGGTTGCCGTGAATGTACCAGACGCCGAATTTGAATTTGTCGGTGAAGGCGTCGACAATCTTTACGGCGGCGGGATTCATCGTCACGTCGTCGAAGATGTCGCCCGTTATCGCGAGCATGTCGGGCTTAGCGTCGGCGATTCGTTGCAGGAGTGCCTCCAGCCGTTCAAGCGAATAATACGCGCCGAGATGAATGTCCGAGATTTGCGCGAGTCTGAAGCCGTCGAGATCGGGCGGCAGATTTTTTATCGGCACGTCGAAGAAATTTTCCACGTCGGAATTTTTTTCGACGCGGTTGCCGTAAAGTGCGATTGCCGCGCTGAACAGCGGATACAACATTGCGTGAGCCAGTGCCCGCCGCCGCGCAGGGTCAAACGGTTTCGGCTTGGCGAACTTGCGATAAATCCACCGCGCCACGACTGCGACGATTACCAGTGCGCCGCAGATAAGTTGCGCCATTAAAAATATCGTCGCGCAATTTCCGAAGACCGCGATAAAAAAATCCGGCACGAGCCCGCGAATCCACCAGCCGCCGATTATCACGGCAATGACCGCCAAATCCGCCAGCGCGAAAATTTTGTAGAACTTGCGCGCGAGCCGCTCACTGAACAAAAATTTTATCGACACCAGCGCGACGGCGACGACCGTTCCCAAAATCGCCGACGTTATCAAAATGAACATTGCTTAAGCCTCAAGCTGCAGACGCGCGGCTTTGACGACGTTTTTCATGAGCATTGCGACCGTCAACAATCCGACGCCGCCGGGTACGGGAGTTATCGCGCCCGCGACTTCGACCGCCGCTGCAAAGTCCACGTCGCCGACAAGTTTTTTCGGGGCAATGCGATTGATTCCGACGTCGATAACCGTTGCGCCGGGGCGAATCATGTCCGCCGTCACGAGTCCCGCTTTGCCCGACGCCGCAACTAAAATTTCACCTTCGCGCGCGACGTCCGCAAGATTTTTCGTGTGAGTGTGGCAGACGGTCACTGTTGCATGTCGCGCCATAAGCAGGTGCAACAGCGGCTTGCCGACGATGTTACTGCGCCCGATAATGACTGCGCGTTTGCCGTCAATTTCGATGCCCGCAAGGTCGAGCATTTCGATACAGCCCGCAGGCGTGCACGGGACGAGCGCGGGACTTCCGATAACGAGTTTGCCGACGTTGACGGGGTGGAAGCCGTCGACATCTTTGCGCGGGTCGATTCGATTCAAAATTTCCTCCGAGTGCGCCTTAATCGCGGCGGGCAACGGCAGTTGTACTAAAATGCCGTGAATATTTTTGTCGGCGTTGAGCGCGTCGATTCGGGCAAGCAACGCGTCTTTGGTCGTGTCTTCGGGCAAGGCGATGACCTCCGACAAAATTCCGAGCTCCTCGCAGGTTTTATGTTTGTTGCGGACGTAAACTTGCGACGCGGGATTTTCGCCGACGATTATGACTGCAAGCCCGGGTGTCACGCCGAACGTCGCTTTGAGCCGCTCAACCTCCGCCCGCGCAGATTCTTTGATTTTCGCCGCGAACTCCTTGCCGTACAAAATTCTAGCCGACATGCTATCGACCTCCCGAAAAATTTTCGTTAAGTCTACAACAATCGGCGGCGGCGGGCAAGCGGTAAGCTTACGGCGCGGAAATCTCGTGCTTGCAAAAAAAGCTCACGCGCTTATAATCAACGCGTAAGCAAGAAATTGTGGACAGTCGACTTTGGTGCGTCGACTCCTTCAGAATATGGGTTTACCTGCCGCCGAATTGCGCGGCTTACTTTGTGCTTTATTTCTTGAAGCATGTCAGCAACGCGACGACTTACATCAAAAAAATTCTCCCGCAACAAATCGGCGGGAGTTTTTCTTTTGTAGCCGGAATTATTTTTCGCTGCTAAGCGCGGTGGACAGCGGCACGACAATTTTTTCGTCGTAGCAGGTGAAGGCGTCGTCGACAAGTTTTTTGTCGGGCTTGGGAGTTATCGCGCTGACAATCGGCACGATTAACAAGCCCGCGAGCATTGCGATTGCGCCCGCGTTAATCGGCGACTGCATTATCGCGGGGAAGGCGGGACGTATCAACATGTTCGCCGTCATGAGCACCGAGCCGAATATAAAGCACGCCCAACAAGCCGACTTCGTGACCCACTTGGCGTAAAGCGCGTACATGAACGGAGCGAGGAATGCGCCCGCCATTGCGCCCCAACTGACGCCCATAAGTTGCGCGATGAAGTTCACGGAGCTTTTGTACTGCACCAGCGCGAGCACCGCCGATATCGCAATGAACACGACGACCAATGCCCGAATCAGCAGGACTTGACGCGGCTCTTTCATGTCGCGGGCGAAGTTGTCGCGGATTAGGTCAAGCGTGAGCGTCGACGCCGAAACAATTACCAGCGATGATAACGTCGACATTGACGCCGATAAGACCAGAATCACGACGAGCGCAATCATTCCCGCCGAAAGTCCGCTTAACATTGTCGGGATTATGGAGTCGTAGCCGTTCGCCGCAATGTCGATTTGGTCGGAGAACAGTCGTCCGAAGCCGCCCAAAAAGTAACAGCCGCCCGCGACGACGAATGCAAACAGCGTCGATATGACGGTGCCTTTTTGAATTGCCTGCTCGTTTTTGATGGCGTAGAATTTCTGAACCATTTGCGGCAAGCCCCACGTGCCCAGCGACGTTAAAATCACGACGAACAGCAAATTCAGCGGATCGGGTCCGAAGAACGACGCGAATATTCCCGGCGTAGTCGAAACTGCGTCGTCGGTGATTCGTGCAAGTCCGTCGAGCGCAGTCGTGAAGCCGCCCTTCGACTCGATGACCGCGTAAATGACCGCCGAAATTCCCGCGAGCATAACGATGCCTTGAATGAAGTCGTTAATTGCCGTCGCCATGTAACCGCCCGCAATGACGTAAACCGCCGTCAGCACCGCCATAAGCAGGATACAAACGGAATAATCGATGTCGAACGCCATACCGAACAGCCGCGACAGCCCGTTGTAAAGCGACGCGGTGTAAGGTATCATGAAGATGAAAATTATTATTGCCGCGCCGATTTTCAGCGACGGGGAGCCGAAACGTTTCTCGAAGAATTGCGGCATTGTCGCGGTGTCAAGGTGGCGCGTCATGATTCGCGTCCTGCGTCCGAGAATAAACCACGCCATAAGCGAGCCGATTAGCGCGTTGCCGATACCCGCCCACGTCGCCGCAATGCCGTATTTCCAACCGAATTGCCCCGCGTAGCCGACGAATACGACTGCGGAAAAATAGCTTGTGCCGTAAGCAAAAGCCGTCAGCCACGGTCCGACACTGCGTCCGCCCAGAACGAATCCGTCAACGTCCGTGGCGTGCTTGCGGCAGTAAAGTCCGATACCAATCAGCACGGCGAAATATAAAACCAACAATGCAACCTTCATTAAAACAAAACCTCCATGCGAAACTTAAGGAGTTGACCGCCCATGATTATCGATATGCACACGCACGTTTTCCCCGACAAAATTGCCGACGCCGCCGTCGAAAAGTTGAGCCGCGTCAGTCGCACGCCCGCATTCACGGACGGCACCGTCGGCGGACTGCAACGCTCAATGGACGCCGCGCAGATTGATTTGTCGGTGATTTTGCCCGTCGCCACGAACACGAGCCAAGTCGAAAAAATTAATTCATCAGCCGCCGCGCTCAACGAAACTTTCGCGGGCAAAGGCGTCTTTTCACTCGGCAGCATCCACCCCGAATTTTTGAATTGGCGTGCGGAATTGAGCCGCGTGAAAAATTTCGGGCTAAAGGGTATCAAAATTCATCCCGTTTATCAAGCGACAGACCTCGACGACGTGAAATATCTGCGTATTCTCGACCGCGCCGCCGAGTTTGATTTAATCGTTGTCACGCACGCGGGACTTGATATCGGCTTCCCCGGCGTCGTCAGATGTTCGCCGCAAATGGCGCGTCGCGTCGTCGACACCGTCGGGAATTTTAAGTTCGTGCTTGCTCACATGGGCGGCTGGAAAAATTGGCGCGACGTTCCGGAAATTTTGGGCGACACGAAAATTTTCATCGACAGCTCGTTTTCGACGGGCAACATCATTCCGCGCAGTGATTTCGCGTGGAGTGTCGACGAGCTGAAACTTTTGAACGCCGCGCAGTTCATGAAGTTTGTCGAAGTCTTCGGCGCGGACAGAATTTTATTCGGCACGGACAGCCCGTGGACGGAGCAAGATACGTCGCTGGAGTTCATACGTGCCCTGCCGCTTGCCGTCGCCGACAAAAACAAAATTCTCGGACTCAATGCCAAACGTCTGCTGAACATTTGAAGTCGCGAAATTTGAGGCGCACATGGACGTGCGCCCTGCCCGCGCACTGAGCGTGATGCGAAGTCCGCGGGCAACAGTCGGTCGCGGGTGGTCGCAACGTTGGAATATTCGGGACTAACGCCCCTGCGAGGTGCCCTTTTCTTTGCTACTTTCTTTTGGGCAAGCAAAAGAAAGTAGATGCTACAAACTCAATCGAAGTTCAACGCTTGATACGGCACGACGCCCAATAAATTTTCCGCGCGTTACAAAAATTTTTCATTAAGATATGCTAAGCTTTCAAAGCTTACGTAGAAACTTTTTCACGGAGGGAAAACAGATGTTTGAATTCGACGAAAACACGTTAGATCAATTCGCGAAGATAAAAGTAATCGGCATCGGCGGCGGCGGCTCGAACGCCGTCAACAGAATGATTGAATCGGGCTTGGAGGGCGTGGAGTTCATTGCGGTCAACACCGATTCGCAAGCACTTTTGATGAGCAAGTCGCCCAAACGTATGCAAATCGGCGAAAAACTTACTCGCGGACTGGGCGCGGGTGCTCGACCCGAAATCGGCGAACGTGCCGCGCAAGAAAGTCGCAACGATATTTTGGAGGCACTGCGCGGCTCGGATATGGTTTTCATAACGGCGGGCATGGGCGGCGGTACCGGCACCGGTGCGGCACCCGTCGTGGCAGAATGCGCCCGCGAAGTCAACGCGCTGACAGTTGCAGTCGTCACGCGCCCGTTTACCTTCGAAGGTCCGAAACGTAAGCGCAACGCCGACATGGGCATCGAAAAGCTCCGTCAACAAGTCGACGCAATCATCACAATCCCCAACGACAGATTGTTGCAGGTCGTCGACAAAAAAACTCCCATGACAAAAGCTTTCGTCATTGCCGACGACATCCTCCGTCAAGGCGTCAAGGGCATTTCGGATTTAATTGCGGTGCCCGGCGTCATCAATCTGGACTTCGCGGACGTGCAGTCGATTATGAGCAACGCCGGCTCCGCGCTTATGGGCGTCGGCGAGGCTTCGGGCGACAACGCCGCTGTCGAGGCGGTCAAGAAGGCTATCGCGTCCCCACTGCTTGAAACGGGCGTCGACAGTGCACGCGGAATTCTGCTCAACTTTATGGGCGCAACCGATTCGCTGTCAATGATTCAAGTCAACGAGGCGTCAACAACCGTTCAGGAGGCGGCTCACCCCGACGCAGAAATTATTTGGGGCGTCAGTGTCGACGACTCACTTGGCGATACAATCGTCGTCACAATCATTGCCACGCGCTTCGGCGAAGAGGACGACGCTCCCGCCGAACCCGAAGTTCCCGCGACAAAATTTTATCCGCCGCCGCAAACTCAACAACGTCAACCGCAATCGCAACGTCAACAGCCGCAACCGCAACGTCAGCAACCGCAATACACTCAACCGCAGCAACAGGAGCCGCCGCCTTACAATCGCTCCGCGCAACCGCAGCAGGACGACAATCAGCAGAAATCCCGAAATCCCTTCGCGAACATAATCCCCGACTTCATCAGCAACAGGCGCAACAGGAGATAAATTTTTTACGGAGGCTTGATCGACGTGTTGGGCAACACTTTTGAAAACCGATTCGTGAAAGTTAAAGTCGTCGGCGTCCACACGGGCAACGACGCTGAAATTTCGGGCGGACTCTCCGCCCTTAATTATATTCTGGAAAAAAATTTGTCGGGCGTGAATTGCCTTGCGGTCGACAGACACGACACCGCAAACCTTGCCGCCTGCAACGCAACGCACAAATTCCGACTGCTCGATACCGCCGACGAACAAAATCTTACGGACAACTTGAGCGGCGCGGATTTAATCTTCGTCGCGGCGGATTCTGTCTGGGAAAATATCAAGGTCGTCGCGTTGACGGCTCATTGCGCGAAAAAAATCGGCGTGCCCGTGATTTTCATTGCCGGCGGGAATTTCGACGACGCCGAGGACGAAATTATCTTCGACGCGCTGATTAAATTGCCGAGCAAAAATTTCGGTGCCGACGCCGCCAAAATCGTCCAAAACTGCATCGAGGTCGTGACGCTTGACGGTCAGCCGAAACTCGACGTGAAAAGCTTTACCGACCTTGTGCGCGAATGTTCGGCGATTATCGGCTACGGCGAGCGCGACGGGAAAAATGCCGTCGTCAAAGCCGCCAAAGCCGCAATCGAACACGCCGAGACTTCCGCCGACAACTTCAAGTCCGCGACGAAAATTTTGTTCAACGTCACTGCCGCTAAGGGCAACTTGTCGCTGGAGGAGGCGCAAAAACTTTCAAACTTGCTCAAACGTCACGCGCCCCGTGCAGAAATTTTATTCGGATTCGCAATCGACGATTGGCTTGTCGACAAGGTGAAGTTCCTGCTTGTCGCGGCCGTGCAATAAAAAATTTTACGGGAGGAATTTTTATGGACGCCAATTTGAAAATCGTGCTCGACCAATATTTTGAGGGAGCCGCCAAACTCAAGCCGAATGTCTTCGTGCCCGTTCGCGACAACCGCGTCATTGAGCCGCTCGTTGACGCGTTCTTCAGCGAAACCGAGCCGTCGACGCTTATTATGTCCGACACGCAAGACATTTTGGAAGGCGACATCCTTGTTTATCCGAAGACGCGCCAATTCTGCTATCTCGACGACATCCGCCACATCACGGGCAAAGGGCTTTACGTCGTCCACTACCACACGAAATATCAGCGCAAGGCTTTAATGCCGTTTGAAGCCGATTAAGCTCAACTTGCCGAAAAAAAAACTCCTGCAGGGAAATTTCCTTGCGGGAGTTTTTGATTGCAACGCGACTTCAAATGTCCAAGTTCTTCACGAGTAGCGCGTTCTCTTCAATGAACTGACGGCGCGGCGCAACTTGATCGCCCATCAAAATCGTAAACAGTTCGTCCGCCTCGACGGCGTCGTTGACTTCAACGCGGAGCATTGTGCGCGTCAACGGATCCATTGTCGTTTCCCAAAGCTGTTCGGGATTCATTTCGCCGAGACCTTTGTAACGCTGAACTGTCGCGCCGTCGCGCCCGACCTCGTCAAGCTTGCGCGAAAGTTCTTCGTCGCTGTAGGTGTACCAATGTTCCTTGCCCTTGCGAATTTGATACAGCGGCGGCTGCGCAATGAAAACGTGTCCGTGCTCAATCAGCGGCTTCATGTAGCGGTAAAAGAACGTCAACAGCAACGTGCGAATATGTGCGCCGTCGACGTCGGCATCGGTCATTATGATTATTTTGCCGTAGCGTCGCTTGCTCAAGTCGAAGTCGTCGCTTATGCCCGTGCCGAATGCGGTTATCATCGTGCGAATTTCGGCGTTGGCGAAAATTTTATCGAGCCGCGCCTTTTCGACGTTGAGTATCTTGCCGCGCAGGGGCAGTATCGCTTGAAAACGACGGTCACGACCTTGCTTTGCGGAGCCGCCTGCCGAATCGCCCTCGACAATGTAAATTTCCGCCTTATCGGGGTCGCGAACGGAACAATCGGCAAGCTTGCCCGGCAACGACGAAATTTCCAGCGCATTTTTACGGCGGGTAAGTTCGCGGGCTTTACGAGCGGCCTCACGGGCACGCGCCGCCATAACGGCTTTTTCAAGGATGGCTTTCGTGACGGCGGGATTCTCCTCGAAAAACTCACTCAAGCTCTCGTTGACGACCGCGCTGACCAGCGACCGAATCTCCACGTTGCCGAGTTTAGTTTTGGTTTGACCTTCAAACTGCGGATTGTGGAGCTTGACGCTGATAACCGCCGTCAAACCTTCGCGAACGTCCTCGCCGCTCAAGGTGCTGTCGCTGCTCTTCAGCAGGTTGTGACGTTTGGCGAATTCGTTGGCGACTTTCGTAAGCGCGGTGCGGAAGCCGATAAGGTGCATACCGCCTTCCTCGGTGTTGATATTGTTCACGTAGCTGAAAATATTTTCCTGATAGCTGTCGGTGTATTGCATGGCGACTTCGACAACTGCGTCGTCGCGCCGACCGTTGAAGTAAATCGGCGTGGGATTGAGGCGTTCCTTCTTGCGGTTGAGGTGTTCGACGAAAGATTTTATGCCGCCGTCGAAGTGGAAGGTTTGCTCCTGCCCGCCGTGACGTTTGTCGTTGAGCGTGATTGTTATGCCGCTGTTGAGGAAGGCAAGCTCGCGCAGACGATTTTTCAGCGTGTCGTAGTTGAATTCCAGCACAGTAAAAATTTCGTCGTCGGGCAGGAAGTGGACTTTCGTGCCGGTGTCGGACGCTGTACCGACGACTTCAAGTGGCGTGACGGTCTCGCCGCGCGCGAAGGTGATTCGATAAATTTTCCCGTCGCGACGAACTTCAACGTCCATTGATTTGCTTAGCGCATTGACGACGCTGACTCCGACGCCGTGAAGTCCGCCGCTGACTTTGTAGCCGCCGTCTCCGAATTTGCCGCCCGCGTGCAACACAGTCAACACGACCTCAACTGCAGGTTTGCCGCTTTCGTGCATGTCGACGGGAATGCCGCGCCCGTTGTCGCTGACGGTGATTGAGTTGTCCGCCTCGATTGTGACGTTGATATCGGTGCAAAAGCCCGCAAGTGCCTCGTCGATTGAATTGTCGACAACCTCGTAAACAAGGTGGTGCAAGCCGCGTTCAGCCGTGGAGCCGATATACATTCCCGGGCGCAATCGGACGGCTTCAAGCCCTTCCAGAATTTGAATTTGATCCGCGCTGTAGTCGCCTTCGACGGTCTCAATCTGCGCGGCGGTCTCGTCGAAGTGAACTTCTATTTCGTCGCCGTCGTCATCCTCCGCAGGCATCACGTCGGGCAAATCGTCTTCGTGGCGGTCAAAGTCGGGGTCGTCGCCGAAATCGTCGACCGTGTGAATTTTTTTATCGTCCAAAACATTTACCTCCGTTTCTTGCGGATAAGTTTAACATAAAAATTTTTCTGCGGCAAATTCGGCGCGACGTGCAACGAATTTTTTAGCGCGGCGTCGACATCATGCGGCGACGAATTCTGCGCAAGCTCGGCTGGAAATTTTTAGCGGCGTCGAACTCTGCGCAAGCTCGGCTGGAAATTTTTAGCGGCGGCAAATTCGGCGCGACATGCAACGAATTTTTTAGCGCGGCGTCGGCGATTTACGGCGGCAAAAATTTTCTGAATAAGCGGCAGGATTAATCGCCCGCTTGCAGAATTCATGCGTAAAATTGTTGAAGAGTTCACTTGAAGCACGGGAGGGCTTTCAATGGCTAAAAAGTATTACAGCACCAAAATCGTCGGTATCGGCGGCGAAGTCGACAAGTTCAAAACACTCGTCAAGATGCTCGTCATTTTCGATGACTCCATGGTTCTGCCGGAGTTGCGCGATTTTTCCGTCCTGCACAGCGGCAACAAACTCACCGACGTAATTAAACCCGGCGACATACTCAAAATCGCGGACGCCGAATTCAAAATCCTGCGCGTCGGCAACGAAGTCAACAACAACATCAAAAGCCTCGGTCACATCGTCATCAAATTCAACGACGACCGCGACGACCTGCTTGAAGGCAGCATTCACGTTGAGGACAAACCCATTCCCAAATTCCGCATCGGCGACGAAATTTCAATCTTCGAGGGCAGCTCCGAAGCACTCGTCGGCAAATCCGCCATCGTTATCGGCGAAGACAAGACTACCTGCGCGGCGGTCGCGCTGATTCTCAAAGACAACGGTGCCAGAATCGTCGACGACGAAGACGCAGACATTGTGGTCAAGATTAACTGAAATTTCACGGGCATAAACCTCGGACTGTCGGTCTCAAGCGGATCGGCAGTCTTTTCGTGTAATTAGGAATGTGAAATTAGGAATTAGGAATTAAAATCGCGTCACCATTCCTAATTCATCATTCCTAATTCCTAATTGTTAAAAAGGAGCGATTATCATTAAAGCAACCACTGCAAACATAATTGACGACTTGATTAAACGTTACCCCGCGCTGAAAATTTGTCGCGCAAGTCTGTTTGACATGGTCGACGTGATTTGCGAAGGCTTTCGCGGCGGCGGCAAACTCATCACCTGCGGAAATGGCGGCTCGGCGGCGGACGCAATGCACATTGTCGGTGAGCTGATGAAAAGTTTTCGATTGCCGCGCAAAATCGACGCGTGCCGCCCCGAATTCATCAAGCGCGCACAAGAACTTTTCCCTGCCGATGTCGAATACTTCAAGGCGAATCTTCAAGGCGCATTGCCCGCCGTGAGCTTGGTCGGCGAAACTTCACTGCTGACCGCCTTCGCAAACGACGTGACGCCGACGCTTGTATTCGCGCAACAAATTTTCGGGCTCGGTCGGCACGGAGACGTGTTGCTTGCAATATCGACGTCGGGCAATTCGGACAACGTGCTTTTCGCCGTGGAAGTCGCCAAAATTATCGGGCTCAAGGTCGTGGCAATGACGGGTCGGCGCGGCGGACGGTTGCGGCACCTGTCGGACGTGGCGGTTTGCGTGCCGGCTGATATGTCGCACACGATTCAGGAATTCCACCTGCCGATTTATCACATGCTGTGCTTGGCGGCGGAAAACGAATTTTTCGGTGAGTGACCATGCATGAGGCGACGCTTGCCGAAAATATCTTGAACATTGCGCTGGAGGCGGCTCGGCAAAATCACGCGGCGAAAATTTTCAAGGTCGGCTTGACACTCGGTCAAATGGCGGGCGTGGAGGTCGAGGCGTTGAATTTGTCGTTCGACGTGCTCAAGCGCAACACTGCCGCCGCCGAAGCCGTGCTTACGATTGAGCGCGTGCCGTGCCGTGCCACGTGCAACAAGTGCGGCAAAACTTTTCAACTTGAGCGATACAATTTTCTTTGCCCAGATTGCGACGGCGTCTTGATTCTGCAAAGCGGGCGCGAACTTCGGGTTGATTATGTCGACTGTGAGTAGGTGATTGAGCTGGAAATTAAGCTGATGAAAAATATTTTGGGTGCCAACGACGAAATTGCCGCGCACAATCGCGAACACTTTGCCAAATGCGGCGTCGTCGTGATGAATTTGATGGGCTCGCCCGGCTCCGGCAAAACGACGCTCCTTGAACAGACGTTGGCGCAGCTCGTCGGCAAACTGCGCGTCGCGGTGATTGAGGGCGATTTATTCACGGCAAAGGACGCCGAACGAATTGACCGATTGGGCGTCGACGTGATTCAAATCAATACGGCGGGCGGCTGTCACTTGGACGCGGCAATGATTCAAAAGGCGTGCGCCACGCTCGACCTTGACGCGCTCGACCTGCTGATTGTCGAAAACGTCGGCAACTTGGTATGCCCCGCCGAATTCGACATCGGCGAAAATTTCAAAGTCGTGGTGCTGTCGATAACGGAGGGCGACGACAAGCCGCTAAAGTACCCGCTGATTTTCAAGGAGTCGGCGGCGGCGGTGCTGAACAAAATCGACCTGTTGCCGTTCACGAACTTTAACGTGCAATCTGCGCGGGCGGACTTGTCGACACTGCACCCGACGATAAAAATTTTTGAGACATCCTGCACGCGCGGCACGGGGCTCGACGATTGGACGGCTTGGCTACTCGAAAAGGCGGTGCGCTCATGAACGGCTTGTTCGCGGCTGAAAATACGGTGCTCGGCGTCGGCAATACGATTCTGTCTGACGAAGGCTTCGGCGTGCGCGTCGTTGAGTATTTGCAAAAAAATTTCACGTTCCCCGAAAATGTCGCGCTTGTCGACGGCGGGACGCTCGGCGTGGAGCTGACGCATTTCATCACGGGCACGCGGCGACTTTTGATTGTCGATTCGATTGACGGCGGCACGATACCCGGCACGACGTTTCACCTGCGCGGCGGAGAGTTGCGGGCACATTTCGCGCAAAAAATTTCGGCGCACGAAGTCGGGATTCAAGACGTGCTGACGATGCTTGAGCTGACGGGCAAAATGCCGCACGTTGAATTAATCGGCGCGCAACCGTTCAGCTTGGAGGCGGGCGTCGAATTGACGGAGCCGATGCGAAAACTCGTTGCACCTTTCGCGGAGCGTGCGGTTGAAATTTTGCGCGGCTGGGGATTGGAAGTCAATTAGGAATTAGGAATGAGGAATTAGGAATGATAATTTTTCCTGCGATTGATTTGCTCGGCGGCAAGTGCGTGCGGCTTGTGCAAGGCGACTTCGGGCGCGAAACGGTTTATTCCGACGACGTGGCGGCGACGGCTCTCAAGTGGCAGAATTCGGGCGCGAAGTTCCTGCACGTCGTTGACCTTGACGGTGCGCGGGCGGGCTCGCCGAAAAATCTCGACGCCATAAAAAAAATCCTCGACGCCGTGACCATTCCGATTGAAGTCGGCGGCGGCGTGAGGTCGCTTGACGATATTGAGCGGCTGTTGACGTTGGGAGTTCGCCGCGTGATTTTGGGCAGTGTCGCGGTCGAAAATCCGTCGCTCGTCGCGGAGGCTGTCGCACGTTTCGGAAGTCGGATTGTCGTCGGGATTGACGCTCGCGGCGGACTTGTCGCGGTTCACGGCTGGGAACGTTCAAGCACCGTCACTGCAGACGACCTTGCGCGGCGGATTGTCACGGCGGGCGTCAAGACGATAATTTACACCGACATTTCCCGCGACGGCATGTTGAGCGGCGTCGACGCCGGAGTTTTCGCGCGGCTTGCGAAGTCGTCGGGTGCGCAAATTGTCGCGTCGGGCGGCGTGCGGTCGATTGAGGACATTCGCGCGTTGAAGGCTGTCGAATCGGCGGGCGTGGTCGGCGTCATTGTCGGCAAGGCGATTTACACGGGCACGTTTGACTTGTCGGCGGCGATTGCGCTTGCGGAGGCTTGAGCGGGCGACGCGCTGATTCAAGTGTTTAATAATTTTGTATGTGTGAACTACTTTTCTTTTGCTTGTCCAAAAGAAAAGTAGCAAAAGAAAAGACAGCCGCCTACGAAAACGTCACGTTTTCTAACGGCGGCGACGCAGGGCGCGCGTCCATGCGCGGCCCTCATACGTTGTCGCCTGACGGAGGAATTAACATGCTTACCAAGAGAATTATTCCGTGCCTCGACGTGAAGTCGGGACGCGTCGTCAAAGGCACCAATTTTGTCGGATTGCGCGACGCCGGCGATCCCGTCGAACTTGCCAAACGCTACGATACCGAACGCGCCGACGAACTTGTTTTTCTGGACATCACCGCTTCACACGAAGGGCGCGGCACCATGGTCGAAGTCGCACGCAGTTGCGCCGCGCAGGTGTTCATTCCGTTTACGGTCGGCGGCGGCATTCGCACGGCTGAAGATATGCGCGTGATGTTGGCGGCGGGCGCGGACAAAATTTCCGTCAACAGCGCGGCGGTCAAAAATCCCGAACTCATTGCCGAAGGTGCGCGACGTTTCGGCAGTCAATGCGTCGTGCTTGCGGTCGATGCCAAACGCTCCGATTCGGGCTGGGAAATTTACGTAAACGGCGGCAGAACTCCGACGGGGCTTGACTGTCTGCAATGGGTCAAACGCGGCGTCGAACTCGGCGCGGGCGAAATTTTGCTTACGAGCATGGATGCCGACGGTACGAAGGGCGGCTACGACATTGAACTTACGCGCGCAGTCAGCGAGGCGGTCAACGTCCCCGTCATTGCTTCGGGCGGCGCGGGCGAGCTTGAGCATTTCTACGACGTGCTTGTCGACGGCAAGGCGGACGCGGTGCTTGCGGCGTCGGTCTTCCATTACGGCAAGTACACAATCCGCGCGGTCAAGGAATATCTTTCGCGGCGCGGCGTCGAAGTCCGATTTTAATTTTGCAGGAAGTTGTGCTTGTCGACGAAACTCAAAACCTCCGCAATCATCTGCGAGTTGCGTTTGATAATTTCCGTTTCGCCGAAATTGCTCAAAGTCTGCGCCAACTGTTGAAGTTCACGATTCAGCGTGCCCGCCTGAAATTTTCCGTTGCGCTCAAAGCCGAGATAAACTTTGCGTTTGTCGGCGAAGTGGTGACTTGCGGCGTTATTGTTCTTGCCGTGCTCCAACAACGCCAAATTTCCGAGCAAGTTCACGCTGTTTTTGTTGTGGAAATTTTCAAAGCTGTCCGCCAAACTTTTCGGGAAGATGTGCTCAATGTCAAACTTCCGCTCAATCGGCGGGAGCTTTTGATTTTCGTCGCGGAAAGTCCACCAATTCAAGACGAGGAACATCATAAGCTTTTTCTGCCGCTTGACGCCGAACATGTTCATTTCCGTGCGAATTACCTCCGCCGAAAACGTGTACGGCTTGAGACCTTTCGGGACGGGCTTTTTTAATTGGCTCAACGTGCGGAAGGCGTATCCCCTTAGCGCATTCGTTGACGTGCAGGTTATGGCGTGCGCCAACAGAAATGCCAACAGTCGTTCCAAAAATTCCGCGAAAATTTCCCCGTCAAGGTGATTGCGGTCGTCGCGTTCGCAAAGGTAGTAGTGCGCCATAATCAGCCAAATGAACGAATTTTTTGCGCGAAATAAGATGTGGGCATATCGCACGGCTTTAATCGGGAAGCGCAACAAATTTTGCTCAAGCAGGTCGTCGAAAAAATCCATCAAGCCAAACAACTCGGCGGGCATTTCTTTTCGGCGCAACACGGCGTAATTGTCCCGTTCGTAGGCGCGGCGCAGTTTCTTGCTTGCCGTCGAAAATTCCCTGTACGAATAGCACGTAAACAGAAATTCAAGCGGATTGACGTTGAGCCCGTGATGTTTGCCGAAAGTTTTTTCTGCGCGACGTTCAAGTTCCCGCCACTGCCGAATAAAATCTTCGCCGAAGCATTTGCCCGCCGCAGTGAAAAATTTGTACATTATCGCCTTGAAAATGTCGGTGTCGGAAAGCGGCAAGCCGCGGTCGTTGAGCGTCGAAAACATCTGCAAAGCAAAATCCTGCGACTCGGCGCGAATTCGGGTCAGAAAGCATTTGTCCATAATCCGCGCCGGCAGATATTGCAACGTCTTTTCGCCGATGACTTTTTTGAGGTCGTGAATCGCGGCTTGAAAGAAACCGTAAGCGGCGGCATAGTTGCTCGTGTCGGCTTTAGTGACCGCGCCCGTCGACAGAATCCGTTGCAGTTCGTCCTTGGCGTCTTCGCGAATGACCTCCGAAACGATTTTCAGCGACGATTTGTTGAGTTCGCCGAGTTCGTCGGTCTTCCAAATGCATTCGCCGAGATTTTCGATTATCTTGGAGTAAGTGCCGTCGTCGCCGCCGAGTGCCTTATAAAACGCCCGCATGAACAGCAATAACGTCGTGAGCCGTTGTTGCCCGTCAATAATTTCGTCAAGCTCGCGGTCGTTGCCGAACGTGACAATCACTCCGAGAAAATATTCGTCCCGCTCCTTGTCGAAGGCGTCGGCGTTACCGTTCGGGAAGGCAAAATCGCAAAAATCGTTCCACAGCGTTTGACACTCGTCCTCCGTCCACGAATACGGTCGCTGATAATCGGGTATCAAAAAATCCGTCTTCCTGTCGGCGAAAATTTCTTTAATCGTGCGCGTTTCCGTCTGAATGTTTTTCATAAGCGTACCTCCTCAAAAATTCCCGTTGAAGTTTGCCGCCCGTGTATCTTATAATGTGGCGACATTAGAATTTAAGGGGCAATCGCTTTGAAGTGGATTAATCATCAGATTGTTACGGGCTTTATCGTGTGCACGGCGACGAACGATGCGTTGTTTACGGCGTCGAGCATTGTCGGCGCGGTATTGCCCGACAGAGTCGAAGGCTCCCCGCCGCGTGACAGTGCCGCTTATTGGAAGTGGCGCAAACGTCACCGCACGTGGTCGCATTACCCGCTGATTTACGTCGCGCTGATTTGTGCCGCGCAGTTCGCCAAAGACTACTACCCGAATCCGACGCTTGCAGTCGCGCTGAACGTTGTGACCTACGCGCTGGTCGGGGCACTGTTGCACATTGCCGAGGACGCATTTTGCGGCAAAGTCCCGATATTCACGCCGCACGGCAAACACGGGCTCAAGCTGTTCAAGGTCGGCACGTGGCGGGAATATTTTTTTGTCGCGCTGATAATTTTAATCTGCCTGCTGATTCGATTCGGAGATGTCGCGCTGTTGAGGAGCTACTTCCCATGAAAAATTTTTTGACGTTCACGATACTTGCCGCGCTGATGATGTCTTTCGCGATGTTGAGTTTGTTCGCCGCCGAAAAGACCGACGTACTCCGGCTCAAAGGTCGCGCCCTGAACGTGACTTTCGCGCAGGAAGGCGACGATACGCTTATGACGTGGCAACCGTTGCCGTACCCGTGCATTTACAAGATAACGACCGTCAGCCGCACGACGGGGCTTGTCGAGGATTCGCCGCCGTTCCACATCTTCAAGGAGGACGAGTCGCGCTCCGCAAGCTACATTGTGCCGCGCGCGCCGATACCGACGTACTATTTCATCACGGCGCGGGGATTGTTCGGCGAAGTCTACCGCAGTGAAAAACTTTACGCAAACCCGAATTTCCCGACGCCGCCGCACCCCGTCAGCATCTATCATTACGGCGCGGACAATCCCGCCAGTCAAATGCCGTTCCTCGTGTGGCATACCGTACCCAACGCCGTTTGCTACGAACTTGAGCTTTTGGACGCCCCGCCCGAAGTTGAAGGCGGCATTGCGCTTTCGACGAGCCACAGTCTCTTCAACACGCGCAAAATTTACACAAACGGTTACCAAGCCGATTTGCGCCCGTACAATCGGCGGGAGGTCTGGTGGCGGGCGAGGGCTTTGGGTTTGCGTCACGAGCCGATTGGCGAATTCTGCAAGGCTGAAAAAATTCCCGTCGATCCGTCGAAGCCGATGCCCGATTGCCCGCTGATTAACAACTTCGACTTCATGGACTACCTGCCGCAACCGATTTATCACGTGTTCGATTGGATACCGCTCAACGACGCCGCGAAGTATGAAGTTGAAATGCTCGTTCACCCGCCCGAAAAGGAACACGATACCGAGCCCAGTCACGACAGCGTTTGGCACATGGTCAGCGAGGATGTCGCCAGCTGCTACGACGAATACGGGCGACCTTATGCCGGCGCGTATTATTGGCGCGTGCGTGCGCTCGACGAAAACAATCGCACAATCGGCACGTGGTCCGACACGGAAAAATTTATCGTCGACGATTACACGGGCGGCGTCGATGTCGTCATTTTGGGCGACAGCATAAGCCACGGCGGCGGCGCAGTCAGCTACTCACCGCGAGCCCTGCAGTACAGTTACGAAACGTATATCGACTTCCCCGTTATCAACGTCTCGAAAAGCGGCGACACTTCCCGCACGACGCTTGAACGTTTCGATCACGATGTCTTGCCGCTCAAGCCGCGCAACTTGATAATTTCGACGGGCGCGAATTGTCTGCGCGACGCCCGAATCACCGCCGAAGACGTTATCAGCGACCTTGCGGGCATCAACAAACTTTGCCTGCAAAATAATATTCGTCCCGTGTTCTTGACGCTCATGCCGATTAATCCCGACAACATACGCAACGCCTTCCGCACCGATACCGACCCCGATTGGCACAGCAAGTTGCAACAGATTAACGAATACATTCGGCGGCAGGAGTTCGTCATTGACATTGAGCCGTATTTTTACGACGCGAACGGCACAATGAATGTTGCGCTGTCAGTCGACGGAATTCACCCCGACCTGCGCGGCAAGATGTTAATCGGCGAGCTAATCAGCAAGCATAAAAATTTGTTCCAATGACGTGCGCGGCGGTTTGACGGTGCGGCGCGTCGTCCGAAGCGTTGAAATTAATTTTGTGTTGTTAATCTACTTTCTTTGACCGAGCAAAGAAAGTAGCAAAGAAACTCGCCCGCTACGCGCGGGGGCGAAGGTCTGCTAATGAACCACCCGCCACGTTGTGATGATTTGCGTTTGCGCCGCATGAAACATCCTGTTTCAGTGCGGCGGGGCCGCCCGTCCATGGGCGGCCTCACATTCCGCAATAAAAAAATTCCCCGCAACCGATTCGGTCACGGGGATTTTTAATTTGTCAGCGTGTCCAAAATTTTTCGTCCGCCGAGCTCAAGCAGTCGACGCGCCAACTTCAAGCCGATATGCGGGCTGTCGAGCGGTGCAGTCTCCGAATCCGTAACAAGCCGTTTTCCGTCGGGCGAGGCGATAACTGCGCGGACGGTTAATTGTTCGTTGACGACCTGCGCGAAAACTCCGACGGGAACTTGACAACTGCCGCCGACTTCACGCAAAAATTCCCGCTCCACTTCAGCCGCCGCAAATGTCTCCGCGTCGTTGAGCTGTCGCACAAGTCGCAAGGTCGATTCGTCGTCGCCGCGAGTTTCAATAGCCAACGCGCCCTGTCCCGCCGCAGGAATTATCGCCGTCAACAGCTCACGAATTCGCGCCGCGTGTCCGAGCCGCTCCAAGCCCGCCGCCGCCAAAATTATCGCGTCGAAGTCGCCCGCGTCCAGCTTGCCGAGCCGTGTTTCAACGTTGCCGCGCAGATTTTTTATTGCCACGTCCGGACGCAATGCCGATACTTGAGCCGCCCTCCGCAAGCTTGACGTGCCGATAACCGCGCCCGTCGGCAATGCGTCAAACGTCGGAAATTTGTTGCTCACGAACGCATCGAACGGTTGCGCCCGCCGAGTTATCGCCGCGATTCGGAAACCGTCGGGCAGTTCCGTCGGCACGTCCTTCAGGCTGTGAACTGCCGCGTCAATTTCGCCGCGTGCCAGCTGAAGTTCGAGCTCCTTGGTGAACAGACCTTTGCCGCCGATTTTCGCAAGCGGTGCGTCCAAAATTTTGTCGCCCGTCGTGTGCACCGTGACAAGTTCGACGTCGAGCGCGGGGAAAAATTTTTTCAGCTCCGCCGCGACGAATTGCGCTTGCCACAGTGCCAACCGACTGCCGCGCGTGCCGATTTTAATTTTGCGCAACGGTCGTCGCCTCCTCGTCGCTGAAAAGTGCCCGCATTGCCTGCGCGTAAAAATTTTCGTCGTCGGTGCCGACAGAGGCGTTGAGATTCATCATCGGCAGGCGCAACAGCTTGCGGACGATTCGGCGCGTCATACGGTCAAGGATTTTGCGTTCGTCGTCGGTCAAGTCGGGGAGTTTGCCCGCCACGCGTCGAATTTCTCGCACCCGAATTTTTTCCGCACGCGTCGACAAATTCGCCATCAACGGCTGAAACTTCAAGTACTTGAAACGCTCCATGACTGCCGCCGCGTCCTCCGCGACGATTTTTTTTGCAAGCACCGCCTCGTGCCGCCGCGCCTGTAAATTTTGCTCAACCACCGATTCAAGGTCGTCGATGTTGTACAGCGTGACGCCCTTTATCTTGCCGACTTCGGGGTCAACGTCGCGCGGAACCGCAATGTCGATGAAAAATATTCCGCGTCCTCCGCGCCGCGTCATGAGCTGTTGAGTTTGCCACGGTTTAACGACGTAATGCGGTGCGCCCGTCGACGTGATGATTATGTCGACGTGAGCCGCCTCGACGAACGCATCTTCCCACGCGACCGCTTGTCCGCCGATTCGCGACGCCATATCGACCGCCCGCTCCAAATGGTGATTCGCGACGAAAATTTTCCGCACTCCGTGCGACAGCAGATGTTGCGCCGTGAGTCGAGCCATTTTGCCCGCGCCGAAGATTAACGCGCTCCGACCGTCGAGTCCGTTGAGTTTTCGCGCCGCCAACTCCACTGCCGCCGAACTGACCGACACCGTGTTGTAAGCGATTCGCGTTTCCGTCCGCACGCGCTTGCCCGCCGCTATCGCACGATTGAACAGCGTGTTCAAGATTGTGCCCGTCGCCTGCGCCGACTTCGCGATTGTGTAAGCTTCCTTGACCTGCGACAAAATTTGCCCTTCGCCCAAAATCAGCGAATCAAGTCCCGCCGCGACCTCGAACAGGTGCGCCGCGCAGGATTCGTCGTCGAATGCGTACAAAAATTTTTCGTCGACAGCCGCGCCGATTAAATCGCTCAAAAATTGCCGGACGCTTTGTTCGCAGTCGTCGACCGTCACGGCGTAAAGTTCCAGTCGGTTGCACGTGTTAAGGACGACCGCCTCGCTCAAGCCGTCGTAATCGTCAAGGTTTTCAAGCCCGCGCCGCAATGCCTCCTTGCCGACGCTAAACCGTTCGCGGACTTCAATCGGTGCCGTCGTGTGATTGAGCCCCAAAATTTTCAAGTGCATGATTGATTCGTTCCTCCAACGCGCCGAGTTGTCCCGACCGTAACAGTTGCCAAGTCTCTTGCGTCAAAATTCGTTGCCAAAAAATTTGTCGTGCCTGTGAATTCGGCAAGCGGCGTTTGACTTCCTGCCGATACCGCGCGACAAGTTCAAGTCCCGCGCCGAAATTTTCGTCGAGTTCCGCCTCCAGCATGAGCCGTAAAAATTTCGCGAACGCCGGGGAATTCGCGCCCGTCGACACCGTCAAAAGCAGTTCTCCGCGCCGAATACTCGATGGCACAAAAAAATCGCCGCCCGACCCGTTGACGACGTTGACCAAAATTTTTTTCGACCGTGCGACTTGCGCGACGTGCCGATTGACTTCGGGATTGTCCGTCGCCGCGATTATCAACAGTTCGTCTCCGAGCATGTCCGCCGAAAATTTTTCACGCCGCAAAGAAATTTCTCCGCGTTCGACAAGCTCCGCAACCTGTGCGCAAATTTCGGGCGCGATGACTTCGACACAAGCTCCCGCCTCCGACAGCGTGCGAATTTTTCTAAGCGCGACATTGCCGCCGCCGACGACTGCGCAACGTTTGCCGCCGACATCAAGATTTATCGGATACAGTTTCATCTAATCACCTGCCTGTGAAGCGATTTAAGGACCGCGCATGGACGCGCGGTCCGCGACGCCGCCGTTAGAAAACGTGACGTTTTCGTAGGCGGCTGTCTTTTCTTTTGCTACTTTTCTTTTGGACAAGCAAAAGAAAGTAGACCACAAAAACTTAAATTAAGTTCAAACGTTTGGAGGACGCGCCGCCCGCGAAAATTATCTTAGCACGGACGGCGGACGATTCGCAACACCGGAAAAATTTTCCCTGAAAAATATTTGAATAGCCGCCGCCGCGTGTGATATAATTCGGCTGAAAATTTTTGGGAGTGATTCACATGTTCGGTATAAGCGCGGGAGAGTTCATAATAATTTTGGTCGTCGGGCTGATTGTTTTCGGACCGGGCAAGTTGCCGGAAGTCGGTCGGGCAATCGGCAAGGCGTTGCGCGAATTCCGCAAAGCTCAAGCCGCACTTTCCGCCACGCTCAACGAGCCGCTTGACGAGCCGAAAAAATCTTCCCCCGCACAAGCTCCAATGTCCGCACAAATCGCAAAACCTTCGACAGCGCAATCGACCGTCAACGACGACGCGCAAACTCCACCTCCCGCACAAATCGCAAAACCTTCGGCGGCACAATCGACCGTCAACGACGCCGCACAAGTCGCAAAACCTTCGGCGGCACAATCGATTGTGACTGCCGATGATGTCATAAACTTGGCTAAAACCAACCCCATTGTCAAGGAGAGCAGCAATGAAAAAATTTTTAACGGCAATCCTAACGACGCTCCTGCTGACGACGCCCGCGCAAGCCTTGCCGGTGCAGGACGCGGTACAAACGGCACTGACAAATAATCCGAGCCTGCAACGCACGGAACAATCAATCCGCGTCGCCGAAGAGTCATTGCGCTCCGCACGCGGGCAGAAAGGCATTTCAATCAGCGCGTCGGGCGGCGTGAACGCCTCGAAGACCGAAGCTGTTGACGGCTCTCAACGGGCGTCGGCGGGCTTGAGTGCGTCACTTCCGCTGTACACGGGCGGACGACTTGAGGCGGCGATAAAATCCGCTGAACTCGGTATCGAAGTCGCGAAGCTTGACTTTTCGCAGGCGCAGGACGATTTGATTTATCAGGTTGTCACGGCTTACGTCAATGCGCTGGAAAATTTGGCGACGTCGCGTGTCGACCTTGAGCACGAAAAAAATCTTGCCGAACACGAACGGATGATCGCCGCGCAATTCGCCGCAGGTGCCAAAGCTAAAATCGACTTGCTCCGCGCGCAGGTTGAGACGAGCAACGCGCTACAGGACGCCGCCCGCTCACAAGCCGCCTACGAAGTCGCGCTGACCAATCTTGCCGCGCTTATGTCGACGGACTCAATCGCGAACTTGACCGTCGAGGAATTCGATACGCACATGACGCTTGGCGACGTCGAACAATATTTGACGGCGGCTGTCGAAAATCGCTATAATCTTAAATCCGACGCGCTCAAGATTGAACAGGGCGAACTCCACGTTACAAGCGCGAAGTCGGGCTGGTTGCCGAGCATCACCGCAAGCGTCGGCACTGACCTTAACGCAAACAGCACGTCGTCGAAACGTTGGCACCCGACGCCCGACGCCTCCGCGGGAGTTTCCGCGTCGTGGAATATTTTTGACAGCGGCGTCACGCGTGCGGAAGTCGATTCGGCTAAAGTCGAGGTCGAGCGGCTCAAGCTTGCAATGGACTCCGACGTTGACAGCGTGAACGAATCCGTCGTTACCGCACACAAAAATTTGCGTATCGCGCTCCTGCGGCTCACGACAACGCAACGTTCCGTCGAGCTTGCCGAGGAAGAACGCTACATCGCCACGGAACGCTACAACGCCGGCGAAGGCATTCTGCTGGACATTTTGGACGCCGAACTTGCGCTGTCCACCGCCAAAAAAAATAACGTCAGCGCGCGCTACGACGTCATTCGTTACAGCTTCGACCTTGCTCACGCCACGGGCGACACGCTCAACGCTTTGCGCAACGCTTAAGGAGTTTTCAGCATGAAGTGGAAAATTTTAATCGTCGCGGCTCTCGTAATCGGCGCGGCGTTCGGCTACAAGTTCTACACCGACAAAGTCGTCGCCGAGACCGTCAAAACCTACACCACGGCGAAAGTCATGCGCACCGACTTGACCAAAACCGTTTCCGCGACGGGTACCGTTCAGCCGCGTGAAAGCGTCGAAGTCAGCGGCAAAGTCACCGCGCGCATACAAGATATACTCGTTGAGGAAAACGATCGCGTCACGGCGGGACAAGTCGTCGCCATTTTGGACGGCAAGGACTTCCAAGCGAAACTTGACCAAGCGAATTTCACGCTCACAAATGCGCGACAGAAGCTTGAGCGGACGCAACGGCTTTACGACATCGGCGCGAAGTCGCAGGAGGAACTGCAGGACGCGCAATATCAATACGACCGCGCGAAGTCCGAAGTCGAGCTTGCGCAGGACGACGTTAATCAGACCGTCATAACCGCGCCCATGGACGGCGTTGTCGTCGGCGAGCCGAAAACTCCCGGCACAATGGCTGTCCAAGGCTCAACGAATCCGACCGTCATCATGCGCATTGCTGACCTTAGTGAAAAGCTTGTTAAGGCGAAAGTCGACGAAACGGACATCGGCAGCGTCAAAATCGGCGAGCACGCGACATTCACCGTCGACGCTTACCCAGACAAAATTTTTCGCGCGGAGGTCATGAAAATTTCGCAGACGGACGTTTCAAACTCATGGGACACGGGCGGCAATTCGTCGAGTTCGTCGAGTTCGTCAAGCTCAAACTCCAATTCCGTCATTTACTACTACGTGACGTTCAGTGCGCCCGACGATGAAAATCTTTTGCTCCCCGCAATGACTGCGCGGCTTGATATTGTCGTCGGGCAAGTTCGCGACGCGCTGTGCGTGCCGATTGACGCGCTCAAGACCGATTCGCAGGGCTCATACGTCGAACGAATCATCACGGACGCGCGGGGCAAACAGTCCGCCGAAAAAGTTTACATCAGCGTCGGGCTTTACGGCGAAGAATTCGTTGAAGTCACGGGCGGAGACCTTCAGCCCGGCGACGACATTTCCACGACTTACGAAGCTGCCGAGAAAAAATCTTCCGCGCAGAAAAATAATCGCATGGGTCCGCCGCCGCGCTTTTAAATCGTAACGGGCAAATTCGCGACGCGTTGTGTGTGCCGATTGATGACTTACGAAGCCGCCTAAAAAGTTTACATCAGCGTCGGGCTTTACGGCGAAGAGTTCGTTGAAGTCACGGGCGGAGACCTTCAGCCCGGCGACGACATTTCCACGACCTACGAAGCCGCCGATAAAACATCTTCCGCGCAGAAAAATAATCGCATGAGACCGCCGCACTTCTAAAACGTAACGGGCAATCAAAAAACGGGCACTCGCAGGAGTACCCGTTTTTTAGTGTAGAATCGAATCGATAACCCTCGCCCCTCAATTGTAACGTCGCATGGAAGGTAACACGGCGGCATGTTCGTATTCAATGCCGCTCGGCACATAAAGCACGATTTTGTTTGAGATTTGCTCCGCGCTACCGTTAATCATGTAAACCGAACCGACAACGAAGTCGCCGATACGTTGCTGATCAATTTCGCTGACGCTCTCGAAATTCACGATGACCGCGTTGCGCTTGATAAGGTCGTCGGCAATTTGTTTGACTTGCTCGTCGAATTTGGTTGGCGCGTAGATTTTCATTGTGAGCTGGGGAGTTTTGACCACGGCAAGACTTGGACGCACCGATGCTTCTGAAGTGTAAGCCTCGTAGCGCACGCCACCCATTGACGTGACGCCGTTATCTGCCGTGCTGACCATGCCGCCGTTGCGCGTGAAACTCATTGTGCCGCTGCCAAAACCTTGCGCGAATCCGCCCGTTGCCGTGCGTTTATCAGCCTGTGCGGGCTGTGGTGCAGGGGCAGGTTGCGCCTCCTGTTGAGTCGGTTGAGGTTGCGCCTGTGCTTCGGCAGGTTTGGCGTCGGATTTTTTGGCGTCGTCCTCCTCAACGGGCTCAAGCGGCATGATTATGTCCGTAAGTTTTTTTACCCAGTCCATCAGTATCATAAACAATCGCCCTTCCGATAAAGTTGTTTGCTATTCCAAGCGCGTTCATTCTAGCATACGCCGTAGCAATTTGCAAAGGGTTTTTCAAAATTTTTTCAGGTACATATCTGCGGCGTTACGTTTCGTGTCGATTAGCGGGCGTCGCGGTGCGCCGATTGAACGTTTGAATTCAAAATTAGGTTATTAGGGAATTAGAATTTCGGCGCGTCCATGCGCGGTCCATATTTCGCGGCTGTGTGCGCCGTCAATAAAAATCTTTGAGCTTTGCGGAATGTGTCGGTTGCCGGAGCTTGAGCAGTGCCGCCGATTCGACGCTTTGTACTGCGCCGCCGCTGACGTTGAAAATTTCCGCGACTTCGTCAAGCGTCCGTGACCTGCCGTCCTCAAGCCCGAAGCGCAACGACAGAATTTTCTTTTCGCGCGGCGTGAGCGTGTTCAGAACTTCGCGCAGGAGTTCGCACATTTGCAGGCGATTCACGCGGTCGAAGTGCGTTGGCAACTTGCTGTCCTCCACGAAGTCGGCAAGCGTCATACCCTCGATAAAGTCGCCCTCGACGGCGAAAGTGTCCCTGTCGACATAAGCGCGTTCGTCAATCGGCGTGTCCAGTGAGACCTGCGCGGCACGTTTGGTTTGGCGCAGTCCGCGAACGATAGCTTTTTCAATGCACCGCTCGGCGTAGTCAATGAACGTCGCCGAACCTTTCGTGCTGAATTTTTTGACAGCCTTCATGAGACCGATATTGCCTTCTTGAATCAAGTCGGGGAACGATGCGCCGCGACCGATGTATTTTCGCGCAATGTTGACGACCAGCCGCAAATTCGCGTTGACAAGCTCCTGTTGAGCCGCCTCGTCGCCGTCCGCCGCCCGCAGCAACAGCGTATGAAACTCCTGCGCGCTTAGGAGCGGGATTCGCCGCACTTCCTCCAAGTAAATTTCCACGTCCTCCGAAAATTCGTTGGTCGCCATAAAAAACACCGCCTTTATCAGAAAATTTTTGGCAAGTTTCGATACGGCGGCGGTTAATTCCTTCAAGCGCGATTGAATTATTTACGGGCGTTTTTGGCGGCACGACCGCGCGTCACACGGTCAAGGACGGCTTTGCGCAGGCGAATGCTTTGCGGCGTGACTTCGACAAGTTCATCGTCGTTGATGTATTCCATCGCCTGTTCAAGGCTCATAATCCTCGGCGGGACAAGCCGAATCGCCTCGTCGGAATTGCTCGCCCGAATGTTCGTTTGATGTTTCTGTTTGCAAGGGTTGATGTCGATGTCCATTTCGCGGGAGTTTTCGCCGACAATCATGCCCTCGTAGACTTTTTGACCGGGCTCAATGAACATGACGCCGCGATCTTGCAGATTGAAAATCCCGTAGCCCGTCGTTTCGCCCTGCTCGAAGGCAACCAAACTCCCGCGACTGCGACCGGGGATGTCGCCCTTGTACGGCTCGTAACCGTGGAAAACGTGATTCATTATTCCGTTGCCTCGCGTCGACGTCAACAGCTCCGAACGAAAACCGATTAATCCCCGCGCAGGTATCAGGAAATTCAGCCGCATGTAGCCCGCGATATTTTGCATGTTCTTGAGTTCGGCTTTGCGGCGACCGAGACTTTCCATGACGGTGCCCATGTAATCCTGCGAAACTTCGACCGTCAAATTTTCAATCGGCTCGTAGCGTTTGCCGTCAATGAGTTTGTAGACGACTTCGGGCTTGCCGATTTGCATTTCGTAGCCTTCGCGGCGCATCGTCTCAATCAGAATCGACAGGTGCAATTCGCCGCGACCGCTGACTTTGAACACGTCCGCAGAATTCGTCTCCTCCACGCGCAAGGCAACGTTCGTTTGCGCCTCCTTGAACAGTCTGTCGCGAATGTGGCGGCTCGTGACGAATTGACCTTCCTTGCCGGCGAACGGGCTTGTATTCACGCCGAAAGTCACGCTTAACGTCGGCTCGTCAACGCGAATGGCGGGCAGTGCTTCGGGATTTTCGGCGTCGGCAACGGTGTCTCCGATTGAAACGTCGCTCAAGCCCGTCAGCGCAACAATTTCGCCCATTTCGGCTTCGGGCGTTTCGACGCGATTCAAACCGTCGTAAGTGAAAACTTTGCCGACCTTGGCGCGTTTAATGCCGCCTTCGCTCATTAGCGCGATTGTCTCGCCCGAACGAATTTTGCCGCGCTGAATACGACCGATAGCGATTTTCCCGACGTAATCATCAGCCTCAAGCGTCGTGACGACCATTTGCAACGGCGCGTCGAGTTCACCTTCGGGCGGCGGAATTTCTTTAAGTATCGTGTCCATCAGCGGCTGAAGGTCGCGGCTGTCGTCGTCCATAGTTTTTTTGGCGATACCTTTTTTGGCGGCGGTGTATATCACGGGGAAATCAAGCTGTTCGTCGTCGGCGTCAAGCTCCATGAAAAGTTCAAGCACCTCGTCGTAAACCTCGTCGACGCGGGCATCTGGGCGGTCAATTTTATTTATGACGACAATCGGCTTGAGCTTGTGCTCGAAGGCTTTGCGCAGGACGTATTTCGTTTGCGGCATCGGTCCCTCGAAGGCGTCGACAAGCAATAAAACTCCGTCGACCATGTTCAGCACGCGTTCGACTTCGCCGCCGAAATCCGCGTGACCGGGCGTGTCGACGATGTTAATTTTTATGCCCTTGTACAAAATCGCCGTGTTCTTCGACAGGATTGTAATGCCGCGTTCGCGCTCAAGGTCGCCCGAATCCATGACGCGTTCGGCAACCTGTTCGTTCTTGCGGAAGATGTGGCTTTGCTTGAGCATTGCGTCGACGAGCGTGGTTTTGCCGTGGTCGACGTGCGCGATAATTGCGATGTTTCTGCGTTCCGAGTTGACTCCCATATTGATTCCTCATTCCCGATTTCTGAATTGAACAGCGGCTATTATATGTTTAAAAAAAATTCGTGTCAAACGCGGCGTGATACGGCTGTCGGCGCAAAAAATTTTCTTGACTTGAAGTCCGCGCGAAGGTTTAAAATTTTTTTACGGCAGAAAAATTTTTCGCAAGGAGTGACGGCTTATGCAGTACGTTAAATTCGGCAACACGGGCATGGACGTTTCGCGTATTTGCTTGGGCATGATAAGTTTCGGCAAATAAAAAAAATTTGACCCGCAACCTCGTTTGTGTTACAGTTTGCTTGTCAGTAAACCGACACGTCGAGACGGCGAGCCAAACTCTTTAGTCAGTCAATCTTAATCGTTTCGGCGTGTTTTGTCAAACACAAAGGAACGATTGCCATGACAGACAAAGAGCGCGCCCGTTACGAGGACGCAAAGCGCACGCACGCGGAATTGATGAAAGTTTATCCGTTAACACTTGACGACCTTGACGGCGAACTTTGGGCGGATATCGAAGGCTACGTGAGCCGTTATCAAATCAGCACGTTCGGCAGAGTAAAAAGTTTTTTTAGAGGCAAAGCGAGAATTCTCAAACCTTTCGTCGATAAAGACGGATATTTGCAACTTACATTTGGCAGAGGCAAGAAATTTAAAGTCCATCGCATTGTTGCGCTAACTTTCATCCCGAATCCCGACGGCAATCCGCAAATCAATCACCTTGACGGCAACAAAATGAACAATCATGTCAGCAATCTTGAGTGGTGCACGCCAATCGAAAATAATCGTCACGCTGTCACAATGGGATTAATGAAGTCCGGTGAAGATTGTCTCGACGCTAAGCTGACTAACGAACAGGTTGCTTGGTGCCGAAGAGTTCATATTTCCGGCGACAGAGAATTTGGAACAAACACTTTGGCAAGAAAATTAGGCGTAAGCAGTTCGGCTATATATCTTTTGCTTAAAGGTAAAACTTATAAGGACGTTGATTGAGCAAACGGCTTTGGCGTGGATGTTGAGCAAACCGTTCATTACCGCGCCGATTGTCGGCACAACGAACGTCCGCCACATTGAGGAGGCAGTTTCCGCGCTCGACATCAAACTTGACGACGCAACGATTAAACGGCTTGAAGCACCCTGCGTGCCGCACATAAAGACGGGCGCATTCTGATTGTCGCCACCACAAAAAAATCCCCAGCCGATTGTTGACGGGGGAAATTTTTTTCGCGACGATTAAACGGCTTGAAGCCCCCTGCGTGCCGCACATAAAGACGGGCGCATTCTGATTGACGCCGTTGCCACAAAAAAATCCCCAGCCGATTGTTGACGGGGAAAAATTTTTTCGCGACGATTAAACGGCTTGAAGCCCCCTACGTGCCGCACATAAAGACGGGCGCATTCTGATTGACGCCGTTGCCACAAAAAAATCCCCAGCCGATTGTTGACGGGGGAAATTTTTTTGTTCGATTAGATTTTTATGACGCCGAGGATTTGAATTTCGACGGACTGATCAATTTCGGCGTGCGATACGATGATGAGACCTTGCACCGAGCGTTCGACGAGTTTGCGGAAATACAGGCGCACGGCGGGACTTGTAAGTACGACGGCGGGGTAACCTTGGTTTGCGAGCTTTTCAATTTCGCGCGTCAACGAAGCAATCATACGGCGCATTGATTCTGGGTCAAGGCTGACGTAAGAGCCGTGGTCGGTGCGCTGAATTCCGCCGACGATTCGATTTTCCAGCGCGGGGTCGAGCGTGACGCACGGCAACATATTCCCCTGCACGACTTGTTGCGTGATTTGTCGGCTCATTGCGTGGCGAACGTATTCCGTCAAAATTTCGGGATCTTTCGTGGCGCGAGCGTAATCGGCGAGCACTTCCATAATCGTCGCCATGTCGCGGATTGAAATGCGTTCGTTGAGCAAATTCGCCAAGACCTTTTGAATTTCGCCGACGCCCAAAAGTTCGGGGACAACTTCGTCGACAAGGCTTTGATGCGTTTTGGCGAGGTTGTCGACGAGATTCTGCGCTTCCTGCCGACCGAGAATTTCTGCGGCGTGTTGCTTGATAATTTCCGTCAAGTGAGTTGCGAGCACCGATACCGCATCGACGACCGTATAACCGTTGAGTTCCGCCTGTTCGCGCTGACTTTCCGGAATCCACAGCGCGGGCAGTCCGAAGGCGGGCTCAACTGTTTCAATGCCTGGAATTTCTTCAAAAACCGTGCCCGAATTCATTGCGAGGAAGTGGTCAAGCATCAGTTCGCCGCGTGCAATTTCCATGCCCTTGAGCTTGATGATATACGCGTTCGGCTTGATTTGAATGTTATCGCGGATACGGATTGTCGGGACGACTAAGCCGAGTTCCAGCGCGCATTGTCGTCGAATCATGACGATACGGTCGAGCAAGTCGCCGCCCTGTCCCGTGTCGACGAGCGGTATCAGCGAGTAACCGATTTCAAGTTCCATCGGGTCAACCTGCAACAGCGAAATGATATTTTCGGGACGCGTCGCCTCGTGCTTTTCCTTAGCCTGCTCCTGTTCGACTTTGACTTCTTCGGTGACGGACGTCTTGCGGTACAGGCTGTAGCCGATAAACGCGCAGATAATCGCCAGCGATGCGAACGGTATGCCGGGCAGTCCGGGGACGATTGACAGCATGAACAGGACGCCCGCATTGATGAAAAATACACGGTCATTTTTGAACAGTTGCTTGACGATATCGGCACCGAGGTTGCCTTCGGACGCGGCGCGCGTGACGATGATACCTGTCGCCGTGGAAATGAGCAGTGCGGGAATTTGGCTTACGAGACCTTCGCCGACTGTCAACAGCGTGTAAGTTTGCAGTGCTTCGACAGCCGCCATATCGCGTTGCGCCATACCGATGACGAATCCGCCGCCGATGTTAATCAGCATGATGATAATCGCGGCAATGGCGTCGCCCTTGACGAACTTTGAAGCACCGTCCATTGCGCCGAAGAAGTCAGCCTCGCGCTGAATTTTCGTGCGGCGAATTTTAGCCTCTTCGTCGCTGATTGCGCCCTGATTCAAGTCCGCGTCGATAGCCATCTGCTTACCGGGCATTGCGTCGAGCGTGAAACGTGCCGAAACTTCCGCGACGCGCTCCGAGCCTTTCGTAATGACGATAAAGTTTATGATGACCAAAATTATAAACATGATGAAGCCGACGACGGGATTGCCGCCGACGACGAATTGTCCGAAAGCCGTAATGACTTCGCCGGCATAAGCGTCAACCAAAATCAGCCGCGTCGACGAAATATTCAACGCCAATCGGAACAGCGTCGTCACGAGCAACAGCGACGGGAAGACCGACAGGTCGAGTGCCTCCTCGTTGTAAATCGCGCTCATTATGACGACAAGGGCGATTGTGATGTTTAAACAGATTAGCAAGTCCAAAAGTGGCGTCGGCAGCGGGATAATCATCATGATAACGATCATGACGAGCGTCACCGCGATTATAACGTCGCTGTACTTTTGGATGAGCGAGCCGAGTGTTCGGGGTTCGCCCAATACTTCGTCGGGTGCGGGCATGTGATTGTCTCCTTATAGATTTTTGACGGTAACGTTATCGGCTTTGATTTTCATTACTGGATACAAGTCTTCGCCGGGCTCATAGCGCACGAATTCAAACGTACAAAGAATCAGCGTGCCGTCATCGGAAATTTCCGTATGCAAAATTTCGGGCGTGCGGTCGCCGAAAAATTTTGTCGGGTCGTAATCTTCGTAGGAGTAGAGGGAAACATTTTCAAACGTCACGGCTATCAAGCCGTTTTTCGGGAGTGTCGCGTCGTACCAATTCTGCATCCAGAAACAAAAATCAATCGTCAGCGTGAGAATTTTTTTGTCGGCGTCAAAGTCGATTTTATCAATGCTGCTGTCGTGAAGATAATACTTGTCTTCAAATTCGGCAAGTGTCAAGTTAATCATCTCCGTTACGTCCTCTTGATTAGAGATTATAGCGTTCCAATTCCGCAACGTCGACATCCGCCGCATTAATCTTTAGGGTGTGTTGGTAAATTAAAGATGGCGAATAAAAGCGGCAAGAAAAATGAAATTCAAGAAACAAATATCGAGCTTGTCGAATCTGATTGCGATGTGACGAAATTCTTTAATGCGTTGGAAAAAGCGTTCGACAACGTTACGTTGTTTGTAAAGTTGAGCATCGAAATCATGTTTTATGACAGCATTACTTTTGTCGGGGATGCAAACAATCGCGCCATGACCGGCAAGATAGTCAC
>JADEZP010000011.1 GCA_015206805.1 Quinella sp. 1Q7 | reverse complement strand
CGCGGATTTCTTTATCGACGTGACAGCCTCTTTAAAAAGTTCGGGGTCACTCGCGCCGCAACTCTCCAGAAGGTCGACGTAGCCGCAGATTATCGTTAGCGGCGTGCGCAGTTCATGACTCACGTCGTTTACGAATCGTTGCTGGCGCGCTTCAATCCCTAATTGCATAGCCGACGCCTCTGGTCGTGTAAATGTATTTCTCGCCGAACTTGTCATCAATCTTCGAGCGCAAGTAGCTGATATAAACATCGACGACGTTAGTATCGCCAATGTAATCGTAGCCCCAGACCGTCTGCAAAATCTGGTCGCGGCTCAAGACGTTGCGTTTGTTCTCAACGAGATACTTTAAGAGTTCGTATTCTTTATGCGTCAACTCGACGTGCTGACCTTTAACCGTAACTTCGTAGCGTTCGGGGTAGATAATCATATTCTTGACGACGTAACGACTTTCTTCAGCCTCACGGACGCGTTCAGTGTGTCGACGAATTGCTCCGCGAATCCTAGCTAAAAGTTCTTCGGGGGCAAAGGGTTTCGTGACATAATCATTCGCGCCCAAGTCAAGCCCTTCGACCTTATCGAGAACTTCATCACGCGCCGTCAACATGATTATTGGAATGTTGCTGACCTCGCGCACACGCTTACAAATTTCCATGCCGTCCATTTCCGGCAACATTACGTCAAGCAAAATCAAATCATACTTTTCTTGCAAGATTCGTTCGTAAGCGCGTCGCCCATTCGGTTCCGTCGCCGTCTTGAAACCTTCTCGCTCCAGTGTTAATTGAAGCAAGCGGGCTATCGGTCGCTCGTCCTCCACGATAAAAATTTTTTCTCCCATCAACTCAACCTCCTTACCACATGCGCCGTAACATTACCGACGCCGTAACGTCTCTATCATTCTCGCCCACCTGAAGTTCAGCCTCGCCGCCCATAAACCAGCCGCGTGCAAATTCTTCTTCGCCGCGCAGACTGAACACAAAATGCGTCTTGTCTCTCTTCTGCCTGAGCCGATAACTATTTGAAGTGTCGCCCTCGTAACTGATTCGCAAATCGGGGTCGGCTCCCGTGAAGCCGTGCTTAACTCCAAACCTTAGACCTAACATGCCCGACCGATAATATCGCTTTAAGTCTAAGCCCGTCTGCATTGCAAGATAATTATTGCTGTCCGCGTCCACGTGCTGATTGTAAATGCCCGCGCCGCTCTCGTTGTAACCGTTCTGCTTTAAGTGCGACGCTTGGAAATTTATAAACGGGCTAACATGCCACAGCTTACGCGGTTGAAGGTCGTATTTATACTCGCCGCCGATTTCAACAATGCGGCTTTTGTAATTGGCGTTCGTCGACAAGCCCAGTGATGAAATTCCTCTGTGCAATGAGTTCCGCAGTTGCCCGCCGTTGACATAAAGATAAACATCGCTTGCCCGATTGTGATAGCCCGCGTAGAGTCCGAGCCGCGTATCATAAACCGTCGCCCGCGATGATTCTGCGCCATAGCTTATTGTCCCATACGTCGCGAAAATTCCTGTGCGCCATTTCCTTCCAAGCGGTCTATCGTAGCCGCCGACGATAACGCTTCCATGATAATCCGTGCCGCCGCGCAGTTCGCCCCAATTCTTCATGTAGTTTAGCCAGAAATTATTTTCCTGCCGCGTCGGAACTTTAACCTTAACCGTCATATCGGACGAAGTGTCATCGCCGTCAGCAAAGTGTAGCGGATTAATGTTTACGTCAATGTAATCGGGCGTGAAAATTCTTCCAATGCGGTCGGCAATCATGTTATCAATCGCCGTACTTTGTTGGGCGACGCTCATAACCTGTGCGGAATCATAATTACCAAGCCGATAACTTCTACGACGGTTATGCCCTTGCTGTGCCTTTCTAAGTCCAAACATTTTCAAAGCCCCGACTGCTTATGTGGTCGGGGCTTATCCTTTTTCTGGAGGCGATTATATGCCGGCTACCAAATTCATCTGTCCCAATGGGCAAAGGATTCGTATTGCTGATTGTCTTCGTTCCTGCCCGAATCCGCAACGTTGCATGTTTCTGCCCACTCTTCGCGCCGTCGCTAATTCTCTTGAACGCAACATTGCCGAGCCAACCGTTACTGAGCTGATTTCCGGCGTCCGTGAGACCTACCTCAAGAAAACAAGTTCGTATGCCGTCGACCCTGCGTCTATTCTTTACGCCCTTCACGGGCAAGCTATTCACTCGATTAACGAGCAACAAACTCACGGCGCGATTCTCTCCGAGGAACGCCTCAAGGACGACATCACGTCAGGGCAATTCGATTTGTTCGGAAAAATTCTCGACGCTGATGACGGCGTGTTGGGCGATTTAAAAATTACGTCCAGCTTCAAACTCATGCGTGCATTGGGCATTTACAAAGTTAAAGTTGATACCGGCGAAGTTTACAAATCGGGGCTTAAAAAAGGTCAACCAAAATTCAGGACGGAATTGCGCTATGACGGCGTGCGGGATTTGCTCGACTGGAGTATTCAACTCAACTACTACCGCCTATTGCTTGAACGCGCCGGCTTCAAAATAAGCCGCATGTACATTCAAGCTCTATGCCGCGATGCTTCCCTTCGCATTGCTACCGAGCGGGGTATTGATAAGCCCGTCTACATCATACCGATAAATAAAATCAGCGACCACTGGCTTAATCGTTACTTTCAGCACAAAGCCAAAATTCTGCAGGAGGCAATCGCGTCGAAAACTCTGCCGCCCGTTTGTTCCTTCCGCGAGCGTTGGGGTAATCGTAAATGTTTGGGATATTGTGCCGCTCGTGAAAATTGCCCCTACGCTCAAAGGCTCCTATCCCAAAATAAAGAGGTGAATGCTGATGACTTCCTACTCTCCGCTTAGACTTTTCACCCTCGAATACGATGCTAATACTAATTCTATTTCCCCGCATGTCAGATACATTTCGCCCGACAACGTGCTCCAAGACCTGTACAAGATTCTCAACTGTGAACTGGTAACTTGCACTGAAATTGAGGTCAACGGAAAACTCTTTGATGTGTGGAGCGATGACGGTGTGAAAGGCTAACGTTTATAACGAATAAGGACCGCATACCCTAACAAATGCAAACTGTCCTATTGCTGATACTCCGACAAGCTAAGTTGTGAAATTTAGTTTGAAGCTCGGTGAAGTCGCGTTGAAAGTTCTTCACGATTTAGAACTGATGTAACGCGGGTAGCGTAATTGAATATGGTTAGGCAACAAATGTGCGTTTTACGTATCGTGAGGACCATGTATCAAATCGTCTCGCAATGGATACAGGGGTAATACCTTTCTGCAGACAGGAAACATTTCGTCGTGTGAATCCTGTCAACAGCTAATGGGTTGCTGTTTCAATGCAGACGGTACATAGCACAAACCTAAGTTCAATTATCAAGCCGGTTATAAATGGATCTTTGAGGTCTGAACGGTTAGGCAACTAACTTCGAGACGGGATAAAGGACATTATACTGCGCCTAAAGTGGCGAACACTTCACAAACTTAATGCCGCTCGTCCTTAGCGAAGAAAACATCTTGCTTGCGTACAGGAACATCAAATCAAACACAGGGAGCAAAACCGCCGGAACGGACAAGCTGACAATCGCGGACATCTGCAAATTAACGCCCGAAGAAGTGACCGCCAAAATCAGATACATCATTGCCGGTACAAATCGCGGCTACCGCCCTAAACCCGTCAGACGGAAGGACATTCCATTGCAGACGTTCACATTAGACTGCAACACAGTCATTTACATTACGTCATCGAATTCGACATCAAGGACTTACAAGCATTTACTCGGAAAAATCTTGCGTATGCTCAAAGCTCCTATCAAACTGCCCGACGGCAAACTCATCTATTCGCAAAAACAAATATCCAATTCCAAAAAATGGCACCAAGAATTGTTATTTGGCAATGCGCAAAACCAACCTCAAAGAAATGTATATCGTACGTTATGCTGACGACTTTAGAATTTTCTGCAGGACAAAAACAGTAGCTGAAAGGACAAAAATTGCGATAACACAATGGCTATCTGAAAGGCTCAAGCTTGAAGTCTCGAAAGAGAAAACAAGACTTGTCAACGTTAAGAAGTGCTACTCGGAATTTCTTGGTTTAAAAATTAAAGTCCATCCTAAAGGCGGTAAAAAGGTAGTCAAGTCGCACATCAGCTACAAACAACTGACGGCGAAACGCAAAGCTCTTGTTGAACAAATTAAACGAATCAGGAACCCTCGACCGGAAAAAGGACAGCTCGGAGAAATCTTTCTGTTCAACAAAATGGTTATGAGAATTCAAAATTACTATCGCAAGAAAGGACGCAAGCTCACGCCAGCCGAAAGGACGCGATATGGTAAATCGGCAATGTTACGTTATCTCGCCGACGAACCAATTTATCCTATCGGTTACGTTCAGCACAAATTTGCAAGGTGCACCAGCAATCAGGCACCGGTCGAAGCGATTGACAAAATCAAACTCAAACTTCTGCGTCAACCACTTTTCGGCAGAAGTCTCGAATATGCGAACAACCGTATTTCTCTCTACTTTGCTCAAAAAGAACAATATGCTGTCACGGGTGAGAAATTCACTTCAACGGACGAAATCCACTGCCACCATAAAATCCCGAAATCTCAAGGCGGCACGGACGATTACCAAAACTTAATCCTTATTACGGCAACGGTGCACAAACTCATTCACGCAAACAATACCAAGACGATTTAAAAATATCTGCAAGCCAATATCCTTTCGGTAGATTGATTAGATTGAAATGAATTATCAAAGATGGAACGCCGTATGCGGTGAAAGTTGCACGTACGGTGTGGATTGGAGGAAAAGGCGGCGATTACTTCAAAGCCTTACCTATCACTATACCTTGACTTTGACGCCAAAATTTCCATCCGCCGAGACCATGAGCACGACTTCGAGATTTTCAATGTTGGGACTTACGGACTTTGTATTTTTTGCGCGGGCGAAATTTCTTCCAAACTTCTTTGCGAGGACTGCAATCACGATGGCTGCGAGTTCTGCCAAGAGTGTGAAAATTATTCTTCTGGAACTTGAGACGTTATCAATCGGCACAACGAGCTTTCAGAGGTCGTAAATGCTGACGGCGATACAATTCTCTTTTGCCAAGCTTGCCGCGAACAAAAGGCAGTGCCCGCATGAAGAATTTGGAAAATTTCCTCCGCTCCACTCAAAAGCAACTTTTCAAACGACTCGCCAAAAAATTCAAAGACAAAACGCTCATCAGCAAGGGCAATTTCATTCTCGTTCACGGACAACCTGTTCGCGATATTTGCCTCTCCGCTGATAAAAATATTTTGATAAGTCCGCAGGGCATTGGCGGCATAGGTGCCAAAAATTTTTGCTTAGCTCATCAACAAAAGCAACTGCCTAATGAACTCGATCATCTCAATTTTCTTATCGCTGTGTCAATCCCGACTTTGAGGATTATATCACCAATAAGGGCTTTAAATCTGCACAAGGGTTCCTTCTCTGAATTGCGGTTATTATCACGCGTACACTCGACAAAACATCAACCGTTTATATCTCGATAACACCATTCAAAAATTTTTTGATATTGTTTCCGAATCCTCTTACAACTACTTGCTCAAATTCGACTACAAGGAAAGTTTACTGCAGCCTTAATTTCTCGAAACTCTTTTCCGCAAGAGTTTCTTTTTTTACTTTTTCACAAGTAAGACTATCCGGGATAAGGCAAAAAATTTTATAAAGGATTCTAACCAAGCATTTTTATTATAGCAAATCTGCCGATAAATGTATACAAGAATACAACTATAAAAGTTATTTACATAACATTTTGTTATGGTATAATCCCGACATCAGCTGATAAAAATTATTGGTTAGGCAGTGATTGTTATGAACAGTGGAGACACGGCATGGGTACTGATAAGCGCGGCATTGGTTTTTATAATGACGCCGGCAGTCGCTCTTTTCTATGGAGGAATGGTTCGGAGCAAAAATGTTTTATCGACAATAATGCAGTCGATGTTCATTCTGGGCATGATTTCGGTCGAATTTATTCTGCTCGGCTATACAATGGCTTTCGGCTCGGATGTGAACGGGTTAATCGGCGACTTGTCGAAAATGGGCTTGGCAAATGTCGGTTTGAACATTCTTGACGGCGGAACAATTCCCGAACTCGCGTTCGTAGCATTCCAATGCATGTTCGCGGCTTTGACGCCTGCGCTAATAACGGGCGCATTTGCCGAACGTATGAAATTTAAAGGCTTTGCTCTGTTGATGTTGCTTTGGGCAATCTTCATTTACAACCCGATGGCGCATTGGGTCTGGGGCGGCGGTTTTCTCGCTCAACTCGGTGCGTTGGACTTCGCGGGCGGATTGGTGATTCATATCCTGTCGGGTGTTAGCGGTTTGACGATTTGTATCTTGCTGGGTAAGCGTCGCGGCTACGGTAAATCGGCTATCATTCCGCATAATATCCCGATGACGGTACTCGGCGCGGCAGGACTTTTTATCGGGTGGTACGGCTTCAACGCGGGTTCTGCGCTCGGTGCAAATGAGTTGGCGGCTAATGCTTTCCTTGTGACACACGCGGCGGCTGCAGCAGGGTTACTCGGCTGGGTGTTGATTGAATGGCTTCGTTCAGGCAAGCCGACGATTCTCGGCGCGGTATCGGGTGCAGTCGCGGGACTTGTTGCGATAACTCCTGCGGCAGGCTATGTGACTGTCCTTCCGAGTGTTGCAATCGGTTTAATCGGCGGCGGCATTTGCTACACGGCGGTCGCCATTGTCAAAGAAAAATTTGGTTATGATGATTCGCTCGATGCGTTCGGCATTCACGGTATCGGCGGCATGTGGGGCGCGATTGCCACGGGGCTTTGGGCGACGACCGCAGTCAATCCCGACGGTGCGAACGGTCTTTTCTACGGCGAAACAAATTTATTTATCGCTCAAATTATTTCAATCGGCGTTGCGATTATTTTCGCGGTTGTCGGCTCAACAATCCTTTACAAAGTCGTCAATGCAGCAGTTGCCCTCCGTGCCGAAGAGAACGAAGAAATTTTGGGTTTGGACATCACCGAACACGGCGAGCGCGGCTACAATGCAGGTCTCTTCGCGGGTGCCCCGAGTTTTATCAGCGAGACCGAAGCCGGCGAGATAAGACTTTTTCCGAGCATATCGGGTTCGCAAGATTGAGGAGGGAATTGCATGGAAAGAAAGCTTACGAAAATCGACATCATCACGCGCCCTTCAAAGCTCGAAGACCTCAAAGACGCGCTGAACAAAATCGGTGTGCACGGAATGACCGTCAGTCAAGTTTACGGTTGCGGACTTCAAAAAGGACACAAGGAAGTTTATCGCGGCAGGGAATACGACGTTAATCTTGTTCCGAAAATCAAGTTGGAAACGGTCGTCTGCGAAGTGCCCGTTGAAAAAGTTTTGGAAGTTGCGCAGAAAGTTTTGCGCACGGGCAAATTCGGCGACGGAAAAATTTTCGTTTATGAACTTTCGGACGCGATAAGGATTCGCACGGGGCATCGTGGCGTCGAAGCGATTATGGACATCCCCGGCGAGAAGCCCGAATGATTGGAGGTAATCTGTATGAAAAAATTACTCTACACGATTAAGGCGAAAACCCCCAAAGAAGAAATAATCGGACTGCTCAAAGAGCACCCCGAAATAAAATTTGTGTCGCTGGTCGGCATTGACCTTGCCGGCAACGACACTGATGAAAAAATTCCCGTAAGACTTTTTATTAAGGACATCGACGAATTCTACGCGGGCACAGCCGTGCAGACCGACGGTTCCAGCGTCGTGCTGCCGGGCATCGCCACGCTCAACAATGCAAAGGTTGATATGCCGGTCGACCCCAACGTCAACTGGTTCGTCGATTACAATTTTGAATACTTCGACGACGAAACCAACAAACCTGTAGGCACGTTGAGAATTCCGAGCTTTTTGATTCACGAGGGCAAACGCGTCGACTCCCGCGCCGTCTTGACCGATACGCTGTCTTTCGTCAAGCGCGAATTGCTCGACATCTTCCACGAACACGCGGAAATTGAAGGGCTTGACGTCAGCGGCAACGACATTACCGACATCGTTTTTACTTCGGCGACCGAGCTTGAATTTTGGGTAAAGACTCCTCTTGAAGAGGCCGCAATCAAAGAAATGAGCGCGTCGCAGGTTTTGCAGGAACAGTATTGGGAACGCACGCACGGCGCAGTTCGTTGCGCGCTGGAAAAATGCGTTGTGGCTCTGGACGATTACGGCTTGCAAGTCGAAATGGGACACAAAGAGGTTGGCGGGCTCAAAGCGCAGATTGACGAATCGGGTCACCTTACGCACGTTTGTGAACAGCTGGAAATTGATTGGCGATTTGCGGACGCGGTGCAGGCGGCTGATAATGAAATGTTCGTGCGCACGATTGTCAAAGAAATTTTCCGCGCCGAAGGTCTGGAAGTCAGCTTCAAAGCCAAACCGATGATCGGTCTTGCGGGCAACGGCGAACATACGCACATCGGGCTTGCCGCCGTCACGAGCGACGGGAAGTTGCACAATCTCTTTGCCGCCAAAAATCCTTACGAAGACTTCATGAGCACGGTCGGCTACGGCGCGATTATGGGTTTGCTGAAAAATTACGAGGTTATCAATCCCTTTGTCAGCGCGACGAACGATTCACTTAACCGCCTAAAGCCCGGCTTCGAGGCACCCGTTTGTATCGTGACGTCGCTGGGACACACGCCGAAAATTCCAAGCCGCAATCGCACAATTTTGGCGGGACTGATTCGCGACTTGAAAAATCCGATGGCGACGCGCTTTGAACTTCGCGCCTGCAATCCGTACACGAACACTTACCTTGTGTTGGCGGCGGCGTATTCGGCGATACTCGACGGCATACGCGCAACGATTGATCGTTCGGCTGTCGACCTGCTGACCGAACTCAGCAAGAAGGCGGGGCAAGACGGTGTCTACCTTGAAAAATCCCGCGCCTATCGCAGCGAGGAAGATGTCTTCGAGGACTTCACTGCCGAAGAGCGCGATAATCTTTTCGGCGCACCGCCCGCCACTGTCTGGGAGAACATGTCCGCTTTCGAGAAATATCCCGCTAAAGTTCGCGTCATCACTGCAGGCGGCGCACTTCGTCCGCAAATTATCAAGTCGTTCCGCGAAGGCGCATTGCTCCGCTGGAAGACCGAAATTATCGCCCGCATCCTGCCCGAAATGCGCAACATTGTCCGCAAGGCGAAACTAATCGAAAGTGATTCGCGCACCGACCAAGACTCCTACAACTGGAACAAGCTTAAAGATGTTCGCGCGTATCTTGCCAAAGATTCAATCGACAAAAAATCGCTGTTCACGCGGCTGACCAACGCGCTAATCGGCGGCGACTTCGCGACTGCGTCCAAATTGCAAGTCGAAATGTACGACAAGATCGAGGAGCTCAAGCAACTTTACGACGCATACGTCAAGAACAACATTTGAACATTTGCGTGGGCAGTTGGTCGGAAACCTGCTGCCCTTTTTGATTGGAGTGATTGCCATGTGCAGAATCGGAGCCGTTAAAAGCAAAAAGCCCGTTTACCCGTCGACGGCACTGCGATTGATGTTGCCGCAACAGGAAGGTCATGACAATTCGGGCTTCGCAATGGTCATGCAAGATTTATCGGGCGTATTCTCGCTGTACAAGGACAAACCGCTGTTGTCGATGGCTTGCACGAAAAAAGGCGCGCGGCTCGTCGAAGATTATCTTGCGGCGAAAGACTTCGTCAAAATGGCGGAGTGGTTGCCCGTACCCGATAAGCGCAAGGGCTTGGACATTCAAACCATGCCGTACTACATTTTTCGGAATTACGATTATCCCGAACATATCACCGACGCCGAGGAGCGCGAAGCTTTACTGCTTGATACGCGGCTTGAATTGCGGAAAATTTTGACCGAATCGAATCAAGGTTACGTTTACTCATTCTGGCCGGATGTGCTCACGCTCAAGGAAATCGGCGACCCGCGCGACATTGCGACGTATTTCCGCCTTTGGGACGACAACGAAACTTTGCTGGCGAAAAATATCATTGTGCAGTGTCGGCAGAACACCAACTACAAAATCGTCCGCTACGCGGCGCACCCGTTCTTCCTGCAGGGCTACACGTTGTGCGCCAACGGAGAAAATACTTTCTACACGAAGAACAAGGAGTTCCAGAAAAATTTGCATCGCGGTTACATCGGCTTCGAATCGGATTCGCAAAATTTCCTGTACACGTTGCATTACGTCCTGCACGAGCTGAAATGGCCGTTACCTTACTACAAGCACGTGATAACGCCGTTGCCGTTCGCCGAAATTGCCGAGCGTCCCGACCGAGATATTTTGCTGTCGATTCGGCAATCGTTGGCACATTTGGAAATTAACGGTCCGAACACGATTATTGCGGGCTTGCCCGACGGACGCATGATGACTTGTTGCGACTCGAAAAAATTGCGTCCCGTGGTTGTCGGCGGCGACGATACGACGGTTGCCATTTCGTCCGAAGTCTGCGGCATCAACGAGATTCTGCCCGAAAGGAACATGGAGCGCGACATTTACCCGAACGAACGCGAAGTCGTCGTGATTGACAACGATTTGGGGGTGACGAGATGGAAGCAATGAAAGTTCAAGATTTGGCGGTCAATGATTTGCCGTGGACGATTGAATACCATGCCGAGCGTTGCACAATGTGCGGCAGTTGCGTCGCGTCGTGCACCTTCAAGGCGATTAAGGTCGAAGTTCAGCGCAAGTCCGTCACGGTCTCCGAAGCGAATCAGCCCGAACCGATTCACCGCCAACTTGCCCTGCCCGTCATCAAGCAGGTTGCCGACATTAATTGCGCGTGTCGAGGTTGCGGCATGTGTGAGCGCGTTTGTCCGAACAATGCGATTCGTGCCGTGAGGAATTTTGACAATCGCAGGAATTTGCTGTTCAATCGACCGATAAAGCGCGGCGGCAGGACGAACTTAAACGCGCAACGGACGCTGGACAAAATTATCGTCGGGCGTATTTCGCAAATGACTGACCCGTCGCTTGATTCGATTCGCCACACGTTCGACATACGCGCACCGCTCGGAAGAGTTTTGTCGCCGAAAGAATTGCCCGTTCAATCGGACGGCGGCAAGCTCGTCATGACGCGAAAGACTCCGCCGGTGCGCTGGATTTATCCGCTGATTTTTTCGGATATGTCAATCGGCGCGCTGTCGACGCGGGCTTGGGAGGCTGTGGCAATGGCGGCGGCTTATCTCAACGAACGTTGCGGCTTGCCCGTGAGAATGAGTTCCGGCGAAGGCGGTATGCCCGTCAAACTTTTGGAGTCGGAGTATCTGAAATATTTCATCATACAAATTGCGTCGGGACATTTCGGCTGGAACCGAATCATCAAGGCGATGCCGCGCATGAAAGTCGATCCTGCGGGCGTGCTGATAAAAATCGGTCAGGGAGCAAAGCCCGGCGACGGCGGTTTACTGCAGGCGGAAAAAGTCGCGCCGCACGTCCAAGCAATTCGCGGCGTGCCCAAAGCAACGTTGTCTTCGCCGCCGAATCATCAAGGACTTTACTCAATCGAAGAGTCCGTTCAGAAAATGCACCTGTCGTTGAACGCGGCGTTCGGATTCCGCGTGCCCGTCGCGATAAAATGCGCGGCGTCGTCAACGTCGGTCTCGGTTTACAACAATCTTTTGCGCGACCCGTACAAAATTTGCGGCGGATTCTTTATCGACGGCATCCAAGGCGGCACGGGCGCGGCTAATGAAATTTCGCTCGACCACACGGGACATCCCGTCGTGTCGAAAATTCGCGACTGCTACCTTGCGGCGATTGAACAGGGTGCGCAGGGACAAATTCCGCTTTACGGCGGCGGCGGTATCGGCATGACGGGCAACGCGGCGGCGGACGCCTTCAAGATGATTTGCCTCGGTGCCAACGGCGTTTTCGTCGGCAAAATTCTGATTCAACTGCTCGGCTGCGTCGGCAATGAGCAGGGACGGTGCAACGCTTGCAACACGGGAAAATGTCCGACGGGAATTTGCACGCAAAATCCGCGACTGGTTAAGCGACTCGACGTTGATAAAGGTGCGCAACGCATTGTCGATTACGTGCTTGCCTTCGACGCGGAGTTGCGCAAGTTGATGGCTCCAATCGGCAACAGCTCCTTGCCCGTCGGCAGGAGTGACGCGCTCGTTTCGACCGACAAAGCCATTGCCGACAAGCTCGGCATTCAATACGTCTGCTGAAGAGGTCAACAAATGAACGAATACAAAATTATCGACGAAAAAAATTGGCAACGTGCCGCTCACTGCGCGATTTTCAGAAATTGTATCGAGCCGCATTTTTGCGTGACGTTTGAAGTTGACGTGACAAATTTCCGCAGGAAAGTTAAGGCGCAAAATTTATCGTTCACGCTGTCGATGGTGTATGCGGTTTGCAAATGCGGCAACGAAATTGAAAATTTTCGCTACAGATTCGTCGACGGTGCGATTGTTTTGTTTGACAAGATTGATACGGCGTTCACGTGGCTGAATTTGGAAACGGAGCTCTTCAAAGTCGTGAATGTGCCGCTGACGCACAGCCTGCAAAGTTACGTTGCGCTTGCCAAGGAAATTGCCGACTCTCAAGCCGAATATTTCACCGCGCCGCTCGGCAATGATGTTTTTCAATGTTCGCCGATGCCGTGGTTGACGTATCTGCATATTTCGCACACCAATTCCGGCAAAAAAGACAATGCAACGCCGCTGTTCGATTGGGGAAAATTTCGCGCCGTCAACGGAAAATTTGCGGACAGACTTCAACGCTGCTTGGACGGCTTGTAATTTGGGGGAGATTGCAAATGCTGAATATCACCACGATTAGGAACAATGAGCGCATGTCGACGCAAGACTTGCTGTTGATGATTGAGGCGGCGGTCAAGTCGGGCGAAACGGATTTTGACATTGCGGCTTCAGGTCAACACGACATTGGCGGACCGCTTTGGCACCCCGAAGGCAAGACGCTGAAATTTCACGTCACGAACGCGGGTCAACGTGTCGGCTCAATGTGCCTGCCCAACACCGAAATTATCGTCGAGGGCTCCACGTCGGCTGATGTCGGCTGGCTCAATTCGGGCGGACTTATCACCGTCAAAGGCGACGCGGGCGACACTGCGGGACATTGCTCAAGCGGCGGGAAAATTTATATCGGCGGACGCGCGGGCACTCGGACGGGCTCGCTTATGAAACACGATCCGCTTTACGAGGAACCGGAACTTTGGGTGCTCAAGAACGTCGGGAGCTTTTCGTTTGAGTTTATGGGCGGCGGACGTGCCGTCGTTTGCGGCGTCGACTGCGAAAATTTTTCATCGGTGCTCGGCGAAAGGGCTTGCGTCGGCATGGTCGGAGGCGTCGTCTACGTGCGCGGAAAAATTTCAGATTATCCCGACGATATTTTGTGCCTTGAGCTTGACGCGGACGACGTTGCGTTTCTCAAGGGCGGCATGAATCATTTCCTGAACGCCGTCGAAAAATCCGAACTGATTGCCGAACTTAGCGACTGGCGCGAATGGCGGAAACTTCGCCCGCTGACTTTCGAGGAGAAGAAGCCGCAAGTTTTGCCCGACCTTGCCGCGTTCCGCCGAAACGATTGGGTCAAGGGCGGAATTTTCAGCGACGTTGCGGACGATGATTTTACCGTGCTGAATACCGTCAATCGCGGGCTGTATCGGTTGCGCGTGCCGACGTGGGACAACGCAAAATTTTCTGCGCCGTGCCAATTTTTCTGCCCGACGGGAATTCCGACGCAAAAGCGGCTGGCACTCCTGCGGCAAGGAAAAATCGACGCGGCGTTGAAACTCGTTTTGGAGTACACGCCGTTTCCAGGTTCGGTCTGCGGCACGCTTTGCCCGAATCCGTGCATGGAAGGTTGCACGCGCGCCACGATTGACGAGGCGATTAAAATCGGCGAACTCGGTTTGCAATCGGCTCACGTCGAAGTTGCCCCGCCCGAAATTTCAAGCGGCAAGCACGTCGCGATAATCGGCGGCGGAGTCGCGGGATTGTCGGCGGCGTGGCAACTGGCGCGGCTCGGTCACGCAGTCACGGTCTACGACGACGCGAATCAAATCGGCGGCAAGCTTGCGCAAGTCATTCCGCATTCGCGTCTGCCGCAAGACCTGCTTAAAGCCGAACTCAACCGCATTGAAAAAATCGGCGTGAAATTCGTGACGGGTTGCAAAGTCGACGCCGCGAAGTTCAACGAAATTTGCGACTCAAGCGACGCGGTTTTGATTGCGGTCGGCGGACACAAGGCGCGTTATTTTCCGTGGGAAGGCGCGGAACTGTTGACGTTCGGCGTCGAGTTTTTGAAGGCGATCAATCGCGGCGAAAAGCCTTACGTCGGCAAAAATGTCGTCGTAATCGGCGGCGGCAATTCGGGCATGGACGTTGCAACTTCGGCTTACGAACAGGGCGCGGAAAGTGTCGTTGTCGTTGATGTCGTCAAGCCCGCCGCGTTCGCGAAAGAAATTCGGCGGCTGGAAAATTTCGGCGGGCGAATCGTTTTCCCGTTCGTGACGAAAAAAATCACCGCCGACGGAATTTTCTCCGACGACGGCAGATTCATTGCGGCTGACCAAATTATCGTTTCAATCGGCGAAGCACCCGTACTTGACTTCCTGCCCGAAGTAAAAAAATTTCGCGGCAGTTGGCTTGTCCCCGACGCCGAGAAAAAAATTTTGCCGAAAGTTTTTGCGGCGGGCGACGTGATTAAGCCGGGACGTTTGACTGACGCAATCGGCGACGCGCGGCGGACTGCGCTGATGATGGATAAATTCCTGCGCGGCGAAAAAATTACGTCGACGCCGCCAAAGCAAATCGTTCCGCCCGCGAGCCTGTCGAAAAAATTTTTTGAGCGGTGTCACCATTGCGACTTGCCCGACCCAATGCATGAACATTTGCGTTGCGTAAGTTGCGGCACGTGTCGCGACTGCAAAATTTGCCTGAACTCCTGCCCCGAAAAGGCAATCACGCGCATTGAGCTTGACGACGGCTCGTGGCAATATGTCAGCGACGAATCGAAATGCATCGGCTGCGGAATTTGCGCGGGCGTATGTCCGTGCGGCGTCTGGAACATTCGCGACAATCCGAACGAAATTTCCATGTACAGACTTTACGACGCGGGATAATCGCCGTTGTTGACAAAAAATTTTATCCGCGAATATAATTGCTCACGACGAAAGGAGGTTGCTTTCTTGAATGAGCAATTTTTTTTTGATACGAACGAAATTTTCCGAGACCTGAATCCGCAACAGCGCGAAGCCGTCAACTGTTTGGACGGACCGCTTTTGGTTATGGCGGGCGCGGGCTCCGGCAAGACGCGCGTTTTGACCTGTCGCCTTGCAAATTTAATCGCGCAGGGAATTTCGCCGCGGAATATTTTGGCGATAACTTTCACGAACAAAGCCGCTAACGAAATGAAATCCCGCGCAGAACGGCTTATCGGCGCGCCCGCCCGCGACATCGTGTTGAGTACGTTCCATTCGTTTTGCGCACGACTTCTGCGCCGCGAAATCGAAATCACGGGCGAATTCAATCGGAATTTCGCGATATACGACGCCTCCGACAGCAGAACGTTAATCCGTCAATGCGTCGCCGATTTGAATTTGGACATAAAAATTTTCGACACCGTGCACTTAAAAATTTCCGACCTCAAGAACAATTTGATTGACGTGGCGCAGTATCGGGAAAGTCTGTCTTCGCGCCGAAACGCTTACTTCCAAAACGTCGCGCTGATTTACGAGCAGTATCAGAAGGCTTTGCGGGAGAATAACGCGCTGGACTTCGACGACTTGATTTTTGACGCCGTAAGAATTTTTCAAGACTACCCCGACGTGCTGGAGCGTTATCGCGAACGTTTCCAATACATTTCGATTGACGAATATCAAGATACGAACGTCGCGCAGTATGTGCTGACAAATTTGCTTGCCGCCAAGTACAAGAACATTTGCGTTGTCGGGGATGCGGATCAATCGATTTACGGTTGGCGAGGCGCGGATATGCGCAACATCATGAATTTTGAGCACGATTATCCCGGCGCACGCGTGATTCTGTTGGAGCAAAATTATCGTTCGACGCAAACAATTTTGAACGCCGCCAACGCCGTCATCGAAAATAATTTCGACCGCAAGCCGAAAAGTCTTTGGACGCGCAATGAGGACGGCGAAAAAATTCACTTTGCCCTGTGCGCGACGGATAAGCTGGAGGCGGCGACGGTTGCGCGGGAAATTCGGCGGCTGGTCACGCGAGAAAATTTCATGTACAACGAAATTGCCCTGCTCTATCGCACAAACGCACAGTCGCGAACATTTGAGGAACGTTTCATGCAGGAGGCGATACCTTACGTCATAATCGGCGGGCTGAAATTTTACGACCGCAGGGAAATCAAAGACATTTTGGCGTATCTGCACGTGATAAACAATCCGCGCGACAATGTGCACCTTATGCGGATAATCAACGTGCCGAAACGCGGACTCGGCGCGACGAATTTAAATCGGCTGACGCAAATTGCAGCGGAGGCGGGCTTGTCGGTATTTGAGCTTGTCGCCGACAGTCGTTTGCTTGGGCAGATTGACGGACTGTCGCCGCGTTTCCGTGCGAACATCAAACAATTCGTCGCAATGATGATGAGTTTCATGGAGTCGGCGCGCGATTTGTCCGTCGACAATCTGATACGCGTCGTGCTTGATGAATCGGGCTACATGCAGATGCTCAAGGAAAATTCCGAGGACGGCAAGGCTGAAAATCTTTCCCGCATTGAAAACATCGGCGCATTCGTCAACAGCGCGCACGATTTTGTTGAGCTCAATCCGAACGGCACGCTTGAAGATTTTTTGAATCACGTCGCGCTGATAACCGACCTTGACACCGTCGACGAGGAAGATTCTCGCGTCAAGCTTATGACGGTGCACGCCGCCAAAGGTCTTGAATTCCCCGTTGTATTCGTCGTCGGCATGGAAGACGGACTTTTTCCGCACAGTAATTCCCTTGACGATGAAGCCGAGCTTGAGGAGGAACGTCGCGCCTGTTACGTCGCCTTGACCCGCGCCGAAAAAAAACTTTACATCACGGCGGCTGAACGGCGCATGTCCTTCGGCAAGACCCGCGATCAAGAAATTTCGCGCTTCGTCGATGAAATTCCCCGCGAATGTCTCGACGGCAGTACTCACGCTTACAAGCCCGTGCCGATGAAAATTACGCCGCGATACAAACCGCCGACTGCTCATCGTGCCGCGCAGACTTCGACGCCAAAGCCTGCGCCCGTAAAAAAATCGTCCGCTGCCGCAAAAAATGTCACGTGGCACGTCGGCGACCAAATCAATCACAAGCTGTGGGGCATGGGCACGATTATGGCTGTCGACGGCAAGTACATCACGATTCAATTTACCAACCCCAAAATCGGCATGAAAATATTCGTCGCGCAGGCGGCACCCATTGCAAAAATTTAAGGCAGGTGATTCACGTGGACGTTGCTCAAGTCAAGGACGAACTGTCGCGGCTTCGCAAGGAGATTCGGCGGCACAATCGCAAGTATTACGAACTCGACGCGCCCGAAATTTCCGATTACGAATACGATAAACTTATGGCGCGGCTCAAGGAGCTGGAGGCGGCGTATCCGGAATTTGTCACGGCGTCATCCCCGACGCAACTTGTCGGCGGCACTGCGCGGCGTGAGGCGGGCAAACTCGTTGCGCACGATGTGCCGATGCTGTCGTTGCAGGACGTGTTCAGTCGCGCGGACGTGGAAAATTTCGTCAACGACGCGATTGCAAAACTCGGCGCGGTCGAATTCGTCGTTGAGGAAAAAATTGACGGACTGTCGCTTGCACTGCGCTACACCGACGGAAAATTCACGCAGGCAGTCACACGCGGCGACGGCGTCAATCAAGGCGAAGACGTTACGGAAAACGCGCGGGTCATTGACGACGTTGTTCAACAGCTCGTCGACGCGCCGCCCTACCTTGAAATTCGCGGCGAAGTCTACATGACGCGGCAAGCTTTCGCGGCGACTAACGACCGTCAAGCCAAGCTCGGACTGAAAATTTTCGCCAACCCTAGAAACTGCGCGGCGGGCACTTTGCGGCAACTGGACAGCCGAATCGTCCGCGAACGGCACCTGTCAATGTTCGTGTTCAATCTGCAAAAAATTGTCGGCGTCGAACTTGTAAGTCATACTGCGGCTTACGACTTCATGTCGCGCAACGGAATCAAGATTATCAGCAATTACGCCGTCTGCAAAAATTTCGCGGAAGTTTGGCGGGCGATTGAGGATATCGGCACGCGGCGCGACAATCTGAATTACGACATTGACGGCGCGGTTGTCAAGGTCAACGACTTTGCGCAACGTGAAATTCTCGGCGCGACAAGCAAATTTCCGCGTTGGGCTGTCGCTTACAAATATCCGCCCGTCGAACGCGAAACGATTCTGCGCGACATTGAATTGAGCGTCGGGCGCACGGGACGAATTACGCCGACTGCAATATTCGACGCGGTTTTATTGAACGGCACGCGGGTCGAACGCGCCACGCTCCACAATCAAGACTTCATTGACGCGTTGGACGTTCGGCTCGGCGACACAATCCGCGTCTACAAAAGCGGCGAAATTATTCCGCGCGTGAGCGGCGTCGACGTGAGCAAACGTCCCGAAAATTCCGCGCCGTATAAAATCCCCGACACCTGCCCCGCCTGCGGACACAAGCTTGAGCGCGAAGAATCCGCCGCCGATTTCCGTTGCGTCAATCCGAATTGCCCCGCGCAGTTGGAAAATCATTTGCTGAATTTCGTCGGTCGCAACGCAATGGACATCAAAGGTCTCGGCGAAACGTCGATACCGAAGCTCATTGCGGAAGGTTTCGTTCGCAACGTCGCCGACATTTACAAGTTGCACACTCGGCGCGACGAACTGCTTGCAAAAAAAATTTTCGGGCTCGCGAAGTCGACGGACAAAATCCTTGCGGCGATTGACGACAGTAAAAAAAATTCGCCCGCCAAACTTTTGACTGGGCTGGGAATTTTCGGCGTCGGCAGCGCGGCGGCACGCGACCTTGTCGACCACTTCGGCGGGCTGACGGAACTGTCACGGGCGACACTCGACGACCTGCAACGCGTCAACGACATCGGCGAAGTCACTGCGCGGCACGTTCGGGAATTTTTCGACGACGCCGACAACATCAAACTGCTTGAGGAGTTGAGATCAATGGGACTGACACTTGACGGCGACAAAAAAATTTTCGACGCGGGCTCGCCGATTGCGGGCAAAGTCTTCGTGCTGACGGGGACGCTTGAGCGTTACACGCGTAACGAGGCGTCGGCACTGTTGACGGAACGCGGCGGACTTGTGCGCGGCTCGGTAACCAAGAAAACCGATTACGTCATTGCGGGCGACAAGGCGGGCTCAAAACTCACGAAGGCGCAGGAGCTCGGCATAAAAATTTTGTCGGAAGCGGAATTCGAGGCGATGCTGTGAAACTGCCCCGCGAATTTTATCTGCGCGACGGACTGACTGTTGCCCGCGAACTTATCGGCAAAAAACTTGTGACGAATTTATCTGACGGCTTGACGAGCGGCGTTATCGTCGAGACTGAAGCTTACATGGGTGCGATTGACGCCGCCGCGCATTCGTATCGAGGCTTGACGGAGCGCACGCGAATTTTTTTCGGCGACGGCGGATTTGTTTACGTTTACTTGATTTACGGGCGCAACCTGTGCACGAACGTTGTCGCAAATGTCGCGGGCGTGCCGGAGGCGGTATTGATTCGCGCGCTTGAGCCCGTCGACGGAGTGGAGCTGATGAAACTTCGACGCGGCAAAAATAATCTGCGCGATTTATGTTCGGGTCCCGGCAAGCTGTCTCAAGCACTGGGCGTGACGAAAAATTTTTACGGCGCGGACTTGTGCGGCGACGAAATTTTTATCGAGCCCGCCGAAAACTTTCAAGCGACGGTCACTGCCACGCGGCGAATCAACGTCGATTACGCGGGCGCGGCGGCTGAATATCCGTGGCGATTCATTGCGGCGGGCAACAAATTTTTGAGCACCAAATAATTTCAAACGCGGCGATTGCTTACGAACGTCGCAAACTTGGACGCGTCCACTGGATGCAACGTCACGTTGCCGATTCATTGCGGCGGACAACAAATTTTTGAGCACCAAATAAAAAATCGGTCGAATCTCAACTCGGAGACTCGACCGAAATTTTTTTTGATCAATCAAACATTTCGCACGCGCTGAAGAAAATCGGAATTTCACGCGCCGAACTTTCGGGGCTGTCGGAGGCGTGCACGGCATTATGCGTTTTGTCGGCGGCGTAAAGTTTGCGGACGGTGCCTTCGGCGGCGTCGGCAGGATTCGTCGCGCCGTTGAGTTCGCGGACTTTTTTAATCACGTCGTCGCCGCGCAGGACAATCGCCATAAGCGGCGCACTCGTCATGAACTCGACAAGCGCGGCGTAATACGGGCGTCCGATGTGTTCGACGTAATGTTTCGCGGCGATTGCTTCCGTCATGCGCATAACTTTTGCCGCGACGATTTTAAAGCCCGCGTCCTCGTAAAGCTTGAGAATCGCGCCCGCGTGACCCGCTCCAAAAGCGTCGGGCTTGATGAGTACCAAAGTCTGTTCCATAAAAAATTCCTCCTTAAATCACAGGACGCCCTTTGTCGACGGGACGCCGTGAATTTTTTCGTCGATTGTGACTGCCGACTTGAGCGCGTGACCGAGTGCCTTGAATATCGCTTCGATTTTGTGATGTGAATTTTTGCCGTAAAAAATTTTGACGTGCAACGTGAGCCCTGCGTTGAAGGCGAATGCGCGCAAAAATTCTTCGACGAGCTGCGTATCGAAACTGCCGATAATCGGCGCAAGTTCCCCGACTTCGCAGACAAGGAACGGTCGCCCGCTGATGTCCAAACTGACCAGCGCAAGCGTTTCGTCCATCGGCAGGAAAAACGTCCCGTAACGCGTGATTCCGCGCTTGTCGCCGAGTGCCGACTTCAACGCCGCGCCAAGTGTAATGCCGATATCCTCCACGCTGTGATGTCCGTCGACGTGCAAATCGCCCGCGCAGTTCAGCGTCAAGTCAAATTGTCCGTGCGCCGCGAACAAGTTCAGCATGTGGTCGAAAAATCCGATACCCGAAGAAATTTTCGCGACGCCCGCGCCGTCGAGATTCAGTTCAACGTCGACGCGGGTTTCATTCGTCGCGCGGGTAAGCTTGCCGATTCGCATCACATCGCCTCCAAAAAGTGCTTTATCGCGGCAAAGACTTCGTCGTTTTCGGGAATTGTGCCGATTGAAATTCGCAGGCAGTTCTTCAGCCCGAATGCCGTCGGCGCAAAATATCGAACACCGATATTCAGCGACTCAAGATAATTTTTCAGCTCCTCGGCACGGGCAAGTCGTATCAGCAAAAAATTCGTGTTCGACGGAAAAACTTTCACGCCCGAAATTTTTTCCAGCCGCTGTGCCAAGCGTTCACGTTCGGCAATAATCATTTGCAGGCGCGGAACAAATTCTTCGCGCATTTGATAAACGATATCCGCCGTCGCCAAGCTCAAAACGTTCATGTGATACGGCATAAAGGCTTTGTCGATCATGCGCGTGACTTCGGCTTGAGCAATCATGTAACCGACGCGCACGCCCGCAAGTCCGTAAGCTTTTGAGAACGTCCGCGCGACAAGCAGATTCGGATATTTTGCGACCAGATTCACGGCGGATTGACCGTAAAACTCAACATACGCCTCGTCAAGCAGGAATGCGCACTCAATCGACGCGGCAATTTTTTCGACCTGCGCGGGCGTCAAGGCGTTGCCCGTGGGATTGTTCGGGTTGCAGACGACGGCAAGATTTGCGCCGACCTCTCGGATTTTGGCGATAAAGGCGTCAACGTCCAAGTCAAATTGCGCGTCCAGATTGAACGGCACAGCGTCGGACTCGGCGGCTTTCGCGTAAATTTTGTACATGGAAAAGCTCGGTTGCGGAAAGACGACCTTCCTGCCCGCGCCGCCGAATGCGTGAAAAACTTTTTCGATAATCTCGCTCGACCCGCCGCCCAATAAAATTTGCGACGCGTCGACGGCAAAATTTTTGGCAATTTGCTCAACCAGCGAACGATATTCCTCGCCGGGATAACGATTGAACGCAATCATCGCCAATCGATTGAGCACGCGCTCTTCGACCGTCGGCGGCAAATTCAGCGTCGATTCGTTCGCGTTGACTTTGATTCGATAACTGCGCTCCACTCCGTCATACGACGGCATGAGCTCCAGCCCGTTGCGATAATTAAGCATTGGCAAAACCTCACACGAAAATTTTTAACATACAAGCGCGTCGACAACTTGAGCGCGTCCGTCGGATTCAACGTCACGTTGCGCGAAAATTTCGGCGTCGACAACTTGAGCGCGTCCGTCAAATTCAACGTCACGTTGCGCGAAAATTTCGGCGTCGACAACTTGAGCGCGTCCGTCAAATTCAACGTCACGTCGCGCGGCGATATCGGCGTCGACAACTTGAGCGCGTCCGTCAAATTCAACATCACGTTGCCCGCGATTATAGCAGTCGCACGCCATTGACGGCAAGCTTTTTTGCCGCAAAGTGTTTGACATATCACTTGACAATCTATAGAATAACTTAGTATTCGGGAAAATTTTTTTGGGGGTGAGTGTTATCGCTATTACAATCGCAGCAGTCATCGTCGCAATAATTCTCGGCGCACTCGGCGGTTACACGGCGCGTAAACGTACTGCCGAAGCTCAAATCGGTTCGGCGGAAGACGAAGCGCGACGCATCCTCGACGAGGCGCGGGAAAAAAGCTCCGCAGAAAAAAAAGAAGCCATGCTTGAAGCTAAGGAAGAAATTCATAGAATGCGGCAGGAACTCGACCGCGACACCAAAGATCGCCGCAATGAGCTGTCACGGCAAGAACGCCGCGTGGTGCAAAAGGAAGAAAACCTTGACAAAAAGCTGGATTCGCTGGAGAAAAAAGAACTCCTTTTGAGCAGGAAAGAAGCGCGTCTGAACGAATCGCAGGCGCAACTTGACGCAATGCAGGAACGCGAAAATGCCGAACTCGAACGCATTGCCGCACTAAGCAAGGACGAAGCACGTGAACTTTTGATGAGCGAGGTCGAAGACAGCCTCAAGCACGACAAGGCGGTTAAAATCAAGGAATACGAAGCGCAAATCCGTGACGAAGCCGATAAAAAGGCGCGCGACATCTTGAGCACGGCAATTCAACGTTGCGCGGCAGATCACGTCACCGAAACGACGGTATCGGTCGTTGCCCTGCCCAGCGACGACATGAAAGGTCGCATTATCGGGCGCGAAGGTCGCAACATCCGCACGCTTGAGACGCTGACGGGCATTGACTTAATTATCGACGACACGCCCGAAGCCGTCATCCTGTCGGGATTCGACCCCGTCAAACGCGAAATTGCCCGCGTCGCACTCGAAAAGCTCATTTCGGACGGACGAATTCACCCCGCACGGATTGAGGAGATGGTCGAAAAGGCGCAACGTGAAGTCGATAACCGCATGAAGGAGGCGGGCGAACAGGCGACGTTCAAAGTCGGCGTGCACGGAATTCATCCCGAACTGATTAAACTCCTCGGACGGCTCAAATATCGCACGAGCTACGGTCAAAACGTTCTAAGTCACTCAATCGAAGTGGCGATGCTTGCGGGCATTATGGCAAGCGAACTCGGCGTTGACGTGACGTTGGCTAAGCGCGCGGGACTTCTTCACGACATCGGCAAAGCTGTCGACCACGAAATTGAAGGTCCGCACGTGACGCTTGGCGCGGACTTGGCGAAACGTTACCGCGAAAACAAAGTTGTCATAAACGCCATTGCCTCCCATCACGGCGACGTTGAGGCGACTTCGGTTGAGGCGGTACTCGTTGCGGCGGCTGATGCAGTTTCCGCGGCGCGACCCGGTGCACGGCGCGAAAGTTTGGAAATGTACCTTAAGCGGCTCAAAATGCTTGAGGAAATTGCCGAATCCTTCGACGGAGTCGAGCGATGTTTTGCCATTCAAGCCGGTCGTGAAATTCGCGTCATGGTCAAGCCCGACAAAGTCGACGACGACGCGGCTGTCACTCTTGCCCACGACATCGTTAAGAAAATCGAAAAAGATTTGGAATACCCCGGTCAAGTTCGTGCGACGATTATCCGCGAAGTTCGCGTCGTCGACTACGCAAAATAATTTGTAATGCGTAATGCGTAATGCGTAACGCGTAATGTGCTTTCAAGTTGCGCGTTGCGCATTAATAATTTTCGGTCGATCAAAGGAGGTTAGAGCGGTGTTTGATTTTCTGAAGAAGTCGAAGAAACCCAATCCCGACGCAAGTCGGTTGTTGGCGTCGATTTTGGTAGTGTTCCCTGCAATCCAATCAGTGACTTACGAGTCGAAAGGCGAGACGCTTGAATTCTCCTTTGCATTGAACGGAAAATTTTCGCAGGAAGACTTCACCGAATTCCTGCACTACGCGGTGGAGTCGGTCGAGACTTTTCATCATCTGGAGGGCATTAACGGCGCGAAAATCGAACTCAACGTCGAAGGCGGTTACGGCACGTGTTTCCTTAATGTTCGCCGCGACGTGGCAACGCTTACTTGTCGGGAGCTGTCGCTTTTGACGGAGTTGGCGTTTAATTATTTTGGCGACAAGCTGATTGAGGACTACGACGAATATTATCCCGACGAAGAATATTTAATCGCGCAGGAAGATTATTTGGAACAGTGTTTGAACAACATGCGGCATTTGCGCGTTGAAGGACGGCTTGTCGGCGTTCGTGAGCATGAACGCGTGCTGGTCTATTCGCGCTGAAGGAGTGAGCGTTTTGCGAATTTTGATGGTCGGTGATGTTGTCGGCAGAGCCGGCAGATATTTTTTTGTGGAGCAAACGCTTGAGCTCAAGCAGTCTCGCAAAATTGATGTCGTCGTCGTCAACGGTGAGAACGCTGCGCACGGCAAGGGCTTGACGCCGAACACCTTCGACGAGCTGATTCGCGGCGGCGCGGACATTGTAACGAGCGGCAATCACATTTGGGACAATCCGAAAGTTTTGGAGATTCTCGACACGGAGCCGTTCTTACTGCGTCCCGCGAACTACCCGCCCGATACGCCCGGCAAAGGTTTTTGCATGTTCCCCGTCGGCAAAAAGAAAGTCGGCGTCATCAACGTTGCAGGCAGAATTTTCATGCAACCGCCGATGGATGACCCCTTCCGCCTGACAGAAAAAATGCTTGCCTTCATGCGCAGACAATGTGACGTGATTTTGGCTGACGTTCACGCCGAAGCTACCAGCGAAAAGCAAGCCTTCGCCTACCACTTCGACGGGCAGTTGACGGCTGTCGTCGGCACGCATACGCACGTTCAGACTGCCGACGAAAAAATTCTGCCGAAGGGCACGGCTTACATAACCGATTTGGGAATGGTCGGCGCGGAAAATTCGATTCTCGGTATGACGGTTGAGCCCGTGATAAAACGTTTCGTCACGGGTCGTCCGAGCAAATTCGATGTCGCCGAAGGTGCCTGCGTTTACTGCGCGTTGCTCATTGACATTGACGACGCGACGAATAAACCCGTCAACGTCGAGCGCATTTTGATTCGGCAGAATTCCCGCCGCTGACTTGAAGCATAAACCAACCTTATTGCCCGTCGCAATAAATTGTATGACAAATCGCACGGTCAAGTGAAGGATTTAATTTACGTATGCAGAATTAACACTAAAGACATTTTAGACGCAGAAGGAGCCGCAGCAAGTAGGAAACCACTACAACACCAAAATGCAACAAGAGAGGAGGATCAATCATGGAAATTCTGAAGGTATCAGCCAAATCTAACCCTAATTCCGTCGCCGGCGCACTCGCGGGTGTTATCCGCGAAACCGGAAGTGCCGAGATGCAGGCGATAGGTGCCGGAGCGCTGAACCAAGCGGTTAAAGCGGTTGCCATTGCACGCGGCTTCGTGGCACCGCACGGCGTAGATCTCATCTGCATTCCTGCTTTTACGGACATTGAAATTGACGGGAGCGAACGTACCGCCATAAAACTCATTGTCGAACCGCGTTAATTTCTGGGCAGTCCCCGTCTCACAGTCGTTGTAACACAATTTTCTGACCGTAAAGGCGGACATTAGACACGGAGGGAACTTTAATGGCCGGCGATTTGCACACCCATACAAATTTTTCGGACGGATCGTTTTCGCCCGAAGAGCTTGTGGCGGCGGCGAAGAAAATCGGTCTCCACTACTTGGGCATCACTGACCACGACACCGTTGACGGTGTTCGTCACCTTTACGAAAACGGACTTTACCCCGTGAGGGGCGTGAATATAATTCCAGGGGTCGAGCTTAGTGCCAATCATCCTACGCGCGACATTCACATCGTCGGCTACAACGTCGACATCTACAACGAAGCTTTGCTGGACATGATCGACAAAATCATCGAGGCGCGCTGGGCACGATTCAGTGAAATTATCGAGATCCTTCAAACGAAAAAATATCCCATACGCGAGGCAGACGTTCTCAAAATCGCGGGCACAAGTCGTTCAATCGGTCGTGCGCATATCGCCCGCACGCTGGTCAAGGTCGGCGCGTTCAAGACTGTGCGCGAAGCCTTCGACAAGATGCTCGGCAAAGGTTGTCCCGCTTACGTGCCGCGCTACCTGCCCGAAGTCGACGAGGTTATCGACGTGATTCATCAGGCGGGCGGAATTGCGACACTTGCGCACCCGAAACTTGTCGGCGACGACGAACTTGTCGAGGAGCTGTGCGCCAAGCTGGACGGGCTGGAAGTCTACTACCCCTGCCACAAGCCCGAAGATACGCAGCATTATTTTTCCCTTGCGAAGCGATACAACCTGCTGATAACCGGCGGCAGCGACTTCCACGGCACGTCTTCGCGATTCGTCAAAAATCTCGGCGACTTCATAATCAGCGACGAGCTTGCCGAAAAATTTTTCGTCAGCCCCGCAAGCTAAACTGCACATAAAAAAATCCCGTCTCAAATCGAGGCGGGAAATTTTTTTTGCGTGAAGTTTATCGGCGTCGGCAACCGTATCGTCCGCAGTATTCGCCGTCGGCAGTGTCGTCGCAGTCTTGGTAGCAGTAGCCGCCGCGACAACATTGCTCGTCGTATTGCGGTTGAGTTGCCTCACAGAACGCGCCGAAACTCCACAGCGTCAAAGCCGTCAGCGCGCCGACAAAAAATTTTTTCATAATATCAACCTCCAAAATTCAGCCGCGATAGCCGAGCTCACGCGCCCTGTCGAAGTCGGTTTGAGCTTGAGCCGCGTCGCCTAAAGTTTGTCGACAATGAGCACGATGAAAATACGCAAGTTCATGAATCAGATTAAGTTCTATTGCCTTATCAAAATCCGAGCAAGCTTTTTCGATCTCGCCGTTTCTGTTATAAGCAACACCGCGAAAATAATAAGCGTCCGCATTTTCGGGAACAATTTCAATCGATTTTGTAAAGAATTCTATAGCTTGTGTACGGTTGCCCAATTCGCTGAAGGCGAGCCCGCGATTAAAAAAGTCGTGCGCGACTGCCGATGGTTTTTTCATTTGTCAGACGCATCCTCCGAATCAGTGATGATGTTTTTTCTGATAACGCCACGCCCAAACAATCAGGGCGATTGCGAAAATTACGACGACGATTATCCGCAGGAAGCCTTCCTCGTGCAAAATCGCGTCGTGCCCGATAATCGCCTCAATGCCCGTCGACGGGAATTTGCCGACCAGCGACGCAAGGAAATAATCAAGCAGACTCATCGCGCTCAATGCGCCCGCCGCGTTCAAAATGCCGCTCGGAACGTATGGCACCATTCGCGCAATTAACATGACCGTGAAGCCGTTCTTGGAGCTGTACTTGTCGATTGAGCTCAACCGTTTGCTTTTGCGGATGATTTTCTTCGCACTGTCGCGGAAAAAAAATCTCAACAGTATGAAACTTATCGTCACGCCGAAAGTCTCGGCAATGACCGACAGAATTATCCCCGGCACGATACCGAAAATCAGCGTGTTCGCCGTGGAAAAAATTATTGCGGGCGGGAAGCCGATTGCGTTGACGAACAGCGTCAGCAGGAAGCTGAACACCACCGCCAACGAGCCGTAGCCTTGAATGTATTCGGCGGTCTCGACGATGTCGCCGCGTGACAGCAGGTCGAAAACTTCGGGCAGGAATTCGGGCGCGGCAAGGTGAACACCTCCGAACAGCGCGACAATCAGAATTACGACGGCGATTTTGACTTTAAACATGCGTGGCGTCCTTCCGTTGAAAATTTTATTGCGCGGTCATTATAGCACGTCCGCGACGATTGCGCATTGCATTTTCCCGCCGCCTCTGCTAAACTCAAAAAAATTTTTCAAAAGGAGAATCATCATGGCGCGACAGTCCAAAAAGATTGCAAAGCGAATCAAACCGAAAACTAAGCCTGAACCCGCAAATAAAAAGCCGGCGAAAACCGGCAAAGATTATCTGTTAATCGTCGTGCTCGCGCTGACGATAGTGTTCCTAATCGTCGGCTGGTCGAACTTCACCGTGGCGAATCGCGGGCTGTATTTGGCACTGCTGATATCGCTGTCGACGACGTATGCACGCCGCCACTACAACTTGACCGACGAACAAGACCTTTGGGCACAACGCACGGGCGTCGTGTCAATGGCGATAGCGATTGTTTTGTTCGCTTACGTGGTTTATCAGCAGTACATCGGCTGAAAAATTTTCGGCGAACGTCCGCCTTCGGGCGGATTTTTTATTGCGCAAGTTCTTCACGGCGCATGAGCATGAAGCAATAATCCGACAGGCGATTGAGAAAAATTTTGTCCGATTCGTGCACGGGCTCCGACTTCGCAAGCTCGCAGGCAAGTCGCTCCGCGCGACGTGTGACAGTCCGCGCCAAGTCGAGGAATGCTCCGCCCTTCGACGCGCCGGGAATTAGGAACGACTTCAGCGGCGGCAGGGCACTGTCAAGCGCGTCCATGTCCGATTCAAGTTTGGCAACGTCGGCGGCAGTGACTGTCGGCTCACGATTCAAGCTTGCGAAGTCCGCCATAAGACGCGGCAGAATTTTTTGCACGGCGAAAATTTTATCGCGCACCTCGTCGACGGTGACGAACGCCCGCGCCAATCCGAGAGCCGAGTCCGCCTCGTCGATTGCACCGTAAACTTGCACGCGCAGAGAATTTTTTTCGACGCGTTCGCCCGTGTAAAGGCTCGTCGTGCCCGCGTCGCCCGTCTTGGTGTAAATTTTCATCACGTCGCCTCCTAGCCGATTAGCACCTGCCCGAAATAGACGACTGCGCCCATGAAGATAACGAACGGCACGTAGATTTTGACCGCGAACGCCAACAGTTGAGAATCCGCGCCCTTGACGCCGATTGCCGCCGAGCCGATTGCGATTGACAGCGGGGATATCATTTTGCCCGCGCAGGCACCCGTCGCATTTGCCGCCGCAACCCATGCTTGAACGTTCGGAGACGCGCCGATTGCTTGAGAGGCTATCACTTGCAACTTGCCGAACAGGACGCAACTTGATGTCGCCGAGCCCGTGATGTATGTGCCGACGGAGCCGAGGAATGCCGCTATCAGCGGGTAAGCCGTGCCCGTCGCCGCAACCGCCGTATCCGCAATTTGCCCCGTCATGCCGCTGTAGCCCATAACTTTAGCCGTGGCAATGACCGCAATAATCGTAACCATTGTGAACTTGAGACCGTTAATCGTCTTTTTGAGGACGCCGACCATTTCGCCGAAGCCCGCGCCCTGCTTGGCACCCGCAATGAACGCCGCAAGCATAATCAAGACGCCGGGCGTGTTAATCCACACGAAAGTATACGGTGCGCCGCCTTCGCCGTTGTAAATCGGGACAGCCGACTTGAATTGCATAAGGAACGAATTAATCGGCGGGACGAGCTTACTTGTGAACAGCAGGAAGAAGAAAATCAGTATGAACGGCAAGCACGCGTTAATCGCCTTTGCGGTGCTGATTGCCGTATGCGCGTGGTCGGGCATTGCGAATTCGGGATCGTTGACGGGGAATTTCTTCGCGATGAAAACGATTGTGCCCATTGTCGCAATCGCGCCCGCGACAACCGCAAGTTCAGGTCCGACGAACATTGACAGCGCGAGTTCCGGCAGGAAAAATGCAAGTCCCGCGCCCAGACACATCATCGACATGCCGCGCAGTGCTTTGAGCCCGCCGCCCGACGCAATGACCATAAGCCACGGGCACAACAGCGTTAAGACGCCCAGTTGCAGCGATGTAAACGTCGCGAGCTGAACGGAGTCGAAGCCCGTAACAGAGCCGAGCGTTACGAGCGGAATTCCGATTGAGCCGTAAGCTGTCGGCACGGAATTCGCGATTAAACAGACTGACACGGACAGAATCGGATTGATACCGATGCCCGCGAGCATTCCTGCGGGGACGGCAATCGCAGTTCCGAAGCCCGCCATACCTTCAAGAAAGCCGCCGAAGCCCCAGCCGATTAGCAGTATCAGCACGCGCTTATCGTGGCTGACGCTGGTGAGCATGTCTTTAATCGTGTCCATTGCCTTGGTGTGCAATGTCAAGTTGTAAGTAAAAATCGCCGCAATAATGACAAGTAAAATCGGCCAGCACGCCAGCGCAACGCCTTCGAGCACGGATTCAATCGCCCGAATCGTTTCCATATGCCACACGCCGATGCCTGCCGCAAGCGAAATCGCCAATGCGATTAAGCACGCCTTCCACGCGGGCATTTTAATTACGCTAAGCGCAATCACCAGCCATAAAATCGGCGACAGCGCAAGTATAAACATCAATTCCCCCGACCTCCTCACGTATCTGAAAGAAAATAATTCCACGCGGCAATTTTCTATGGCGGGCGAAGAAATTCCTGCTTATTGAAAATTTTCTGTCAAGTCAGCCGCCTGCCGCGAAATTCTGCGTTGCAACCGACGAGGAGTTAAATTAGTTGAGCGATTCGAGGCCGCCCGTCCACGCGACGACAAAAAATTTTTCGCGCCGCGCAGGTTTATGGAATTTCGCGGGGAATTTATCCGAAAAGCGATTTTGTTTTAGGAGGGATAATTAATGGCTGCTCACGTCATCAACGAGGCGCGCCGCTGTCTGCAATGCAAGAAGCCGTTGTGCCGACTCAAAGGTTGCCCGATTCAAACCAACATTCCCGAAATGATTCGTCTCTTTCTGGCAGGTCAAACCGAGGAAGCGGGACGTATGCTTTTCGACAACAACCCGCTAAGCGTCGTTTGCTCACTTGTCTGCGACCACGAAAATCAATGCGAAGGCAACTGCATTCAGGGCAAGCGCAAGGAGGGCGCGGCTGTTCAAATCCCGAACATCGAACACTACATATCCGAATTTTATTTCGATAAAGCCGTCATCGATTGTGCGCCCGACAACGGTCAACGCGTCGCGATTATCGGCTCCGGTCCCGCAGGAATTACAATCGCCATCAAACTTGCCGCGCTCGGCTATCGAATCACAATCTTTGAGCGCATGGACAAAGTCGGCGGCATGATGCGCTACGGCATTCCCGCATTCCGCCTGTCGCGAAAAATTCTCGACCGCTATCAAGTCAAGCTCCGCGAACTGGGAATTCACTTCCGCCCGAATACGGCAATCGGCGGCGCACTGCACCTCGACGACCTGTTTCAGGACGGCTACGACGCAATTTTTATCGGCACGGGCGTTTGGCGTCCGCGTCGACCGCACGTCAAAGGCGAATCGCTCGGCAACGTCCACTACGCAATCGACTACCTGCAAAACCCCGACGCTTACGACCTCGGCGACACCGTCGCGATTATCGGCGCGGGCAACAGTGCCATTGACGTGGCGCGAACCGTCGTCCGCCAAGGCAGTCGCAATGTCACGCTTTACGCACGCCGCCGCAGAATTGCCGCCAGTCAGCGCGAACTCGACTACGCCGCTGTTGACGGTATCGAAATTCAGCAGGGCATGGCGATAACCGAATTCACCGAGAAAGGTCCGATTCTCACGCCGCGCATTTACGACGACGAAGGCAACTTGATTCGCGAAGAGACGCCCGTTTTGATGCCCGCCGACAGCACGATTATCGCAATCAGCCAAGGTCCGAAAGATAAAATCGTCAACACGACGCACGATTTGTCCGTCGACAAGAACGGCTTGATTGTCGTCGACGAGGACGGTCGCACCACCCGCGAAGGCGTCTTTGCAAGCGGTGACGTCGTCGCGGGCGCGAAAAACGTCGTGCTTGCCGTCAAATATTCCAAGCAGGTCGCCGAGGCAATGGACGCGTACTTGACTGCCAAACGCAACGCTCAATAAATTTACACGGACAAAAAAAATTATCCCCCGCCGCTCACGAAGAGTTGCGGGGGATTTTTTTCGTTATGTGGAGTTCAGCGCGGTTTGTCGAGCAAATTCAAAAATCGTTCCAAGCACCAAACCATCCACCGCTGATTGCCGTTCAACGGGTCGGTGCAATGCGGCAAAAATTCTTCGCGCGTCGGACCTTGCCAATGTTCAAACCACTCGTTGACGGGGCGCGGCATCGGAGTTTTGCGCGGAATGTCTTCGCCGGGCCAAAGCTTGCGGAACGCCTCGCGAACAATGTATTTCGGCTCACCGCCGCGAATTTTTTTGTAGTCAATCGGGTGCGCCATTTTCGTCAGCGCATACGGCGCGACAAACTCCACACCCGCCGCGTCGCACGCATTGCGATACGAAGGCGGAGACTCTTGCAGATAATGCTTGTTAATAAATTTGTACGGGTCAATGTGTCCGTCAACTTCAAATTCTTTGTAAGGGGCAAGCGGCATTTGCGGCTCGCGCAAAACTTTGTACGGCAGAATGTAGCTGTAACGCTCGACAAATTCACTGAAAAGCCAATCCCTTGACAGCAAGCCGTCATGTCCGCCGTAAATGATGTCCGCAGTTTCGCCGAAGATAAATTTCGTGAAGCCGTCCGCCAAAATTTTCTGCGCGGCGATGTAAATTTGCGTCTCAATCGAATGAATCGGCGCGCCCTTGCGGAGCATGAGCTTATCGACGACGGAAACGACGTCCTCCCAATAAATGTCGATGATTTTGTGATTGAGCTTGCAAACCTCCGCCCAATGCGCGGCGCGTCCGGATTCGTCTTCGACTTTTTTGCCGGGCACGACGCAACGGAAAGTGTACGCCGTGGAGCCTTCGGGCATGAACTTCGCCAAAATCGCCGAGTCAATGCCGCCGCTAAGTGCAAGAGCCGCCTTGCCGTCACTCGTCGCCGCAACGACCTGTTTCCGCAAACAATCAATCAGCTCGTCGCCGTCGGCAATGGGCGTGCGTTCAACGGGTAACTCGATTTTTGGGCGCGGCAGTCCGAAATTTTTGGTCTCGTCGTAAATGTAACGGTACATCAAATACGAACTCATGCAGAAAGCTTTTTGTGCGGATTTGCGCTGTTGATGAGCCGTATCTTTTGCCAATGCGTCTTCGGCGGGCAACGGCTCGTAAAGATTCAAGAATCGTTCAAGGCACCAAAGTTGCCACTTCTGGTTGCCCGTGAATTGCATCATATCCAAGTTCGATTTGAATTCGGGGCGGGTCGGTCCGTGCCATTCGGCAAAGTACGCGTCGACGGGACGCGGCATCGAAACTTTTTCGGGCACGGGAAGATTCGGGTACTTCATGGCGAACAGCTCGCGAATCAAATACTTCGGCTCGCCGTTCCTGACACGGTGCAAATCAAGCGGCTCGCTCATTACAAGATTTGCATACGGGTCGAAGTACGGCATTTGCGCAGTCTCGAACGCATTTTGATACGACGCGTAACTTTCCTCCGTGCTGATGTCGTAAAGGAATTGCAACCAGTCAATACCATCGCCGCGCCGATAACGCTCGAACAAATAATTCACGTCCGCAGGCTCTTTAAGTACGGTTGCGGGCTCAAGATAAGTGTAACGCTTGACGAATTCATCAAACGACCAATCGCGCGACAAAAGCTGATCCATTCCGCCGAAGATGTAATCGCTCCCGTCGCCGATAATCAACATTTCGATACCGTCGGCTTTAGCCTGCTCCGCCGCCGCGACAAGTTGCGGCTCGATTGAGTGGACGGGCGCACCTTTGGCACGCATGACGGCATCAACATACGGCTCAATCGTCTGCCAATCAATGTCGACGTAATGGAGTTTGAGTCCGTAAGTTTCGGCGTAATATTCCGCGCGCGAAAGTTCATCGTTGCGGAAAGTGCCGCCGAGGAATCGGAAGGTGTAAGCGTCGCTGCCGGGCATGTACGCCGCCAAAATCGCCGAATCCATGCCGCCGCTTAACATCAAGCCGAGTTTATTGCCGCGCACTTTGGCGAAGTTGTCCGCAATCGCCGCGTCAATTTCCCGCGCAGTGGAGACCGCAACTTTGTCTTTGACGGGTCGGAAATTTTTGTGGTGCAATCCGTCGTAAAATTCCACGTCGTCGCGTTCAATGTAACGGAACGCAAGATACGAGCTCATGCAAAAATTTTTGTCGACCATGTTCAATCAATCTCCCTGACCAATTTCAACGCTTGACTTATGACGGTGGAACTGACGCCCTTGGTGTAGGGGAAGTAAACGACTTTGACGCCGACGCTGCGAAATTTTTCTTCCATCGCCTGCCAACTTTCGGACTGATACCAATCGTCGCCGACAAAGAGAATATCGAATTTGAGCTTCTCCCACGCCGCGAATTTGTCGATGTTGTCCTGCGGTATCGCCGCGTCGACATACTTAATCGAACGGATAATCTCCAGCCGGTCTTCAAAGGGGATGATGGCGCGTTTATGTTTGTACTTGACCAGCTCGTCGACCGTCACGCCGACAATCAGCTTGTCGCAAAGTCCTTTGGCGTTTTTGAGCAGATTAAGGTGTCCGATGTGGAACAAGTCGTAAACGCCCGTTGTGTAACCTATCGTCATTCGGGAACCTCCTTGAGTTCGTCGGCAATGCTGTGGTAGATGAATTCACTTGCAAGCTTGCCGTTGTATTTCGGGTAATTGAGATGTTCGTTGAAATTTTTTTTGCGGGCGGCGGCTTTATCGTCATTGCCGTCGATTATGACGCGCTTTAAGGTTGCGGCAATGGCTTTGTGATCTTTGCCGTCGACGCAATACGACACGTTCAGAATCGCGTTGCCCAGGTCGTTGAAAATTTCGCCCGCGCGTGTCAAAAAAATCATGGGCTTATCGACGTATTGATACTCCGCAATGAACGAGCCGCTGTCGTGAATCATTGCATCCGACGTTGCGAAGATTGCTTGATAGTAGCCGCCCGTGTAAACCTGCGCATTCGGAAGGTCGTTCCACGCCTGCAAATATGCCTCGAAAGCTTCAAGCGACGGGAAAACTTTTTCCTTGACCGCCGTGGAATATAAACCGCCGTGAGGCTTGACGACCCACGACGTTTCCGGATGAGCCTTGGCGAATTCGTACATGAATTTGTAATTCCACTGAAACGTTGCGTAGCGCGTGACGGCGTTTATCGACCAGTGCGGTGCCCAGATAATTTTTTTGGCGTCGGGACGCGTCATCTTCCAATCGAACTTAAAATCGGCATTCTGCCTGAAAAATATGTCCATGCGCGGATAGCCGCTGAAAAATCCGCGCGGCATTCCGACGGTATTGTATTTGGCATACGTTTTGAGACCGGCAACCGACGAATGAAACATCTTCCACACGACATGAAATATGCTGCGGTTGTAAAATCCTTTCGTGCGGATTGATATGCTCAACGAATACGGCATATGCGTAATCAACGTTTTGAGCGATATTTTTGATGGTCTGAAAGCATTCGGCAATCTTGAGAAATACGGCGTCAAACAAATAATCACGTCTTGATGCGGAACTTTCGCCTTACGACCTCTAATCGGAACGATTTTCAAACCGTGAGATTTAAACCGCTCGATGCCGTCCAAAAAATCTTTTTCAAAAAGCTCGTTGTCGGTGGCGACGGATATGCGCTTGCAAAAAAATATGTTCGTTTCAAACCGCTTGTCTTTGGCGAACAAATTGTACAGCTCGTCGCCGGACCATTGCGACGCCGCATAAAGCACGAAGCCGATTTTGATTTTCTTCTTGCGGCGAATCATTTGTGCGGAGGCGGCGAAAATTTTTTCCATCAGCGCGTTGTATTCGTCGGCGGGCGCGATGTCGGACAAATCGTTGATATACGCATAATTCATGTCGCAGAAACTTTCAATCGGGAGAAGATTTTTCGCGTGAAGTTTCGCGGCAAGGAGCGCATTTACAAAAGTTTGACCTTGTGCGTTAAGGTGCGTCATGTCGCAGTAGCAATCGTAGTTCAGATTGAGGTCGAACATATCGACGCAGGTAAAGTCGCGATTTTCTTCAAGCTGACCGATTGTATCGCGGAAAGTCTTCAAAAGCTCGGCGTCGAAATTTTCTTTTGCGGCGGGCGCGACGGGTAAGACAACGCCGACGGGTTTTGCGCCGTTGGCAAGGCACAGCTCAATGTAATCCGTGAGAATTTGAGCGTTACTTTCGACGGCGGCGGCTGAAATTTTCTGCGGAGTGTCCTGCCAATCGATAACCGCCTTAGCGGAAAATTCGCAGTCGAAATTCGCTTTGACGACGTGGAAATTCAAATCGGCTTGCTCGGCGGTGACGGTCGACAAGACATTTTGGAAGTCGTCGTTGAGCAACTCGGCGTGCAATTCGTCGCGGCAGAAAGCGTCGGGCTCCAAACCGATAAGCACGAACTTAATCGTGTCGGGCGCGACGTGTGCGAAGATGTATTTTGACGTCATATAACTTTGCCGCAAAGTTTGATTCGTGTCGGCAAGGATAACTCCGCTACGTTCACCGTTCGGAATAAATTTCAGATTCACGCCGACTTGAGCGTATTCGCCGCCCGTCACGAAAAAATCCGCGCCGTGTTCGATAATGTGCCGCACATTCGCCGACCACGTCGAGGAAATTTGCGCGACTTCAAAGTTGACGATGTTGGCTTCGGGAATGTGACGATATGCCGACAAAAATTTTCTCATCTTGCGGAGAGCGTCAGAACTGCCGCCGCCAATCAGCCAAATCAATCGCCTGTACTTCCACATGTACGTGTGAATCGTCGCGAAATTCGTCACGGGAACAGCTTTGCCGCCGACGCTGAAAGTTTTGCCGTCGCAGCCGTCCGTGATTATCATCGACAAATTCGCGCGGTCGAGATTCAGATTTTTTACGGTATCTTCCAATGCGTCGCGATTAAGCACGACAAGCACGACGTCTTTTTTGTCCATAAGCAACAACCTCCTGAAATGAACAAATTATTCCGTATTATCGGATGTTTCCTTGAATTCGTCGACAACGCTCCTGTAAATGAATTCGCTTGCCAACACGCCGTTGACTTTCGGGGAGTTAAGATACTTGTCGAAAACTTCCCTGCGGTCGGCGGCGCGATAGTCGTTGCCGTCGATTATGACGCGCTGAATCATGGCGGCAATGGCGTCCAAATCTTGACCGTCGACCAAATACGACACGTTCAGAATCGCTTTGCCCAGCTCGTTGTGACGTTGCGTGTCGCGAGTCAGATAAATCATCGGCTTATCGACGTATTGATATT
>JADEZP010000075.1 GCA_015206805.1 Quinella sp. 1Q7 | reverse complement strand
GTCGCGCAATGTCGGCACGAAGCCCGCCTCCGAAATCAGTTGCTCCAGTTCAGCGCGTGTTATGCCCGTCGAGCCCGATGCTCCCGCCGCGTGAATGATTCGTTCTTCGCCGAGTGTGCCGTCCAAATCGTCCGCGCCGAAGCTCAACGCCAACTGCGCAATCGGCAACGTCAACATAACCCAAAACGCCTTGACGTGGTCGAAATTGTCCAGCGTGAGCCGCGTCAGCGCGAGCATTTTTAAATCTTCCCATGCTCCGACGCGCCGCAGATTGAGTTGTCGTCCGAGCTGTGTATTGTCTGGGTGGAACGGGAACAACATCATCGCCGCGAAGCCGCCCGTATCGTCCTGCAGGTCGCGCAGTGTGATTAGGTGGTCGACGCGCTCCGCAATCGTCTCGACGTGCCCGTACATTATCGACGCGTTTGTTCGCAGATTGAGTTCGTGAGCCGTCCGCATGACCTCAAGCCACTGTGACGCCGAACACTTTTTCGGGCAGATAATTTCGCGCACGCGGTCGGATAAAATTTCTGCGCCGCCGCCCGCCAAACTCGTGACGCCCGCGCCAATCAGTTCGCGCAAGACTTCCGCGACGCTCAAGCCCGAAATGTCCGCGAAGTTGACGACCTCCACGGGCGTAAAGGCGTTAATCCCGACGTGCGGCAAAATTTTCTTCACGAGCTTGACGGCGTCGACGTAATATGAAAAATTTTTCGCGGGGTGCAACGAGCTGACGATATGAATTTCCGACAAGTCCGCAACCTGCGCGGCGTCACGAAGAATTTTTTCCACGTCGTCAAGTTCCAGCGTAAAGGCGCGCTTATCGTAGCCGCGACACTGAAACGCACATAACGGACAATTCGCGCGGCAAACGTTCGTCAAGTTTATGTGGCGGTTGACGGTGTAAAAAACTTTGTCGCCGGTCTTACGCTCCTTGACGTGACGCGCCGCCTGCGCAAGATACAGCAGGTCGTTGTCGTCGTACAGCGCAAGAATTTCGTCGCGATTGAGCCTGTAGCCCGCAGAAATTTTCTCCCGCGCAGTGTGCAAAAAATTTTTCATGAGTTGCCTCCCACAGCATACGGCACGCGTCCCGCGTCGCGGATAATTTTTGTGATGGCGTCTTCGGTCAGCGCACGCGGAGATGTCGCGCCCGCGTCGTGCAAAATGTTTTCGCGGTGAATCGTGCCGTCAATGTCGTTCGCCCCGAAACTCAACGCAACCTGCGCGACGGGCACCGTCAACATAACCCAGTAAGCTTTTATGTTCGTGAAGTTGTCAAGCATCAGCCGAGAAATCGCAATCGTGCGCAGGTCGTCCCACATCGTCGTTTGCGTGACGGTTTGTTCAAGCGCGGTATTTTTCGGCAGGAACGGGAAGCAAATAAACGTTTGGAAGCCGCCCGTATCGTCCTGAAGTTCGCGCAGTGTGATTAGGTGGTCGACGCGTTCGGCAAGCGTTTCAATGTGCCCGTAAAGCATTGACGCGTTCGTTCGTATGCCGAGTTTGTGAGCCGTGCGTGCGACGTTGAGCCATTGCGCCGCCGAACATTTTTTCGGGCACAGCAGGTTGCGCACGCGGTCACATAAAATTTCCGCGCCGCCGCCCGCAATCGTCTCAAGCCCCGCCGCCTTCAGCCGACGCAGCACGTCCTCGACGCTCAAGCCCGAAATGTCCGCGAAATGTTGAATTTCCACGCTCGTGAAGCCTTTTATGTGCAGACGCGGGAATTTTTCGTGGAGCACCTCGACAAAGCTCAAGTAGTGCTCGAAAGTCCATGTCGGGTGCAGTCCGCTGACAATGTGCAGTCCCGACAGGTGCGGATCGCGACTCGCCTCCTCGACAAGTTGAATCGCGTCGTCAATCGTCATAGCGTAGGCACCTGCAGAGTCCGCGCCGCGTCCGAATGCGCAAAACTTGCACCGCGCCCGACAAATGTTCGTCAAGTTCACGTGGCAGTTGACGTTGTAATAAACCGCGTCGCCGCAAATTGTTTTCCGCACGTAATCGGCAAGTGCGCCCAACCAACTCAACTCGTTGCACGAAAATAATTTCAAGCCGTCGTCGCGCGTAAGACGTTCGCCGCGCTCAACTTTGCGCTCGATTTTTTCAAGCTCTCCCCGGACAAACAAAATCGTCATCTCCCGTTAATGATGTCGAAAATATTTTAGCACAGCGCGAAAATTTTTTGTAACAAATCGGCAACATCGGCGTATAATGTGCAGAAAGTTTTTTTGGAGGCGATAACAATGGCAAACGAAATTCTCAAAGACGAAATCCTCGACGACAGTCAGCTTGACGACGTGGCGGGCGGCAACCTCCTTGACAGGTCAATCGCGATGATGTGGGTGCAACGTTACTACGGCACGGACGGCACGCACGGCAAGATAATCGACACGTCAAGCGGCGACGCGAACGCAATTATGTCGAATTTCTGCGCGAAGGCGGGCATCGATTATCAAATGAACGTCAACGGGCTCGACCAATTCAAAATCAACGGACAGTGGCGAGACGCCGCTTGGATCGCCCTAAATAAGCAGGAAGCTCTCGACTTCTTTGACAAGCAACTCGGTATCACCAAATAGGAGGCGACGACAATGGCAAACGACATTCTCAAAGACGAACAGCTTACCGACGCGCAACTTAACGACGTGGCGGGCGGCACCTACGTTCAAAGCGCAAGCGACGCGCTCAAATTCAAGGATCTCGGCATCAAAGTTTACGACACGGAAATTGCGGGCGTCCCCGTCCTCATGCACGACCAATTCGTCAAACTGCGCGAAACCTTCCAAAAGTACGGCGTCACGGTTGAAGATCACGGCGGCTTGATTGACGACAACAAATATTTCGTCAACGGCAAGCAAGTCACTCGCGACGACGCGTGGAAACACATTACGGCGCAATTCAAATAAATTCCATCATCCTCGATATCTGCTGCTCGAAAATTTTTCGGGCGGCAATTTTTTTTTGCATTCGACGACAATTTTCATGCTAAAGCTGAAATAAACATGTATAATTTCCGCAATGATGGGAGGCGATTATTTTGCTGGACTTGCTGAAAAAAGCGTTTGACAAATTCGACGGTTTAATTATATTGGCGGCGGTGTTTTTATTCGTGCATTTCGACTACGGCAACCTGTCGCTGATTGATAAAGTCTATATCGCGTCGTTCGCATTTTGGACGGTCACGAAAATTATTCGGCTCTACATCGTTTGGCGCAACGAGCGCGACGAAAATACTTCACGGAAAGGATGATTCAATGAAGAAATTTTTTTTGACGGTGCTCTTGCTGGCGACGTTCGTTTTGAGCGGGTGCGGCGGCGACGGTAAAGACACCGGTCAAGCGGGCGGCAACGACACTCCAAAAGTCGACTCCAAAACCGAAACTAAAACCGACTCCAAGACTGAAGCTGCCGCGCCGAACGTCAAAGGCGACTTGAAAATTTCCATGCTCAATATCGGGCAGGGTGACGCGATTCTGATTCAGACGGGCAAGCAAACCGTCCTAATCGACACTTCCGACACCGACGAACGCGAACTGCTTGTCAACGAGCTGGAAAAATTTTCCGTCACCAAAATTGACAAATTGATCCTCACGCACCCGCACGCCGACCATATCGGCAACGCCAAAGTGCTCATCAATCCGAGCAATAAAGAGCTCAAAGCCAACCCGTATCTGGAAAAAATTTCCGTCGCCGCAGTTTACGACAACGGAATTGCCTCCGCCGCGCCGCTGTACAAAAGCTACATGAAGGCTGTCGAATCGAAGGGCATTACTCACGGCGCGTTGAAGGTCGGCGACACGCTTGATTTCGGCAACGGCGTCAAGTTCAGCGTGCTGTATCCGACGAGCGAAATTGTCGCGGCTGTCAACGGCGGCGACAAGTCCGACCCGAATAACGAATCCGTCGTCGGCAAGCTCACGTACAAAAAATTTTCGATGATGTTCACGGGCGACGCCGAAAAGAAAGTCGAATCCGAGCTGTGGGCTGATAACGACGCCAAAGTTCTCAAGTGCGACGTGCTCAAGGCGGGACATCACGGCAGTTACACCGCGTCGACGGAAAATTTCGTGAACACAGTCAATCCGAGCTACGTGCTGATTTCGTGCGGTCCCGACGAGGAACGCCGCAACACTTACGGGCACCCGCACCTTGAGCCGCTGAAAAATTATCTGGCGCACGGTATCGACGCCAAACACATTCTCTGCACTCGCTGGAACGGCACAATCACAATCACCAGCGACGGCAAAAATTTCTCCGTCACGCCCGAAACTGCCGTTGATTGGCTTGATGATTGGATGGCGCAAAAGAAACGTGACGGCAAAAAATAATCGTCGAAATGAGGGATTCGTTTGCTGAAAAAAATCTTTTTAACGGTATTACTGCTTGCAACGTTCGTTATGTACGGCTGCACCACTCAAGCCGCCGTCAACGCGCCGAATGTTCGAGGCGACTTGAAAATTTCCATGCTTGACATCGGACACGGCGACGCCATTTTGATTCAGACGGGCAAGCAAACAATTTTATTCGACACCGCCAAACCCGAAAAGCACGCCGAACTTGTTCGCGGACTGGAAAAACTTTCCGTAACCAAAATCGACAAGCTCATCATCACGCACCCGCACGGCGACCATATCGGCGGCGCGAAAATGCTTATCAATCCGAATGAAAAGGAACTCGCGGAATTCCCGTATCTGGAAAAAATTTCCGTCGCCGCAGTTTACGACAACGGCTTTGTTCACACGTCGCCGCTTTACAAAAACACCCTCAAGGCAACTCTCGCGAAAAATATTCCGCACCAAAGCTTGAAGGTCGGTGACGTTTTGGACTTCGGCAACGGCGTCGAATTTAAGGTGCTCTGGCCGACGGCGGACTTTATCGCGACCGTCAACGGCACAAAATTCCCCAAAGAAGATCGCGAACACAACTTGAACAACGGCAGTATCGTCGGCAAACTCACGTACAAAGATTTTTCCATGATGTTCACGGGCGACTGCGAAAGGGCATCCGAAGCGAAAATCGTGGAGAACAATTCGGCGGCTGATTTGAAATGCGACGTGCTCAAAAGCGGTCACCACGGCGTAACGACTTCATCGACGAAAAAATTTGTCGAGGCGATTCACCCGAGTTGCGTCTTGATAAGCGCGGGTCACAGAGCTAAAGATAACGTCAAACTCCCGCCCCCGTACAGCAGAGTGCTCAACACTTATCTGGCGGCGGGCGTCGACAAGAACAATATCTTCTGCACGCGTTGGAATAACACAATCACACTCACCAGCGACGGCAAAAACTTTTCCGTCGAACCCGAAACAAAGGAGGCTTGGTTTGACACATGGATGGCACATCTGAAAACTCTGCAAAAGAAATAATCGTCTACCTTGACCGAATCGAGGAACTTGACGAAGACGAGGCGGAGGCTGTACTTTACATCGAGGATGATGACGATGATGTTCGCGAATTTATTTTGCCCGCGGACTTCCTGCCCGCCGACGCCGACGAAGGCGAATATCTGACCATCACAATTTCCCGCGCAGTCGAAAAAACTCGTGCGGCACTGGACGAGGCGCGAAGTTTGTTGGCAACCGTAAACCAGGAATGAGGAGTTAATTTGCTGAAAAAATTTTTAACGTGTTTCACTCTGACACTTGCCCTGTTATGCGCGGCGACAACTGCCTTTGCAAAGCCCGCCGAGTTGACGGGGATAAACGCCTTCGACGCCGACAGCGACACCGTCCGAATCGAAATTTCCTACGACGGCGGCAAACTCGACAGCGGCAGTATCTCCACCGACGTTAAGGGCGACATGTTGAGTATCGATTTGGATAACACTTTGCCCGGCAGAGTCAGTCGCGTTTCGGGCACGCAAATTCAGGGCGGCGCGCGTGACTTCGTCGAAAAAATCTTCGCCAACAAAACTCAGGAACGTCACACGCGAATTCAAATTCATTTCCGCTCCGCACCCGAAGGCAACGTCAAAGTCGCCCTTGAGCCCGCAAACCGCTCCGACAAAAAATCCGCGCGAATCGTCTTGGACGTGAAAAAATCTTTCGCGGCGGACGATTGGACGACCTTCAGCAGCTCAAGCGGCGACGGCAGAATCGTCGTGCTTGATCCCGGTCACGGCGGCTCCGACGCGGGCGCAATCGGTCCGACGGGCGTCAGTGAAAAATCCGTGTCGCTTGCCGTGTCGCTCAAGGCGCAGAAACTTTTGACGGCTTCGGGCTATCGCGTCGTTATGACACGCACGACTGATGTTGACGTTGCCGCGCCCGGCGTCTCCGACGCAACCGAACTTCAAGCCCGCGTCGACAAGGCTCCGCCGAATACCGACCTGTTTATCAGCGTCCACTGCAACGCGTTTTCCAACGGCAAGGCGAACGGTATGGAAACTTATCACGCGCCCGGTGCCGTCAAAGGTCAGCGACTTGCCCGACTGCTCAACGAGGAACTCGAACGGCTCGGCGGACTCGGCAATCGCGGCGTCAAGGCGGCAAGATTTTACGTTATGACTCACTCGAAATGCCCCGCGTCGTTGATTGAACTCGGCTTCATCACCAACCCGCGCGAAGAAAAACTTTTGGCAAGCAACGATTATCAGCAGAAACTTGCGCAGGCAATCACCAACGCCGTCAACCGCTATTTCAATCAAGGAGGATTTGATTTATCGTGAAAAAAATTTTTCTGCCGGCAATGCTCGCGCTGCTGATTTTTACTGCGGGTTGCGAACAACCTCCGAGCGACACTCCGACCGCTCCGCCGCCCGATAAGCCCGCGACGACTGCTCCCGACAAAAAACCCGCTTCACAGCCCGAAGTCAAGCCGTCGCCCGAAGTCGATAAGCCGAGCACGACCGAATCAAATCCTTCCGACGCATCGGAAAAGTCTGCGCACGCAATGAACATCAAAGTTTATTACCCCGACGATTCGGGCATGCGGCTTGTCGAAGTTGAGCGCGAAATTACCGTCGACGACCCGAACGACAAATATCTTGTCGCCGTCGAAAGTTTGCGCGACGACCCGAACGACGCCAACTTGACGCGAATTTTCCCAAGCAACGCCGCGATTCGCAGTGTCACCGTCGAAGACGGCATGGCGATTGTCGACTTTGACGGCGGCATTTTGAAAAGCTTCGTCGGCGGCTCCACGGGCGAAGAATTTTTAATCGGCTCAATCGTCGACACGCTGACGAATTTCCCCGAAGTCACCAGCGTGAAATTTTTGGTCGACGGGCAAGAAATCGAAACGCTTTCGGGACACATGGACTTGAGCATACCGCTTGAACGCATGAACGACTTAACAGAATAACATCAACGAAAAAATCGGCGCGAGGCTTAAAAACCTCCTGCCGATTTTTTTTGCGCGATTGCAAATCGTGACTTCGACCGAAAATTTCTTGCGCGGCGTTCAAACGCGGCGGCAACCGAAATTTTTTGTGGAACGTTGCGTTAAGCGTCGCGGGACTGTAGAATTTCCGCAGGCTAAAAATTTTTGTAACGGAGGCTGAACACATGCAGAGCTTTGAATATTTTTGTCCGACGGAAATAGTTTTCGGAGTCGGCGCGGAAGAACGCGTTGCCGAAAAAATTCGCGCACACGGCGGCAGTCGCGTCATGTTGCTTTACGGCGGCGGCAGCGCCGTTAAAAGCGGTCTCGTCCCGAAAATCGAGCGCACGCTCCTTGAGGGCGGACTTGCGGCGTTGAAAGTTATCGGCGGCGTCAAACCGAATCCCCGCGTGAATTTCGCGCGACGTGCCATCCGCGAAGCCGTCGACGCCAAAATCGACTTCGTGCTTGCAGTCGGCGGCGGCAGCGTCATCGACACGGCAAAAGCGGTTGCACTCGGCGCGGCGAATCCCACTGCCGAAATTTGGGATCATTGGTCGCGCAAAGTCACGCTGACAAAATCGTTGCCCGTCGGCGTCGTGTTGACGATTGCGGCGGCAGGTTCCGAAACTTCCGATTCCGCCGTGCTGACCGACGAGGAGAGCGGTAAAAAAGCCGGAGTCACGACGCCGCGACCGGTCTTTGCGATTATGAATCCCGAACTTGCGCTGACCGTGCCGCGTTACCCGCTGACCTGCGGAATTGCCGACATAATCATGCACACGTTGGAGCGTTACTTCAGCAAGATTGACGGCAACGACTTCACGGACATGGTCGCCGAATCGCTGATTCGCAACGTTATGGCGCAGTCGAAAGTCCTCCTTGCCGACGCGACGAATCTGCACGCGATGAGCGAAATTATGTGGTGCGGCTCGGTGTCGCATACGGGCTTCACGGGGCTCGGTCGCGACAGAGACTTTTCCGCGCACAAATTCGGGCACGAACTTAGCGGGCGTTACGACGTGGCTCACGGTGCCTCGCTCACGACGATGTGGGCGTGGTGGGCAAGGACTGTTTACGTCGACAAGCCCGAACGTTTCGCGAACTTCGCGGAGAAAATTTTTGGCATTACCGACGGCACAATCGACGAACGCGCCAACGCGGGTATCGACGCAATGGAAAATTATTTCCGCGAAATCGGTTTGCCGACGAATTTCACGGAGCTGGGAATCGGCGTTCAAACTGACGACGAACTGAAATTTTTGGCGGACATGGTTACGGCGGGCGGCACAAAAAAAGTCGCGACCTTCCACCCGATGGATCGCGATTTTGTTTTGGACGTTTACCGCAAGGCGAATCACTGACCGCCGTCAAAAATTTTTCAGCCCGAAAGTTTTCAGTGCGCCGACGGAGTTTCGCCAATCGCGCTTGACTTTGACCCATAAGTCCAGAAAAATTTTCGTGCCGAGCAACATCTCAATTTCGGGACGTGCCGCCGCGCCGACAGTCTTGAGCATTGCGCCGTTCTTGCCGATTAAGATGCCCTTTTGCGAGTCGCGCTCAACATAAATCGTCGCCCGAATGAAAATTGCGCCGCCCTTACGTTCGCTGAATTCGTCCACGTCGACGGCGATTGCGTGCGGTACTTCGTCCTGCGTGGCGTGCAAAATTTTTTCGCGAATCATTTCCGCGACAATCAAACGTTCGGGCTGGTCGGTGACCATTTCGGCGGGGTAATACGGCGCACCTTCGGGCAGAAATTTTTTCGCCTCGGCAAGCAATGCGTCAATGTTCGTGCCGTCAGCCGCGCTTATCGGGACGACTGCCGCGAAATTCCGCCGCGCAGAATATTCCGCAATTATCGGCAGGATTTTGTCGCGCCCGATAAGGTCGATTTTGTTCACGACCAGTATCACGGGCTTATCCGTCGCCGCCAATCGCTCAAGGATGTACTTTTCGCCGCCGCCGAATTTTTTCGTCGTGTCAATGACAAAAAAAATCGCGTCGACTTCGCGGAGTGTGCTTTCAGCCGCGCGGAGCATGTATTCGCCGAGCTTGAACTTGGGCTTATGAATTCCCGGCGTGTCCAGAAAAATTATTTGCGCGTCGTCGAGCGTGAGTATGCATTGAATTCGACTGCGCGTGGTCTGCGGCTTATCGGAAGTGATGGCGACTTTCTGCCCGATGACTTTGTTAATCAGCGTGGACTTGCCGACGTTCGGGCGACCGATTACCGCGACGAATCCCGATTTGAATTCCATGACGTATCCTCCAAATGATTGAAAATTAATTCCACATTCCTAATTGCACATTCCTAATTAAAAAAAGTCCCCGCTGCGGAAAAAATCTGCGCGGGGAAAAATTTTGTCAGTCCAGAAAATCTTTGAGCTTCTTTGAGCGCGCGGGATGTCGGAGTTTGCGCAACGCCTTCGCCTCAATTTGACGGATACGTTCGCGGGTGACGTTGAAACTTTTGCCGACTTCCTCAAGCGTGCGTGCGCGACCGTCCTCAAGCCCGAATCGGAGCCGCAAAACATTTTTTTCGCGCGGCGTCAAAGTTGCAAGCACGTCGTCGAGCTGTTCCTTTAGCAACATGAACGACGCGGCGTCGGCAGGCGCGGGCGCGTCTTGATCCTCAATGAAGTCGCCCAAATGTGAATCGTCCTCTTCGCCGACGGGTGTTTCAAGCGACACGGGCTCCTGCGCGATTTTGCGAATTTCGCGGACGCGTTCTACGGGAATTTCCATTTCGACGGCAATTTCTTCGTCAGTCGGCTCGCGACCGTTTTTTTGCAACAGGTTGCGCGACACGCGGATAAGTTTGTTAATCGTCTCGACCATGTGCACGGGTATGCGGATTGTTCGCGCTTGGTCGGCAATGGCACGCGTTATCGCCTGCCGAATCCACCACGTCGCGTAAGTCGAAAATTTGTAGCCCTTGTGATAATCGAACTTTTCGACCGCCTTGATGAGTCCGAGGTTGCCCTCTTGAATCAGGTCAAGGAAGAGCATTCCGCGTCCGACGTAACGTTTTGCGATTGACACGACCAGCCGCAAATTCGCTTCCGCAAGTTCTTTTTGCGCCTCCGTGGAAATTTCCCTGTTGGAAGATTCCATCTTCATGGCAAGTTCGCGTTCCTGTTCGGCGGTAAGGAGCGGCACGCGACCGATCTCCTTAAGGTACATACGGACGGGGTCATCGATTGAAACGCTGTCGGGAATTAAATCGATTTCAACCGTCGGCTTGACGACTTCGGCTTCGTCTTCGGCTGAAGTTTCGGGCGCGGCTTCGGTTTGGATCGGCTCGACATGCTCGATTGAAGAAGTATCAATCGCAATCGCGGCGTCGGGATTTTCGGCGGCGTCGTCAACGTAATCGTTCTCGGCATCTTCCTCGTCGATGATTTTTATGCCCTCGTGCTCGCAAATGCTCAAAATTTCTTCAATCTCGTCGGTGTCGTTGGACATGCCCAGACTTTGAATAATCTTGTCCAAATCGGTCCAGGTGAGTTTGCCGCCGTTTTGCTTGCCGCGTTCAACCAGAATCGAAGTAATTTTCACGGGGCGATTTTTGGCGGACTTGGTTGCATCTTCCGCCGGAGCAGGTTCGATTTGTTTTTTGGCGGAATGATTTTTTTTGGTTACCGACGGGCTGCCGCCTTTGGTCGGCTCGACAGATTTAGCGTTTCCTGTCATATACGCAGCCTCCTTTCGTGTTGGGCGTGGAAAAATTTTCCTAATCGCCTTTGAGAGTATCCATTTGATGTTTAATTTTGAGCGACGCTCGAACTGTCCGTTGGTAAGCGTCGTCGTCGCTCGAAATATATTTTTCGGCTTGCAAAAGAAGTTCGTTGTATCGTTTCTTCAAGTTGACGCGCCGCAAAACTTTGACCGAATCGTCGAACATGGCAATTTCCGTGGCACGCGGTTCACCGTCGCCGCCGAGAATTATCCGCGACAGTTGAGCGTCAGCCGCCTCACTCAAATCCGACGCCGCGTTGAGTTCGTTGACGGATTTGCCGTGTTGTGCGCAATCTTCCAGCCAATCGAATATTTCGCGATTCACGGGCGAAAAAATTTCTCGCGGCACCGTATCCCGCACGTAAGAAATCATATCGCTTTCGTGCCACAGCATCCGCAAAATAATTTCGCTTGCCTCGCGAATTGCGGGGTCTTCGGCGACGGCAAGGCGTGTTCGTTTTACGGGCGAATTTTCCGCGTTACCTGTCGAATCACGTTGCATCTGCCGCAAAAGTTTGCGCCACTCCGCCTTGACAAGCGTTTCGTCCATATAAAGCGCGGCGGCGATTTTTTTCGTGTACTCGTTGCGCGCGGCGGTATCTGCGATTTTCACGACGACGGGCAGAATTTCCCGCAACGCCTGCACTTTGCCGACGGGCGTCGCAAGTTCTGCGCGGGCAAGGACGTACTTCATGCGATAATCAATCAGCGTCGACGCATTGCGAATCAGCGCGTCAAAGGCGTCTTTGCCGTGCTTGCGGATAAAATCGTCTGGGTCTTTACCGTCGGGGACTTGCACGATAAAAACTTCCGCACCCGCCGCCTGAACGATTGGCAATGCACGAATCGTGGCGCGTTGACCTGCCTCGTCGCTGTCGTAGCAAAAAATAATCTTGCGTGCGTAGCGCAGGAGCAACTTTGCGTGGTCGGGCGTGAAGGCGGTTCCGAGCGTCGCGACGACATTTTGCACACCCGCGCCGAAAAGACTTATGGCGTCCATGTAGCCTTCGACGACGATTGCACAGCCCGCCGAGTTTATCGCGCGTGCGGACTTGTCGAGCCCGAAAAGAATTTTGCGCTTGTTGAAAATCGGCGTTTCGGGCGTGTTGAGATATTTGGGCGTCGATTCGTCAGCGTTGCCGAGAATTCGCCCGCCGAAGCCGACGACGCGTCCGCGCTCATCGGCAATGGGAATTATCACGCGTGCGCGGAATCTGTCGTAGTAGCCCGAAGAATTTTTGCGCTTGGCAATCAAGCCGACGGACTCAATCTGTTGCGCTGTGAAGTCGCGGCGTGTGAGTTGCGGCAAAAGATTTTCCCATTCGTCGGGCGCGTAGCCGAGCTTGAACGTTTGAATCGTTTCCGCCGTAATTCCACGCCCCGCGAAATATTTCCTGCCGATTTCGCCGCGAGCAGTTTTGATTAAACATTCGTGATAAAAATCCTGCGCGGTTTCGTTTATTTGGAACAAAACTTTTTGTTCGCGCCGCTGACGATCCTGTTCGGGCGAATAGCGTTGCGTCGGCAGGTCGATGCCCAACCGTTCCGCTTGAAGCTTGACCGCCTCGAAATAGCTTATGTTTTCAATGAGCGACAGGAACTTGAAGACGTTGCCGCCCGCGCCGCACCCGAAGCAATAAAAAAATCCTTTGTCGGGGCTTACGCAGAAGGACGCGGTTTTTTCGTTGTGGAATGGGCAGCGTCCCCAATAGCGACCGCTCTTTTGCGTAAGCGGCACGTAGCGTGATACGACCGAGTAAATATCGGATCGTTCACTCACGCGCTCAACGAAATCGTCCGGCTCCGCATGTTGCATCGCTTCTCAACCTCCGTGGCTGTAATATTCCCCGCAACGTGTAAATTTCCTGTCAAGCCGCGCAAGATTTTTTGGCAAGCGGGCGTCGCGCCGTCCGAACGTTTGAACTTCGATTAAGTTTTAGAACAGGTGTTCATAAAGGGTAAAAAGTGATATAGTAAGTGTATTATGAGAAAAAAATACGAAACAGATTTAACGGATGAGCAATGGGAAGTGATTGCGCCCTTGTTCGTCAACATGCGAAAACGCAAATGGGAAAAGCGCGAATTAGTCAATGCGGTGTTGTATCTGGTGAAAACGGGCTGTCAGTGGCGTAATTTACCGCACGATTTTCCACCAGTCTTCACCGTGCACAGCTTTTATCG
>JADEZP010000010.1 GCA_015206805.1 Quinella sp. 1Q7 | reverse complement strand
TCGCGGCTCTTTCGTTTACGAGTCGTACAAATATTTCGGCTTGCGAGTAGAAATCAGCAAGAAGCTTAAGGGGCACGGCTGGCAAGTCTTACCAAAACGCTGGATAGTGGAGCGGACTTTTGCCTGGCTCAATCACTCCCGCCGACTTAGCAAAAATTATGAGCTAACAATATCTTCCGCTGAGACTTTGATTAAAATTTCTCATATTCACACTTTACTTAAGCGTTTGTGAACACCTGTTCTTAGAATCTACTTTCTTTCGGCGGCGAAAGAATCGCGGTTATTGCAACGTTGCCGCACGTCCATGTGCGCCTCAAATTACGCGTGCCGCAACGACCCGTTCAATGCCCGACAAGTCCCGCCACGTTTCGGCAGGGGCAAAGCGTCCGTCAGCCGCAAGCAAATTTTTTACCGCCGTCGATTGATTGTGACCGACCTCGACCGCTAAAAGTCCGCCCGCCGCCAAAAAGTTCGGTGCGTCGAAAATTATTCGCCGATAAAAATTCAAGCCGTCCGCGCCGCCGTCAAGGGCAAGTCGCGGCTCGTGAGTGACTTCCGCCTGCAGTGACGGCAAATCGCCCGTCGGGATATACGGTGGATTCGATATGACTGCGTCGAAAATTTTTCCCGTCAGCGGCGCGAATAAGTCTCCGCAAAAAAATTTCGCCCGATCGTCGACGTGGAATTTTGCCGCGTTGAGTTGAGCCGTCGCCAATGCCGCCGCCGATATGTCGACCGCGCAAGCTCGCGCACTCTTGACGAACTTCAAAATTGACACGCAAATTGCTCCGCTGCCCGTGCCTAAGTCCGCGAATGATACCGACGCCTTGCCGAGCCCGCGCAGGAATTCGCCGACGCCTTCCGTTAAAATTTCGGTGTCGGGGCGCGGGATTAAGACGTGCTCATTTACCGCGAAGCTCAAGCCCATGAATTCACGCGTGCCCGTCAGATACGCCACGGGAATTTTTTCAAGCCGCCGACTGATTAATTCGTTGAAGCGCAAAATTTTTTCGAGCGGCAAAATTTTTTCCGACTCGACGTACAAAGTCAATCGCCGCCAACCGAGCACGTGCGCCAACAAAATTTCCGCGTCAAGTCGCGGCGAATCGACACCCGACGCCGTCAAACGTTCCGTCGCCGCCCGCAAGACTTCCGCCACAGTTCGCATTGCACCGACCTCCGAAAACTACGCCGCAAATTCAAAATGCGCAACCGTCGCGGATTGACCTTAACGCATTGCGCATTGAACGTTCGATTTGATGTGAGCTTACTTGAGAACTTTGGTCGCGCCCTCGTTCATTTTGATGAAGTCCATGCCGGTGAGCGCGGATTCTTTCTTGATGTTCTTGCCGGCAGAGTGAGCCGCCGCGATTTTGTCTACGTTGTCGAAAACTGCCTTGGTGAGTTTTTCGCCGAGAGCCGCGTCAATTTTGTCGTTGCAGACGAGAATTGCCATAACGCTGACGGTTTGAACTTCCTCGTCGAAGCCCTGATAAACGCCTTTCGGGACGACGGTCTTGGTGTAGAACGGATATTTATCGGTGAGGATTTTGATTTGCTCGTCGCCGACGGGCAGGAGACGGATTTTGTTTTGGGAGGCGACATCTTGCACGGACGCTGTCGGGTAACCTGCAGTGACGAACGCGGCGTCGACGGTTTTATCTTTGATTGCGTAGGCACCTTCGGCGAAGGAAAGGAATTGTTCTTCCACGTCGTCGTAAGTGATTCCGTAAGCCTCAAGAATTTGGCGGGCGTTGGCTTCGGCACCGGAACCTGCCGCGCCGACTGCAACGCGTTTGCCCTTAAGGTCGTTGATGGATTTAATGCCGCTGTCTTCACGGACGATGAATTGGCACGTTTCGGGATAAAGCGACGCGATACCGGAAAGGTTTTCGATCTTGCCGCTTTCCTTGAACATCTCAAGCCCGTTGACAGCGTAATAAGTTATGTCATTCTGAACGATTGCAAGTTCGACCTGTTTGTCTTTGAGCATGTTGATGTTGGCGACGGACGCGCCCGTTGATTGTGCGGAAGCGTTCATGCCGTTTTTGTTGAGGACTTCGGCAATGGCTCCGCCGATTGGATAATAAGTGCCCGCAGTGCCGCCCGTGGCGATGTTGATGAATTGTTCCTTTTCGCCGCCGCCGCAACCCGCGATACCGATTGCCAACGTCAACGCGCAAACGGCAGTCACTACCCTTTTGAAAAGCCCGGGTAATTTCATGATTGAAACACTCCTCTCAAAGTCTGTGAAAAAATTTTCGGGCGAATTATATCATACCCGCCGCCGCCGCGACAAGCCGCCTTGCCACAATCGGAAAAAATTTTCGTCGGCGTCATTGAATGTCGGCGCGCAATGAAATACAATCTTAATGCGCGATTAATTCTGCGCAAGTAAAATCCGTGCGAGGTGATTGTCATGAAAAAAATTTTGTTTGGCGTGGCGACATTACTTTTGTTGGCGGCGGCAACCTTTGCAAGCGTTGAGGCGGCACAAAAAATTATCATCATGCAGGACGCGGCGCAACGTACTCAACTGCAGGCGAACGTCAAAAATTTTCCGCAGGAAGTTTTGCGTTTGGTCAACAAGGAGCGCAACAAAGTCGGATTGCCGCCGCTGAAGTTCGCGAACGATTTGGCGGCAAGTGCTTACGTGCGGGCGACGGAATTGCCGACGAAATTTTCACACACGCGCCCGAACGGCTCGAAATGTTTCACGGCAATGCCTCAACGCGGACATATCCTCGGCGAAAATTTGGCGGGCGGACAAACTTCGCCGCAACAGGTCGTGCAAGCGTGGATGGACTCGGAAACTCATCGCGAAAACATTTTGAATCCGAAATATCTTGAGCTCGGCGTCGTCTACTATTATCAGCCGAAGTCGAAATACAAGCACTACTGGGTGCAACATTTTCGCGGATAAAAAAATTCCCGTTGCTCGGTGTGAGTGGCGGGAATTTTTTTGTTGCCATATCGAAATTGTGATACAATGCCCGCGAAGTTTTTTGAGGAGGTACTCACCGATGGGACTGAAAACCAAATCTATCCTCGCAATCAACGCGATTGTAATTGTCGCGTGCGTGCTTATGGGCATAATCGGTTATTTGCGCGCGGAGGCGGGTTTCGCGAAGGCATTGCAGATGAAGGCATCTGCCGACGTTCAATCGCTGTCGGAAATTCTCAACAGCCGCTACAACGGAGACTGGACTTTGCGCGACGGGACGCTTTTCAAGGGCGGGCAACAGATTGACGGCGTCAACGAAATCACGGACTTTTTGAGCGGCATTTGCGGCGCACAGGTCACGCTGTTCAACGGAGATACTCGCGTCGCCACGACCGTCAAAGATTCGGCGGGCAATCGTCAAACGGGCACGCGGGCTTCCGACGCCGTCATAAACAACGTCCTGCGGCAGGGGAAATTTTTCGTCGGCAAAGCGTCGGTCATGGGCGAAGATCATTACGCCGCGTATCAGCCGCTCAAGGACGCGACGGGTCAGACAATCGGAATGCTTTTTGTCGGCGTGAGCGTGCACGAAATGGACGATATCGTCGAGCAACTGATTCTGTCGATTGCGCTTGCCGTCGTCGTGATTGTCATTGCGTGTATCCTTGCGTCGAATTTTTTTGTCGGCAAAATGGTCGGGCAGGTTGATTCGGTCGTCGACGCGATGAAAAAAATTTCGGCGGGCAACCTGCGGATTAACGACGTGGACATTCACACGGACGACGAAATCGGCGCGCTTGCCGAAAGCGTCAACGACATGAAGTATCGGCTTAAAGCCCTGCTTACGAAAATTGCGGAATGTTCCGAGCGCGTCGCGGCGTCGAGCCACGAACTTACTGCCGGCACGCAACAGACCAACGAATCAATCACGACGGTTGCCCGCAACATGGAAACGCTTACGAACGGCACCGTCGAACAGCAACGGACTGTTCACGCGCTGGAAGAAAATATTTCCGATATGCGCGACAAAATTGTTGCCCTGCGCGAAAGTGCCGCTCAAATGGAGTCCGTCGCTCACGAGACTGCAAGCAACACTGCGGTCGGCAAAGCCAAAGTCGACGCCGCGATTGACATGATGGAAAACATTGCCGCGCAGGTGAATTCGTCCGCGCAGATTGTCGGCGAGTTGGGCAAGCGGTCTGACGAAATCGGGCAGATTGTCGAGACGATTAGCGGAATTGCGGGTCAGACGAATTTGCTTGCGCTCAATGCGGCGATTGAGGCGGCACGTGCGGGCGAAAACGGTCGCGGCTTTGCAGTCGTCGCGGAGGAAGTTCGCAAGCTTGCCGAACAGTCGGGCAAGGCGGCTGAAAACATTACGCAACTTATCGCGACGATTCAGCGCGACACGGCGTCCGCCGTCGAGTCGATTGAGCAAAGCACGCAAAACGTCACGGACGGTCGCGAGGCTGTTGCGCACACGGGCGACGCCTTCCGCGGCATTGAGGCGCAGGTCGACAAGCTCAACGTCAACGTCGCGGCGAGCATGGAACATATCGGAGCGGTCAACGTCGACAGCGAAAAAATTTTGTCGGAGGTCGCGCACGTCAAACAAATTGCAAATCAATCGAACGAAAACGCGGGCTCAATCAGTGCGGCGACGCAGGAACAATCCGCAATGATGCAGGAGGTTGCCGACGCGAGCAAAACGCTTTCCGACCTTGCCAACGACATGCAGGGCGAAGTCGCGCAATTCAAGCTGTGAACGCGCTGATTGACAAACGGTTGCGCTTGTGCTAAATTGAGTGTGCTACTTAAGAAAACCATATGTGATACTTAAAACCATATGTGATACTTAGTACTGTAACACCAAACGAAAACCCCCGACGGCTTGATGAACCGACGGGGGCTTCGTTTTGCCATAACCGGTTGATGAATCCGATTAGCGGGCAAGCAAGAGTTGATAACGCCTGCTACTTGCGCCGACGTTCGCAGATGTAGATACCGATTACGGGCAACGTGACATTACATTCCGTTGCCGCGAAAAAAATTTTTGGGAGATGATTCATTGAACAGGAAAAATTTGTTCGGGCTGACGCTTGCCGAATTGAAGTCGGAGCTCGCGCCGTTGCCGAAATTCCGCGCGAAACAAATTGCCGCGAACATTTACAAGCACGGCGTGAAAAATTTCGGCGACATGAACGATTTGCCCAAAACTTTGCGTGCGGAGCTGGAGACGCGCTTTGAAATTAAGGTTGCCGAACTTTTGACGCGGCTCGATTCGGCGGACGGCTTGACGACGAAATTTTTGCTCGGCTTCGCGGACGGCGCGGCGGTCGAAATTGTCATCATGCGCCACGATTACGGCAACAGCGTCTGCATTTCAAGCCAAGTCGGCTGTCAAATGGGCTGTGCATTTTGCGCGTCGACACTGCGCGGACTTGAGCGGAACTTGACGGCGGCGGAGCTGCTCGGCGAAATTTTTTTTGCGGACGAATTTTTGCGCGGCGAAGGTCGCAAACTTGATTCGGTCGTCGTCATGGGCACGGGTGAGCCGCTGATGAATTTTGACGCGCTGATTAAAATGCTGCGCCTGTTGCACGAAGATTATTGCCTCGGCATGAGCTTCCGCAAAATCACAATCTCGACGTGCGGCGTCGTGCCCGTCATAAAAAAATTGCGCGACGAAAAAATTCCCGTCACGCTGTCGATTTCACTGCACGCGCCCGACGACAAGTTGCGCAGTGAGCTGATGCCGATTAATTCCGCCTTCGGGCTCAAAAGTCTGCTTGCCGCCGGCGACGATTACGCGCAAGCCACGGGGCGACGCGTCACTTACGAATACATTTTGATCGGCGGCGTCAACGACACGGAGGAGCACGCGCGACGCCTTGCGAAAATTTTGGGCGGACAACTTGCCAACGTCAATCTGATTCCGTTCAATCCCGTCGACGAAAGAAATTTCCGTCCGCCGACGAATAACGCCGTCAAAAAATTTTTCCACTTCCTGAACACGCACGGTATCGGCGCGACGATTCGCAAGGAAATGGGCGCGGATGTCAACGCCGCCTGCGGTCAACTTCGCGCCCGAAATTCTGCACGCTGAAAAATTTTAGCGCGTCAAAAGGAATTGTCGCCCGAAGCCTCGGCGTAAGGCAAAGCCTTTTGGAACAACTCGAACACGAATTCCGCACGGTTAGTCCACGTCAGTGCCGTCCCCATGCGAAGATAAATCATTGCCGCAACGGCATTTAAAGTTTTAAGTTCGTCGGGCTTGCAAGCTGAATGATTTATTACTCTAATTAACGTAAACACATGTTCCGCCTTGAATTGCTCGTGATAGAATTTCAAATTCATCTGCGCGGCATTTTCCTCAAAGCGGACTCCGTCGTTAATCTCCTTCAAGATTGCGTCAAGTGTCGACTTCGCGTCAATAAAGTCTTGCGTCGGACGACGTGCCTGCGCCTCCTGCAGAAAATTCACGTCCTCGCGAATCAACTCGGCAAGGTGCGGCAGATACGAAAAATTTTTCTCAAGCGTGCGCGTGAGTATCAACGGGTCGTTGATTAAATGTTTTTCGTTGTGCAGATTAATCGCCACGTCGCGCACGGCGTAAAAAATTTTTTCCGTCGCGGCGAAGTCTTCCGTTCTCAACGCGATTGAAAATTTGTCGAGCGGTCTGATTGCGTCGGCGAAGGCTTTAACCTGCGCGGCAAGTTCCGTCGTAAATTTTGCGTGAGCGTTGACTTTGATTTTGTTCAGCAACGAAATGATTTTCTTATTTGGCGCGCTTAGCGTGAGTCATTGCCTTGAGCGTGTCTTGAACAATTCCGCGCACATCGTCACGAATATTTTTGAGCTCGTCTTTGATGGCGGCAACGTCTTGCACGGCGGGGAATTTCGACTTCGCACGCGCCGCATTGATTTGGTCGCGAATTTCGTCGGCGGCAAGCGCGAATAAATTTTCAATGTCCACCTCGTCGAAATAGCGCATTTCGGCGGCAATGCGTTTGCGCGGATTGAGCAAGATGTCCCGCGCCCGCTCAATAATCGTCGCCTTGTCGTCGTAAATCGAAACGTTCAGCACGCGGAAGGGATTTTCGTCAAAAGTCACGGCGTGCCCACCGCCTCAACCTTTGATGATATTTGCGGTCAAAAGCGCGTCTTCGCTGTGTTCGGGGTGCTTAATCATGTCGTTGAACATGTAAACGGCGTATTCGTCGTCGCGGAAGAAAATCGCCTTCCAACACAAGCCGCGAATTTCATCAACCGTATCCTCGAAGGCGGAATCGTCGCGTTCAATCAAAGTTTCGGCACGCGCCAAAAGTTTTTCAATCTGCGCAATTTCCTGCGGCTCGGCAAAATTTTTAGCGTAAGACTCGAAGTAATCGTTCAAGTCGTCCAAATCGTCGCGGCGGATGTTCGGGCGGTTGCGCTGACGAATGTCCGCCAAAATTTTTTTAGCTTCGGTGATGTCTTCCTCAATGTGCTTGAGCTCCTCGGCGTCGTGGCTTGAGCGGTCGGCACTAATCGCCGTGCTCGCAACCTCGCCCGCACGCTGAAGTTTTTCGTAATCGTCGCCGTCATCGTCAATCGTCCTGCCCAACTCGCGCACGCTGTCAATCAACGCCTTGCCGTCGCGATTGAGCTTGGACACGTCGCGGTTGAAGTCAATCTGCGCATCCTCGCGCGAATAAAAATTTTTGTAGAATTCTTCTCCGACGGCGGGAATGTCGACCTCAAGCTTGATTGAGCCCGCGTCGTCGATTGTATAGTTGCAGATAATTTCCGCGCCCTCGACAATCGTGCCGAATTCAAAATCCGTGCCGGAAATTTTCAGCGCGGCAACGTGGACGTTGCATCCAATGGTCGCGTCCGACATTTTGACCGCCGCAGTCAGTCGCCGTGTTTGATTATCGCAAACAAAAATCGCCCGACGTTTGTCGAGCAACCAAAAATTTTTTCGGACGTTGCGGCGCGGGCAGTAAGTTAAAATTTTAGCAACGTTTGACGCGCCAACTGTTCCGCCGCTTTTAAAGCGGCTCCCGCAATTGTGAAGCGGCACCGTCACGAGCAATTTATTTTTCAGCGCAATGATACCCGAATTCCGGCCGCTGTCAGCCGACGAAATTTCAAACGTGTAACCGTCGCGCTCCTGCCCCAAGACGACGGCAATACGTACTTTTGTTGCGGCGCGGTTGGTGGGCTGAAATTTTTCGGCAATTGCAACGCGACAGCTGTTCCGTCGCTTTTAAAGCGACCGCCGCACCCTCCGATACAGCCGTCATCGGGTTGACTTCAATATCGCCGGGAATGCTCAACTCGGCAACGACGCGTTCGCGAATCCGTTTGTAGTTGACGGGTCTGCCGATAAAAATTATTTTGCTGATGTCGCCCGCCGTCAAGCCCGCCTTTGCAAGCGTCGCCCGCGCAGTTTCAATCGCCTTGGTTATGAGCCCGTCAATCGCCGCAGAAAAACTTTCGCCGTCAATCGCAATGTCAAGATAAATTTCCTCGCCGTCCGCGTCGACCGTAACAATATCGCCGTCGTCCGCTATCGTCGGGCATCGAATAATTTTCTTCAAGCCACGGCACCACGAATTCATTCAGCAGTATCTTGTCGAGCAACGTGACGAGGCATCCTGTTGACGCGCCAAAGCGTCTGACAACCGCAAGCAATCGCCGCGCTTATCGGCGCAAAAAAAATTGCCCGATGTTTGTCAAGCGGCTGAAAAATTTTTTATCGTGAAGTTGCGGCGCGGGCGGCGTGCTGAAATTTCGGACGTTGCAACGCGTCAACTGTTCCGCCGCTTTCAAAGCGGCCGCTGTTGGTCGTGCCCAAGTCAATGCCCACAAAAAATTTCATATCACTGCCTCCCTAAAATTGCCGTGCCGAGTCTGATGACCTGCGCCGAGCCCGCAAGCTTTATCGTCGGCTCAAGCATCGACTCGACGAATAAATTTTCATCCGACGCGAAGTCCGCAAGATTTATCGGCGTGAGCGGCAAGCCCGCGTCGAATTCCGCGCCCGTAAAGTCCACGACCTCCAACCCGAAAATTTCTGTCGCCGACCGAAAATGTTTGTCGAAACGTGCGGCGGTGTTGGAAATTTTTCGGCGGAGCTTGTCGTCGGCAGTCAATAAACTTTTCGTGAAACGATTGAGCCGCCAACCTTCGACGAGCAAATCGACTGCGGCGGCAACGTGACGTTGCATCCAATTAACGCGGCAAAGTCACTAACGACCGCAAGTCTGTCGCCGCGCTTGAAGTCGATAAAAAATTTAAGCGACGAGCTCAATCGAGCCCGCCGCTTTTTGTTTGCGGGAGTGTCAGCCGTTCAAGCTTGCCGTCAAAGAATTATCGTCGAACAAAATTTTTCCCGAGTCGAGCTGGTGAGTCAAAATTTCTTCCGCCGTGGTAAGTTGAGCGTCGTCGGCGTCAAGGTCGAGGTTGTACATTTGATGCGGTTCGGCGGGCGAGGTTATCTCCACGTCGGGCACAATTCCGACACCGTCAATGCATTTGCCGCTTGGCGTGTAATATTTCGCGACGGTGAGTTTCAAGCCGTCTTCGTGAGCCATTGGAATGAGCGTTTGCACGGAGCCTTTGCCGTAAGAAGTTTCGCCGACGACCAAAGCCGCCTTCGTGTCCTGCAGTGCGCCCGCCAAAAGTTCAGCCGCGCTTGCGCTGTATTTGTCGAGCAGGACGACAATCGGGAACTTCGCCGCCGCCAAATCGGACGTGTAAACTTCCTTGGAGCCGTCGCGCTTGATGACGGAAACAATCGTTCCTGCGGGAACAATTTCGCGGGCGACTTCAATGCAGCTTGTAATGACGCCGCCGGGATTTTTGCGCATATCGAGGACGAAACCTTTCATGCCCGACCGCTCAAGTTCGGCAAGCGTCGCTTTGAATTCGTCGCCCGTATTTTTGCTGAAGTTGGAAATTTTTATGTAGCCGAGCCTGGCGTCAATCATTGCGCCCGCAACGGTATGATCTTTGATTATTTCGCGCGTCAAAGTGTACGTCGTATCTTCCGCGCCTTCGCGGTGAATCAACAGCTCAACGTTCGTGCCGACTTGCCCGCGAATTTTCAGCGCGACTTCGGCGGGCAAAAGTTCTTCGACGGGCTGACCGTCCACAGCCAAAATTTCGTCGCCCGCCAGCAAGCCCGCGTGTTCGCCGGGACCGTCGGGGATAACGTTCATGATTTGTACGCCGCCGTTCTTGAAGCTCATGTAAACGCCGATTCCGCCGAAAGAGCCGTTCGTTTCGGCACGCAGTTGGCTGTAAAGTTGCGGGGCAAGATAAATCGAATGCGGGTCGCCGAGTGAATCAACCATGCCGCTGATTGCTCCGTCGATTAATTTGCGCCGCTCGACCTCCTGAACGTAATTGCCCTCAATAAATCGCATCGCGACGAAAAACCTGCCCATGTCGAAGGCATTGTTCATGTTGAGTCCCAGAATCAAACATATCAACATCACCGTCAATGTCGCGCTCGCCAACGCGACGACGATTATTCCCGCGAAAATTTTCTTCTTCATGGCGTGACCTCCTCTCGCCGAAAGTTTCAGCAACTATAGCAGTTTCGTCTGAAAAAACCATTAAAAGCCGTTTGCCGCCCCGTAGCGATTGTGCTAAGATAATCGCAAAAATTTTTCGGAGGACAATCATGAATGCAATTTGCGTTATCCCCGCGCGTTATTCGTCGACGCGCCTGCCGGGCAAACCGCTCAAAGAAATTTGCGGCGTGCCGATGATTTGTCGCGTGCTGGAGCGTGCAAGTCGCGCCGCGTCCGTGAGTGCCGTTATCGTCGCGACGGACGACGAACGAATTTTTCAAGCCGTCGAAAATTTTTCGGGGCGGGCAATGATGACTCGCGCCGACCATAAGACGGGCACCGACCGACTTGCCGAAGTCGCCGAACATTATCCCGACGCCGACGTTATCGTCAACGTGCAGGGCGACGAGCCGTTGATTGAGCCCGCGCTGATTGATGAGCTTGTCGCCGAATTCACCGCCGACGATACGCTTCAAATGGCAACCGTCGCGACGGAACTCACCGACGCCGACGAAATGTCCAATCCGAACAACGTTAAAGTCGTCGTCGACCTGCGCGGCAATGCGTTGTACTTTTCGCGCTCGCTGATTCCGTATCCTCGCAACGTCGGCAAGTCGCCCGTCATGAAACATATCGGCATTTACGCCTACCGCCGTAATTTTCTGCTCGCATACGCCAAAATGGAGCCGACGCCGCTTGAGCAAGCCGAATCCCTTGAGCAACTTCGCGCCCTTGAAAACGGCTTCAACATCCGCGTGATTAAAAGTTCGTGTCGATTTATCGGCGTCGACACTGCGGAAGATTTACAACGCGTCAACGAAATTTATCGGCGGGAGGAACTTTAAGTGCTCGAAAAATTTTTCATCACATGCAACGCGGAAAATCATTGGACTTTGGACGCGACACGTGCCGACGACAAAATTATCTTCCTGCGCGACGAGTACGAAAAATTTTGGCGCAAGATTCTGCGCGGCGAAAATTTTGCCCTTGCACGCTATGCGGACGGCGAACACAATTTGATGCTCGGTTACAAAATGAACAACATTGACGGTTGGACAAGTCCGGGACAAACGGCTTTGGGCGCGGCACTTCGCGATTCGCTGACCATCGACGCGCCGAATTACTATTACGGAAACTTCCAACGTGACGTTCTCGAATATTTGGGTTGGCGCGAACTTCAAGACGTTTGCAGAAAACTTTTCGCGGCTGGAGTGCGACGCCGTACTTATCACAAATTGGCACGGGAAGGGAAAAACTTTCGGACGGCTCCGCGTCAAGAAACACTATTTCGTAAGCGATGACTGCGTGAAATTTTACGATACCGAATTCGACGCTTTAATCAGCCGAATCATTGACGAGACGGGTCGCGAAAAAAATTTGCTTTACGTCGTGTCGGCAGGTTCGCTGTCGGAAGTGATTATCGTCGCGCTGTACAAAAACAATCCCGACAACTGCTACGTCGACTTCGGCTCCGCAACCGACCTTATGACGCACGAACGCGTTACGCGCCAATACATGATTGACGGCACGCATGACGCCTTGCAAAGCTGTTGGATGTTCGACCGCAAAAAAATTTCCATTGATGTCGACGTTGTCTTGACGTGCTACAAACGCCCGCAAGTTTTGCGCCAACAGCTCGACGCCGTGAAAAATCAGACTCTCGCGCCGCGCAGAATTTTTCTGTATCAGGACGGCATCGACGGCTATTTCAAGGTTGAGCTCAACGACAGGATACTTGCCGACTTCGACGCCTGCAAAATTTCCGCGACGAACGGCGGCGTCTGGAAACGTTTTGAATTTGCCGAGGACGTTTGCAAGTCGCCATACGTTTGCCTGTTCGACGACGACACAATTCCCGGCGCACGCTGGTTTGAAAATTGTCACGTGAACATGATGCAACAACGCGGCGTATTCGGAACGAACGGCGTGTTGATAAAAAAACCCGAAAGCTATCCGCAAGACAAATTCAACGCGGGCTGGTATGTTCCGAATCGGAAAACTTGCGCCGTTGATTTTGTCGGGCACTCGTGGTTTTTTGAGCGGGAATATTTGTCGCGAGTGCTTGCCAAGCCGTGGCGCGGTAAGTACAAACTCGTCGGGGAGGATATGGCAATTTCCGTTGCGGCACAAGAACTCGGCGCGGGCACTTACGTTCCGCAACATCCGACGCAAATTTTGTCGCTATGTGGCTCGCAACCAAAGTTCGGCTTGCAATACGGAACTAACGAGGCGGCGATAAGCATAAGTCCCGACAATTTAAATCGGATGAGACAAGCACTTGTAGAAATTTACGCGGACGGTTGGCGGCTGTTGTTGGAGGAAAATCCCGCGTACCGTGAAGAATTTTTGAGTGTTTTGGAACGAAAGCCCGTCTCTTCCGACCAAAAACCGTCGCTGAATTTTTTCAAATCCTTCACGAAAAATTTCTTACCAATCCTAAGACAAAAACCGCCGATTTTTTTGGGCGAACGCAGTATCGCGCCGCATGTCCGAAATTTGTTCGGTTTGCAGGCGGAAGATTTTCACGTGCTTGAAGATGAACATAACCGAATTACTTTATCGACGGCAGAGGCTTGCTAATTGCCGTCATGGATTGAGGTGGCAACATGAATATCGTTAAAGTCGGCAACATTGAATTCGGCGGCGGCAGTCTCGTCCTTATGGCGGGACCTTGCGTGCTTGAAGGTTACGAACGCAGTTTGATGATTGGGCGGTGCGCAAAGGACATTGCCGCACGTTTGAACATGCCGTACATTTTTAAGGCGTCGTTCGACAAGGCAAATCGTTCGTCGATAAAAAGTTATCGCGGACCCGGTCTTGCGGAGGGCTTGAAGATTTTGGCGGCGATTAAGCGCGAACTGAACGTTCCGATTGTCACGGACATTCACGAGCCTTATCAAGCCGCGCCCGTCGCCGAAGTCGTCGACATTTTGCAGATACCCGCGTTCCTTTGCAGGCAGACTGATTTGCTCCTTGCCGCCGCGCAGACGGGCAAAGTCGTCAACGTCAAAAAGGCGCAGTTCCTTTCCGCACGCGATATGGGCAACGTCGTCGACAAGCTCAAGTCGGCGGGCACCGAAAAAATTTTGCTCACGGAGCGCGGCACGAGTTTCGGCTACAACAATCTGGTCGTCGATATGCGCGGCTTGCCGATAATGCGCGGATTCGGTTGCCCCGTGATTTTCGACGGCACACACAGCATCCAACTTCCCGGCGGCGCGGGAACGTCGTCGGGCGGTCAGCGCGAATTCGTCGAATATCTTGTTCGGGCGGCAGTGGCGGTCGGAGTGGACGGTTTGTTCCTTGAGGTGCACGACAATCCCGCGGAAGGTCTTTCGGACGGCGCGAACATGATTGCGCTTGACAACTTGGAAAAACTTTTGGCGGGCGCGCTGAAAATTCACGCGGCACTGAAAACTTTGGAGGACGTATGATTAAAGACAAAGCGATTGAAACTTTGCGGATTGAGGCGGCAGCGGTCGAGGCTCTGATTGAACGCGTCGACGACGAATTCATTGCGGCGGCGCAGTCAATCATGAGCTGTCGCGGACGCGTGGCAGTGACGGGTATCGGCAAGTCGGGGCACATCGGCAGGAAAATTGCGGCGACGTTATCATCGACGGGCACGCCGTCATTTTTCATGCACCCCGCCGAAGCTTATCACGGCGATTTGGGAATGTTGACCGAGCGCGACATTTTGATTGCCATATCGAACAGCGGCGAGTCGTCCGAAATTGTCAACATCCTGCCCGTCGTGCGGCGTATCGGCGCGGAAATTATCGCCATGTGCGGCAAGCGGACATCCACGCTGGGCAAGAACTGCGATTATTTTATCGACATCGGCGTCGAGCGCGAGGCTTGCACGTTGGGACTTGCGCCGACCGCGTCGACGACCGCGACTCTTGCAATGGGCGACGCGCTTGCAATGGCGTTGATGGACGAGCGCAACTTCACGTCGAGCGACTTCGCGCTGTTCCACCCCGGCGGCGCATTGGGCAGGAAACTTTTGCTCACCGTCGGCGACGTAATGCATCGCGGCGACGACAACCCGATTGTCACCGTCGGAGCTACGGCTAAGGACGCGCTGTTTGAAATGACCGCAAAAGGTTTGGGCGCAGTGTCCGTCGTCGACGAGCACAACAAATTTGTCGGACTTGTCACGGACGGCATAATTCGTCGCGCGCTGGAAAAATCGCGCAGTTTCATTGATGAGCCCGTCGAACACATCATGTTCACACAGCCGCTTATCATCAGCGCGGACAAACTTGCGGCGGCGGCACTTTCCGTCATGGAGAAACATAAGCCGCGCCCCGTGACCGTTTTGCCCGTCATCGACGATAACAACTTCCCCGTCGGAATGATTCACTTGACGGACCTTTTGCGCCAAGGAGTGGTTTGACATGAAAATTTCGGGCGACGCCTTCGACAGGGCGCGACGCGTTCAGCTGATAATTTTCGACGTGGACGGCGTGCTTACCGACGGCGGAATTTATCACGGTGCTCACGGCGAACTGTTCAAGGCGTTTCATTGCCGCGACGGCTTCGGAATGGTGCTTGCCCGTTCGTGCGGCTTGAAGACCGCGATAATCACCGGCAGGACTTCCGCAATGACGACTTACCGCGCCGCCGAACTCAAGGTCGATGCCGTCATGCAGGGGCAAATGAACAAACGCGACGCCTACAAAAAACTCAAGTCGCAATTCAATTTGACGGACGACGAAATTTGCTACGTTGCCGACGATTTGATTGATCTGCCCGTGTTCGTGCAAGTCGGCTTCCGCGCCGCAGTCGGCGACGCCGCGCAGGATGTCGTCGAGCGTGCGCATTTCGTCGCGAATAATTTCGGCGGGCACGGTGCCGTTCGCGAAGTCGTAGAATTTATTTTGAAGTCAAAAGGATTTTGGCAGGGCATTATCGAACGCTACACCACGCCCGAATTCGACGACAAGGAACTTTCGGCAATGAATCAGTAGGAGACTTTCAACATGATTGAACTTTCGGGACTGCGCCGTTACAACACGCGGTCGGGAACGACTCGGCTTGAGGCAGACATAAAATTTATCGGCATGAAAATTCCCGCGCCCGCCGACAAACTTTATCTTGAGGTCGACGCGAATTTCGGCGGAATGCTCGTCGACGACGCGTATGATTCGTTTATGCTCGTCGCGCTTCATTCGGCGATGTTCCATAAGACTGACCTGCGAATTCGCGGCAACGTCTCCAAGCGGCTTTACAAAAATCTGACGAACTACACGCAAAAAATTCTGTGCGACTACTCCGACGAATTCTCGCCCGTGAAAATTATCGTCGACGGATTCACCTCAACGGCGGCGACGGGCAATTTAATCGGCGCGGGAATTTCTTGCGGAGCGGATTCGCTGTCGACCGTTTACGACCGTTTCATTCGCGAAGACGATCCCGACTACCGAATCAACGCGCTGTTCTTCTTCAACTGCGGCGCAAACGGCTACTTCGCCGACCCGTTCACTGCGACGGCGGCGCGAAATAATTTTCGGCACGGCGCGACATGTGCGGCGGAATTGGGCTTGCCGATAATTTTCGTCGACACGAATCTGCACCGGCTCAAGCCCGCCGAATCAAAGGAGACGTTTATTTTCTTCGCGACGTTCGCCTGCGTGCTTGCCATGCAAAACGCCGTCCGACGCTACTACATTGCGGGCAGTTACAGCTACGGAGAGATTAAGCGTTGCGGCGTCGAATTCGATTGCCACGATTTGGCGGGCTTCGGAGAATCGTTTTTCCTGCCGCTGATTCAAACGGAGCGCACGGAAATTATTTTGGACGGTTGCCAATATCGCCGCATTGACAAGGTCGTCAAGCTTGCCGATTGGGACATTGCCCGAAAATTTCTGTACGTCTGCGCAAGCCACACGGAGGACGCTTCAAACTGCGGCACCTGCCAGAAATGTTTGCGGACGCTTTTGACGTTTGAGATGTTGGGCAAGCTCGACGACTTCGCCAAAATTTTCGACGTTGAGCAATATCGGCGCGAATCCTTCAACTACAAAGTTTCGTGCGTGCTCAATGCCGACAAAGATATTTTCTGCCGTGAGATTGTTGATTTGGCGGCGGAACTGAATTTCCCGATGCCGACGCGCAGCGGCTGTTACATTTTGGGCGATAACGTTATGCTTGTCGCCGACGATTGACTTTTCGGAGGTTGCAATGCTTTACCACACGCTGATGATGATGAGCAAAATAATTCGGCTGTTGCCCTACGACGCGCTTTTGGCGTTGGGGCGGGTGCTGGGGAATTTGTATTACCTGCTCGTCAAAAAACAGCGTGAACGTGCGATTGCGCAGATGATGCCCGCGCTCAACGTCACGGAGTCGGAGGCGCGTAAACTCGTGCGCGAATCGTTCGTAAATTTGGCGCGGAACATGCTGGACATCCTGTACATGCCGAACCTCAACGAACAGAATCTGTCGCAGTACATTGAAATTGATCACCTTGAGCGAATGCGCATGGCACTTATGGAAGGCAACGGCGTCGTCGTGTTGACGGGGCATATCGGCACGTGGGAGTGGCTTAGCGCGGCGTTCACACTCAACGGAATGCCCGTCACGGCGATTGCAAAGCTCCAGCCGAATGCGGAATATTCGCGGGCACTCGACGACCTGCGGGCGACAATTCACGTCGAAATTTTCAATCGCGGCACAAACGAACTTCGGGCGGCGGGACGTGCGCTCAAGGACGGAAAAATTTTGGGCTTCCTTGCCGACCAAGACGCAGGTCCCGGCGGCGCGTTCATAAAATTTTTGGGCAAGACTGCGTCGACGCCGCTCGGTCCGGCAGTTTTTTCCAGACGTTTCAGCGCACCCGTCGTGCCCGCGTTCATCATTCGGCAGGAAAACGGGCGACACCTCGTCAAAATCGGCAAGCCCCTGCACTTCGAGGACACAGGCGATACCGACGCCGACTTGTTGCGCTTCACCGAGCAGATGACGAAAATTTTGGAGGACGTCATTCGCGAAAACCCGACGCAATGGCTGTGGTTCCAAAAGCGTTGGAATACGCCGCCCGAACAACAAAAAACTAACAAACACCACACCGTGAGGGTGCGGCGAAAATCTTCGGAGGATACGAAATGAGCACGCGAGCAAAAATTTTGACGGCGACGGCAATAATTTTTTTTGTGTGCCTAATCGTATGGGTTGTGCGCACTACGCCCGACACTCCGCCGCCGATTGAACACGTCACGCCGCCGACCGTCATGGAATACGAGGGCAACACTATCACCGAGGAAAAAGACGGCGTCATACTTTGGGAGCTGACCTGCGACAAAATCCGCATGGACACAATCACGCAGAACATTGAGCTTGACGGCATTCACGGGAAATTTTTTCAGCACGACGAAGAAAAATCCTGGGAGCTTACGGCGAAGACGGGCATTTATTATCAAAACGGCAGCTTGATTCACGTCGAGGGCGATGTTGTCGTCACGAACACCGACGGCGCGAAACTCACGAGCGATCAACTTGAGTGGATTGCCGACGAGGAAAAACTTATCGCCACGGGCAACGTCAAAATCTCCAAAGACGACATGCGCGCTTACGGCGACACCGCCTATTCCAACGACAACTTTAAACATTTCGGACTGCTCGGCAACGCAAAAGTTCTCAAGGGCGTCAAAGACGACGAGCCTGCCGAATAATTTTGGAGGACTTGCAATGAACATAACCGTATTCAATCCGCTTTCTCTACTGACCAAAATAAACGCGACCGCAAGTTATTATGAACAGCTCCGTTCGCGGCTCACCGTGAAAAAAGTCGTCGGCAAAAATTTCGTCCGCGTCGGCAATCACAACGACGGCGGCTATATCATGGTCGACAACTTCAACGCTTCGGAAGGGGGTGCTATCGCCTATTCGTTCGGCATAAGTGACGACGTTTCGTGGGATGCGGTAATGGCGGCGCGCGGCTACGAAATTTTCATGTACGACCCGACGATTGACGCATTGCCCGCCACGCATCCGAAGTTTCATTTCTTCCGCGAAGGCATTGCCGGCTTTGAATTCAAGGAGCACTTATTGAACACGCTGGAACATTTTATCGGCGTCAACGGGCACGCGGACTGCGACAATATGATTCTCAAGATGGATGTCGAGGGCGCGGAGTGGAGTTTTCTTGCGACGATATCGTCCGAGCTTTTGAGCCGCTTCGACCAAATGGTTTTCGAATTCCACGACTTGATTGCGCCGAAAGATCAAAGCGTCATGAACGCGACGTTGGCTTGTATCAGCAAAATCAATCGGACTCATTCGTTGGTGCACGTGCACGCGAACAATTGCGGCGCGTTTATGATTTTGGACGACAAAATTTTGGTGCCCGACGTTTTGGAGCTGACATACGTCAAGACGGCGAATTATCAGCTTGCCGACGACGCGAATTTGTTGCTTCCGTTGCCGATTGACGAGCCGAATTCACCAGTTCGTCAGATATTCCGTTGGGCTTTTGGAACAGGCGGTTCAACAACGTGTTGAGTATCACATAAAAATTTTTTGGGAGTTTTGCAGATGACGACAGTTAAAAAAATCTGCGCGGCATTGACGGCGGCGATGCTCGTGACATCGGTTGCGACTGCGGCTGAAAAGGACGACCAACCTTCCGAAGTGAACGCCGACGCCATTGAATACGACATGAACACGGGCATTGTCACGGCGGAAGGAAACGTTTTGCTCAAGCACGGTCCGACGAAGGCGACGGGCTTACACGCGATGTTCAACGTCAACAGCAAAGAGGCGCACCTTATCGGCAACGTGATTGTCGTGCGCGAAGACATGCGCATAACCTGCAACGCGCTTGCAAGCAACGGTCAAGGTCACATGTTCGCGGACGGCAATGTTATCGCCACGCAAAATGTCGCGCCCGGCGAAAAATATCCCGACGGCGACACGCGCACTTTCACGGGCGAACATATCGATTACTTCCCCGACGACCGCAAACACGTCGTCATTCCGAACGGCGGCATTGCCGAAAGTCGCGTCGAGGGCACCTTCACCGCCGACCAAATGGAAGGTTGGCTTGACGACGAACGCTACGTCGGCAGAGGAAATGCGCATCTCGTGAGCACGGCGCGCAACATGGAGGCGGGCGGCGACCAAATCGACTACGACGGCAAGCAGGAGGGCAAAGCCGTCCTTAGCGGCAACGCGTGGGCTTATCAAGACAACAACACCATTCGCGGCAACAGAGTCACTGTTTACCTTGCCGACGACGGGAATTTGCAAGCGTCCGCCGCGCCCGCAGGTAAGCTTGACGAATTCAACGCGGCGTTCGAGGCGACGAAAAATCCAAAGCCCGCCGATAAACCTGCCGACGATAAAACTGCGCCCGTCACGAGCGATAAGCCTTTCGACGAAACTCAACCTGCCGCCGATAAAACTGTGCCCGACGAAAAATCCGCCGACGATAAAACCGTGACGATTGATCCCGCCAATACTTCCGACGAGGCGACGAATCATGAATCTTGAGGCACGCGACTTGGTCAAGGCGTTCAAAGGGCGCGTCGTCGTCAACAAAGTTTCGTTGCGCGTGGAGACGGGCGAAATTGTCGGCTTACTCGGTCCGAACGGCGCGGGCAAGACAACGTCGTTTTACATGATGGTCGGGCTTGAACGTCCCGATTCGGGCGACGTGTTCATTTCGGACGTGAACATTTCAAAGTTGCCGATGTACCGCCGCGCAGAGTTGGGCATAAGTTACCTTACGCAGGAGGCGTCGATTTTCCGCAAGCTGACCGTCGCCGAAAACATTATGGCGATTTTGGAGACGCTCAACCTTTCCAAAGCCGAACGTAAAAAGAAACTCAACGAACTCCTGCGCGAATTCAGCATACGTCACGTCGAAAAGCGCAAGGGTACGGAACTTTCTGGCGGCGAACGGCGGCGCGTGGAAATTGCGCGGTGCCTTGCACTTGAGCCGAAATTTATTCTGCTGGACGAGCCGTTTGCGGGCGTCGACCCGTTGGCTGTCGCCGACATTCAAGAAATTATCAAATACTTGCGCAAACGCGGCATGGGAATTTTAATCACCGACCACAACGTCCGCGAAACTTTGCATATCGTCGACCGCGCTTACATCTTGAACGAGGGCAAAATTTTGCTTGAAGGCTCCGCCGACGAAATTGCCACCAGCGACATTGCCAAGAAATTTTATCTCGGCAGCAACTTCACATTGTAACGTACAGCTTATCACGGAGGTTTTCGGATGCGTATCAGGATACTTGACAGATACATTTTTCAGGAGGTCGTCTTCGCGTTCCTGTTCGCAATTTGCGCGTTTACGGCGGTCTTTATCGGTTCGGGCACGCTGTTCAGAATTGCGCGTTACATCACCGATTACGGCGCGAGTTTATCTTCCGTGATAAAAATTTTCGTCTACGGCTTGCCGAATATCATCATGTGGACGTTCCCGATGTCAATGCTCCTTGCGACGCTGTTGACTTTCGGGCGGCTGTCGAGCTCCAGCGAAATTACCGCAATGAAGTCTTGCGGAATAAGCTTCAGCCGAATCGCCGCGCCCGCAATTTTTTTGGGCGTCATTGTCACAATCTGCGCGATACTTTTCAACGAACACGTCGTGCCGTGGGCGAACACCGCTTACAACAACGTCGTCTACTACGAAATTCAGGGCAACACCGAGCTCAAGTCGCAAGACCACATAATCGTTAAGGAAATTACCGGCGGCAAAATGCAACGGCTCATTTACGCCCGCGAATACAAGGCGAGCGACGAAATTTTGGAGGGCGTGACGATGCAGGTTTTCGACGAGGAGGGCAAAGTTACTCACGTCGAGAACGCGACTTTCGCCGAGTGGCGCGACGAAAAATGGATTATGCACGACGGAATGATTTACGACCTTGCCGACGACCAGCGCACGCATACAATGAAATTCGACCGCCAAATTCTGCCGATAAATGCCAGCCCGCGCCAAATCGTCCGCGAACAGAAGAAGACCGAAGAACTCACCATGAGCGAACTAAAAGCGCAAATCGCAATCATGAAGTCGCAATACGCCAACACAAGCAAACTTGAAACGGAACTTTATCAGCGAATCACCGTCCCGATGGCAAGTTTAATCTTCGCGCTTATCGGAGTGCCGCTCGGACTTCAGCCGACGCGGACGCCGTCGTCAATGGGCTTCGCGTTGAGCGTCGTGATAATTTTCCTGTATTACGCGGTAATGACGCTTGCCAACGCCATTGCTCGTTCGGGAGCGATACCGCCGATTTACGCCGTGTGGATACCGAACGTCATAGGCTTGTTGTCGGGAATTGTGCTGATTTATCGCGCGTCGAGGTGAGTGTCGTGAAAAAATTTTCCGTCGCGGCGGACATGGAGCGAGTCCAAAAACTTTACGACTTCGAGGACAGGGCGCGTGCCGACGGTTACAATTTGATTGCGGGCGTCGACGAGGCGGGTCGCGGCTCATTGGTCGGAGCAGTCGTCGTTGCCGCAGTAATTTTGCCCGGCGATTTGTATCTGGAGCGGCTCAACGACTCAAAAAAAATTTCCGCCAAAGTCCGCGAAACGCTTTACGACGAAATTATTTCGGCGGCAATCAGCTGGAGTGTCGTTGCCGTCGACGTTGCGGAGATTGACACGCTCAACATCTACCGCGCGACGCTTGAGGGCATGAAACGCGCCGTCGCCGGCTTGAACGTGCAACCCGAATTCGTCTTGACCGACGCCATGAAAGTTGACTTCGGCGACAAAATTTCCACGCGCTCAATCATTCACGGCGACGCGTTAAGCGCATCAATCGCCGCCGCGTCGATTATCGCCAAAGTCACCCGCGACCGTCTTGCCGACCGTTGGGCTGTCGATTATCCCGAATACGGTTTCGAGCACAATCGCGGTTACGGCACGGCTGAACACATTGCCGCCATTGAAAAGCACGGTCCGACGCCGATTCATCGACGCTCGTTTAATCCCGTCAAAAGTCTCAAGCAATAAAAAATCCCCGTCACTCAATCGAGCGGCGGGATATTTTTTGCACAACGTTAAATGCGCGGCGATTGCTTACGCTTGTCATTGATTGGACGTGACAATTGGATGCAACGTCACGTTGCCCCCGTCACTCAATCGAGCGGCGGGGAAATTTTTTGTCACTTACGCGCTTTCAATGCGGCTTCAAGTTCGGCGATTCGTCGTTGCGTCGACGTGTCGAACAGCAGGTATTTCAAATCGGGGCGGCGCGAAAAAAATTCCCTGCCGCTCAAAAAATCGTCAAGGTGCCGAACGCTTTCCGCAAGCATCGTTGCCCGCGAAGTCAGAAATTTTGCAACGTCATAGTTTTTGTGCACGAGCGAATCTTTGCGCTGTCGATAGTGATAGATGACGTTCGGGACGACGCCGACGGCTTTAATAGAGTTTTCGATTATGAAGTCGCGGCGAATCAGTTGCACCCAGTAATTCCAAATCAGCTTGCGTTGCGAAAAAAATTTGAGCCGCTCCTCGAAATTGTCCTGCCAAATCAGCGGAGCGGTCACGAAAATTTTTTCGCCCGTCAAATAATTGAACGGATCGGTTGCGCCGCCCGAATGTTTCTTCAGCGACGTGAGCTTGAGTCGGTGGAGCAATCGTCGACGACAATCACTTCAAAATTTTTGAACGTCAGCGCAAGCAAGCTGTCCGAAGTTTCGCTGTACTTTGATTGGCTTGAGCTATTCGCCTTGACAGCGACAACGTCCTGCCGTAGACTGCATAAAAAACTTTCGGAGGAAAAATTTCATGAGCAACCTTGAAGTCGGTATCGTCGGTTTGCCCAATGTCGGCAAGTCGACGCTTTTTAATGCGATAACTCGTGCGGGCGCGGAGGCGGCGAATTATCCGTTCTGCACCATTGAGCCGAATGTCGGAGTCGTGGCGGTGCCTGACGGTCGGCTTGACGTGCTGACGAAACTTTACAACTCCAAGAAGACGACGCCCGCAAGTGTTCGTTTCGTGGACATTGCGGGGCTTGTCAAAGGCGCGTCGAAGGGCGAAGGTCTCGGCAACAAATTTTTGGAACACATCCGCCAAGTCGACGCCATTGCCCACGTCGTGCGCTGTTTCGAGGACGGGAACATTACGCACGTCGCCGACACGATTGACCCACTGCGCGACATCGACACCATACAAACGGAACTTTGCCTTGCGGATTTGGAGGTCGTCGACAAGCGGCTTGCGAAGGTCGCAAAACTTTTGAAGTCGGGTAGCAAGGAGGCGCGGTTTGAGTCGGAAATTTTGGAGCGCGTCAAAAATTCTCTCGACGCCGCAAAACCTGCGCGAGGACTGAACTTGACGGACGACGAACTTGCGGCGATACGCGACGCGAATCTGTTGACGCTCAAGCCGACGCTTTACGTCGCCAACGTCGCCGAATCGGAGCTTGCCGCTGAAAATTCCCACGTCAAAAAAGTTCGTGAACTCGCGGCGTCGGAAGGTGCTCAAGTCGTCGTCATTTGCGCGAAGGTCGAGGAAGAAATTGCCGAACTTGACGCGGACGAGGCGCAAGAATTTTTGGCGGATTTGGGACTTTCGGCTTCGGGGCTTGACAGATTGATTCACGCGGCGTTCGACCTGCTCGGCTTGATGACGTTCCTGACGGCGGGTCCCGACGAGTGCCGCGCGTGGACGATTGCAAAGGGTACGCCCGCAGTCAAGGCGGCGGGCAAAATTCACAGCGACATTGAACGCGGCTTCATTCGCGCGGAAATTGTCAACTACGACGATTTGATTCGGCTCGGCTCAATCGCCGCCGCCCGCGACAAAGGACTTGTGCGCCTTGAGGGCAAAGATTACATAATGCAGGACGGCGACGTCACTTACTTCCGCTTCAACGTGTAAACAATTTGTCGCACACCTGCACTCAAGGCGGCAGGTAAAATTCACAGCGACATTGAACGCGGCTTCATTCGCGCGGAAATTGTCAACTACGACGATTTGATTCGGCTCGGCTCAATCGCCGCCGCCCGCGACAAAGGTCTTGTGCGACTTGAGGGCAAGGATTACATCATGCAGGACGGCGACGTCACTTACTTCCGCTTCAACGTATAACGCAATAAAAAAGCAGTCCCGATTGTCGAGACCGCCGTTGAGTCAATCTTTGCGACCGGAGGCTTTCGCGCCGTCCGTATCTTTTTTGCGACCGGCTGTGCGGCTTTTGATGGTGTCGCTGATTTTTTTCATGCTGCCTTTGGAGTCGGCTTCGTCCTTAAGGTTGCGCGCCATACCCTTGAGTTTTTCCGCCATGGTTGAGCTCATTTTTGCCATAACAATCACCTCGCGGGAACTGTAACAAATTTTTATTGAACCGTCAAGATTAACGGAGGACGCTTTATGCACGAACACGAACACACTTTGCCCGACGGCACGGTCATTAAGCACAGCCACACGCATACGCAAACCAAGGCGGTTTTGAATCGTATGGCGCGGCTTATCGGGCACCTTGAATCGACGAAACGCATGATTGAGGACGGGCGCGACTGCAGCGAAGTTTTGATTCAGCTGTCAGCCGTCGACGCCGCCATTAAAGCCGTCGGGCGAATCATCTTGAAAGATCACATTGAACATTGCATTGTTGACGCGGTCAAGACGGGCGACACTGCCGAAATTGAAAAGCTCAACAAGGCAATCGAACAGTTCATTCGCTGATTAAATCGTTGACGACTTCGCCCGCCATAATCAATCCCGCGACGCTCGGCACAAAGGCTGTACTGCCGATAACGCCCTGCACGGGGCGCGGAATTTCGTCCGACCAGACGACCTTCAGGCGATTTATGCCGCGTTCGCGAAGTTTTTTGCGCATAATCTTTGCCACGGGGTCAACCGACGTTTGGAACACGTCAGACACTCGGAAGCGCGTCGCGTCAAGTTTGTTGCCCGCGCCCATGCTCGAAATAATTTTCACGTCGCGCCGCGTGCACTCCTCGACCAGAAAAATTTTCGCAGTCAGCGTGTCAATCGCGTCGACGACGTAATCATATCGGCAAACAAAAAAATCCTCGGCACTTTCGCACGGCAAAAGAAATTTCTGTACCGTGTCGACCGTCGCCGCAGGATTTATTTGTTGCAGTCGTTCGCGCATGACTTCGACCTTTGAGCGACCGATTGTCGTCGTGAGCGCGTGCAGTTGACGATTGATGTTCGTCGCGTCGATGTTATCGGCGTCAATCAAAATCAGGCGACCGACTCCCGAACGCGCCAATGCCTCCGCCGCGAATGAGCCGACGCCGCCAATTCCGAACACCGCGACCGTCGCGCATGTCAGCTTGGAAAAATTCTCCGCGCCGATTAAAATCTTGAGCCGCTGAAAATTGTCGTCCATAAGATTGTTGACTCCCGTAAAAATTTTGCACAACGTTTAATCGCGGCAACAAATTGCGGTCGTCGAAACGTCGGATAGAACACCCGCTGTTCCGTCGCTTTTAAAGCGACCCGCTGAAAATTGTCGTCAATCATGATTTGTCGTCCCGTCGATGGAAAGTGAACGTCGGCATTTGGAACGGACTTTGCGGCTTAGGCGGCGGTTGCGGCGGATTGAAGTTGAAGCCCTTCGACACGGTAACCGTCGATTGCGGCACGTCGATTGTCGGCGACTTGAGCGCAAGGCTGTCGGCGAAGTCCGTGGCGATAATCGTCGCTTGAATCATGCCGTTCATATTTTTATCGATGACCGTTCCCAAAATGATGTTTACGTCGTCTTCGGTTTGACTGAAGATGTAACTTGCGGCGGCGTTGACGTCGTGAATCGGAAGCGTCTCGTCGCCCGTGATGTTTAGGATAATGCCGCGCGCGCCCTTGAGCGATTTGTCGATGAGCGGACTTTGAATCGCCTCCTGCACGGCTTTAACCGCGCTGATATTGCTACGACCGATACCCAACAATGCGTCGCTTGATTCGCTTTGGCGGAAGATTGTCGTCATATCGGCGAAGTCGACGTTAATCACGCCGATTGTCAGAATCAGCTCGGCGACGCAACGAATTGCCTGCCGCAGGACGGAATCGGCGGCGCGGAAGGCGTCGACCATTGACAGGTTTTGATTTTCGGGCAACTTCATGAGGTTATCGTTTTTGACGACAATCAACGCGTCCATGTACGACTGCATTTTGACGATACCTTCGTTGGCGATACGTTGCTTGCGGCGACCTTCGAAGCTGAACGGAACGGTGACGACGCCGACAGTCAACATGCCCATTTCCTTGGCAAGTCGCGCGACAATCGGAGCCGCGCCGGTGCCTGTGCCGCCGCCCATGCCCGCCGTAATGAAAATCATATCCGCACCGGTCATCATCTCCTTGAGCCGTTCGGAGTCGTTTTTAGCCGCCTGTTCGCCGAGTGCGACGTTGCCGCCCGTGCCGCGACCTTTGGTGATTTGCGCACCGATTTGCACCGCACGAATTTTTTGCGTGTTGGAAAAGCTCAACGCGTGCGTGTCGGTATTGACCGCGACAAGATCAATCGCAAGAAAATCGCTGTCGGCAATGCGCTTTAGGACGCTGTTGCCGCCGCCGCCCACGCCGATAACTTTTATCGTGACGAGGGCTTTTTTAATCGCCGCGTCCTCTTGAGCCCGTTGCCTCTCACGGTTAAGGCGAAGTTTTTTTAACGCCTCCTTGATTGCCGCATCGTTAGCCCCCATGTCGTTCGTTCCTTTCCGAAAAATTTTTTGCTAAGTTTCGACGCGCGAAGTTAATTTCCTTCATTGAGTTGACTGCGGCGCGCCGTATCAAATCGTTCAGCTGAATTTGAGTTTGTAGGATTTTCTTTGCGTGTTCAAAAGCCGGCGGCGGCGGTTTTCGTTGCGGCAACAGGACGTCGCGCCGTTCCAAGTGTTCAGCTGAATTTGAGTTTGTAAGATTTTCTTTGCGTGTTCAAAAGCCGGCGGCGGTGGTTTTCGTTGCGGCAACAGGACGTCGCGCCATATCAAATCGTTCAGCTGAATTTGAGTTTGTAAGATTTTTTTTGCGTGTTCAAAAGCCGGCGGCGGCGGTTTTCGTTGCGGCAACAGGACGTCGCGCCGTTCCAAGTGTTCAACTGAATTTAAGTTTTAGGATCTACTTTCTCTTTGCTTGTCCAAAGAGAAAGTAGCAAAGAGAAAAGACCCCGCTACGCGCGGAGCGTTGGTAGTAATTGCCGCAACGTTGAGCCGACCCGAAGCCGCACGTTCGCCGCATTGAAACATCCTGTTTCAGCGCGGCGATGGGACCGCGCGTCCATGCGCGGTCCAAATTACGCGGCGGGCGTCGCGGTTCAAATTTCATGCCGTGCGAATCAGTTTCGCCGCAAAAAATCCGTCGGTGCCCGTCTCGTGCGGCAAGAATGTTTTCGTTTCGACGAGGTCAAAATTTTTGTGAGCCGCCAAAAAATTTTCGACGACCGCAGCATTTTCGCGCCGCAATATCGTGCAGGTGCCGTAAACCAATGTGCCGCCGACCTTGAGCGATTTTGCCGCACCCGCCAAAATTTCCAACTGCAACGTCGGCAAAGCCTGCACCTCGTCGAGCGATTTGCGCCAACGTAAATCTGCCTTCCGACGCAATACGCCCAATCCCGAACACGGCGCGTCGACAAGCACCCTGTCAGCTTGCGCGGGGAATTTGTCGCCGAGTTCGCGCGCGTCCGAAAGTAACGGCTCAATTATTTTTATGCCGAGACGTTCCGAATTTTGCGCGATGTGTTCGAGCTTCGTCGGGTAGATGTCCGCCGCGACGATTCGTCCGCGATTTTCCATCAGCTCCGCGATGTGCGTCGATTTGCCGCCCGGTGCCGCGCAGGCGTCAATCACGAATTCGCCGGGCTTCGGGTCGAGCAGTCGCGCCGCCGTCATGGAACTTTCGTCTTGCACTTGGCAAAGTCCGTCGCGCAACGGTTGAAATTTATCAAGTGCGCCGTGTTCGCGGCAGATGATGCCTTCGGGCGCGAGTGTCGACGCCTCCGCCGATACGCCGATTTTTTTCAGCGCGAGTAAAATTTTTTCGCGGGTCGTGCGCAATGTGTTCACGCGCAGGCAAAGCGGCGGATTTGTGTTGTCGAAGTCGAGCAGTCGTTTCGTCGCGTCGAGCCCGAATTCTGCCGCGAACAACTCAACCAGCCACGCAGGATGGAACGTCCGCAACGCCAGCGATTGAAGGTCGTCGCCCGTCGGAAATTTTGATTTGTCGGGGTCGCGAACTGCCGCACGCATTACGCCGTTGATGAACTTCGACGCGCCGAGCCCGCAAAATTTTTTCGACAGCTCCACCGATTCGTTGACTGCCGCCGAATTCGGCACGCGGTCGAGGAAAAAAATTTGGTACATGCCGACGCGCAATACCGCCAAAATTTTTTCGTCGACACGTTCGAGCGGGCGGCTCAAGTAGCGCGAAATTTTCCAGTCGAGCGACGCGCCCGCCTTTACCGCGCCGTAAACCAGCTCCGTGCAAAATTTTCTGTCGAGGTCGCCGAATTTTTCGCGCCGCAAAGTTTGCGCCAATGACACGTTCGCCCACGCGCCGTTCGCCGATACGTCGTATAAAATTTTCGTCGCCGCAAGTCTGACGTTGTCCAAGGTGCGCCTCCGTTCAGTGCGTGGCGACGGTCTTAATCGTGCCGAGCTTTTGAATGTCCGAATCTTTCCTGTCGCCGTGAATGGCAATTTTCGACAGCGCAAGCTCAAGTTCCGCGAGTTCGTCGCCGCTCAATTCAATGTCCGCCGCGCCGAAATTTTCGCGGAGCCGCTCATCGCGACGCATACCCGGTATCGGCACGACGAAATCATTTTTGCACATCATCCACGCTAGCGAAATTTGTGCGGGCGTGCAATTTCTGTCGGCGGCGAATTTTTTCAGCAGGTCGAGCAATTTTTGATTGGCGTCCATATTTTCTGGATTGTAGCGCGTGATAACGCGGCGCACGTCGTCGCCCGTGAATTTCGTCTGCGAAGTGTATTTGCCGCTTAAAAATCCGCCCGCCATCGGCGAATACGCGACGAATCCGATATTGAGTTCTTTGCACAGCGGCAGGACTTCAGACTCAACGTAACGCTCCATGATTGAATATTCGCTTTGCACGGCGGTCAGCGGCGTGACGGAATGGGCGCGGCGAATTTGTTCGGGTGTCGCCTCGGAAACGCCCCACGCCAAAATTTTTCCCTCGGCAATGAGTTCGCCCATCCAAGTCGCGACTTCCGCCACGTCACGATTCGGCGGCACGCGATGTTCGTAATACAAATCGATATGGTCAGTCTGCAGTCGCTTGAGCGAATTTTCGACGGCGTTGCGAAGTCCGCGCCGCGACGTTTTGCCTTCGGGAATTTCCTGACCCGGCAAAAAAATTTCGGGCATAAATTTCGTCGCGAGAACGATTTTGTCGCGAATGGGCTTGAGAGCTTTGCCGACGAGAATTTCGTTTTCGTAAGCCGCGTAGACTTCCGCCGTGTCGAAAAACGTGCAACCGTAATCCTCGTAAGCCGAACGCATGAGCCGAATCGATTCGCTTTCGGGCGGGCACGCGCCGTAGCCGTGACTGAAACCCATGCAACCCATGCCGACTGCCGAGACCGTCAAGTCGCGCAATTTCCGTGTCTTCATTTGAAACACCTCCGCGCAGATTGTATCAGCTTGGAGCGGCTCGAAGTCAACAAGATTTTCGTTGCCAACGATTTTTTTTGTGATACAATCGCTTTAGGAGTTGAGACCATGAAAAGCAACGTGACGTTGCATCCTGTAGTCGCGCCGTGCCGTTCATGATTCTGAGTTGGTCACCGCGTCGAAACGCAACGCTGCGCATTGCTAACTTCATAATTTTTAAGGAGCCGGATTCATGAAAAATTTGATAATAATCGGTTGCGGCGGCTTTGCCCGCGAAATTTTTTGGCACGCGCAAAAATCCGCAGGCTTCGGTGTCGATTGGCAGGTTAAAGGCTTTCTCGACGGCGACGTTAAGCTTACGGCGACTGAATACGAATTGTTGCCCGCGCCCGTCCTCGGCGACGTTGACGGTTACAAAATCTGCGCGGACGACGTGTTTGCCTGCGCGGTCGGCACGCCCAAAGCTCGAAAGGTTTTGTCCGAAAAAATTTTGGCGCGCGGCGGCGAATTCGTGAACGTCATAAGCACGCTTGCTTACGTCATGCCCACGGTTAAACTCGGTCGCGGCGTGATAATCGCTCCGCACGTTTGCATAGGCGACAAAGCCCGGCTCGACGACTTCGTTGCCGTCAACGCAATGGCGATTATCGGTCACGACGCGCACGTCGGCAAATATTCATGCGTCATGCCGCAAGCCAACATCGCCGGCAAAGCTCAAGTCGGCGCGGAAGTTTTGATTGGCAGCGGTGCGCTCGTCCTGCCCAAGGCAAAGGTCGGCGACGGCGCAACTGTCGGCGCAGGCTCCGTCGTGCTAAAAAAAGTCCGCGCAGGCGCAACCGTCTTCGGCAACCCGGCTATTGAAATTTAGGAGGAAAATCATGACGGCAGAAAAATTTATCGCGAAACTCACTGAACTGATGGACACGGAAGCCGCGCTCGACTTGTCGACGAAACTCGCGGACGTGGACGATTGGGACTCGTTAAGCATGGTGTCGTTCTTTTCGTTTTGCAACACGACGCAGAGCCAAAAAGTTTCGCCCGAACAAATCAAAGCCGCGCAGACTGTCGGCGACTTGTTCAAGCTGGCGGGAGGCGACGCGCAATGACCAACGCGATTTTGCTTGACGGCAAGGACAACGTCGCGACGTGCACAACTGCCGCCGTCAAAGGCGACACGATTAAAATCCTCGGCGGCGGCGAAATCGTTTGCGTCGAAGACATCCCGATTTGGCACAAGGTTGCGCTCCGTCCGATTGGCAAGGGCGACAAGGTTTTCAAGTACGGCGAAGTCATCGGCGAGGCGGCAACGGACATTGCGGCGGGCGGTTGGGTTTCGCACGAAAATATTTTCAGCGTCCCGCGCGATTATCAATGCGAAATGATTTGAGGCGATAACATGAACTTTTACGGATATAAACGCAGTGATGGCCGCGCAGGCATTCGCAACCACGTGCTGATTTTGCCGACGTGCGCTTGCGGCAGCGAGACCGCGCGAATCGTCGCAAGTCAAGTGCGCGGCGCAGTCAACATCATTTTCAACACGGGCTGTTCGGACGTCGCCGCCAATACCGAGCTGTCGCAAAAAATCTTGACGGGCTTCGCGTGCAATCCCAACGTCTACGGCGTCGTCATAATCGGCTTGGGTTGCGAGACCGTTCCCCATGCAAAACTGCGCGGCAAGATTCAAGCAATGACCGGCAAGCCCGTCGTGTCGTTCGGCATTCAAGAGGAAGGCGGCACCCTCAAGACGATTGAACGCGCTGTGCGTGCGGCGCGCGACTTGGCGGCGGAGGCGGCTCTTCAACAAAAAGAACTTTGCGACATATCGGAACTGTTGCTTGGCATCGAGTGCGGCGGCTCCGACGCGACAAGCGGCATCGCGTCAAATCCTGCGGTCGGCGAGCTGAGCGACAAACTTGTCGACTTGGGCGCGTCCACGCTGATGAGCGAATCGATTGAGTGGATCGGCGGCGAACACGTCCTTGCGCGGCGCGCGGCGACTCCCGAACTTCACAACCGCATAATCCAAATCTGCGCGGACTACGAAGCTCACCTTAAAGCGGCGGGGCAAGATTGTCGCGCAGGTCAACCGACGCCCGGAAACAAATTCGGCGGACTGTCGACCATTGACGAAAAAAGTCTCGGCTGTATTCGCAAGGGCGGCACGCGTCCTATTGTCGAAGTTTTGGAGCAAGCACAACGTCCCACGAAACGCGGCGCGATTGTCATGGACACGGCGGGTTACGACATTTCTTCGGTCACGTCGATGGTTGCGGCGGGTTGCAACGCGATTGTCTTCACGACGGGACGCGGCACGCCGACGGGCAACGCGATTGTTCCCGTGCTCAAAGTCACCGCCAACGCCCAAACTTTTTCGCGCATGGAAGACAATCTCGACGTGAACTTGAGCGGAATTTTGGACGGCACGTTGACGATTGACGGCGCGGGCAATTTGTTGCTGGAAAAAATTTCTGACGTGCTCAACGGTCGGCTCACGAAGGCGGAGGCTTACGGCTTTTCGGACGTCGCGGTTGACCACGTCTGCAGATTCGTTTGACGGGAGATAATCATGGTGACCTTTGATTTCGGCAGGAAAAACTTCGTCGTCGTCGGTGCTTCAAGCGGTATCGGGCGGCAGGTTGCCCTTGAACTGTCACGCAGCGGCGCGAACGTCCTGGCTATCGGCAGGAATTTGGAGCGACTCGACGCCCTGCGACAAGCTTCGCCCGTCAGCTTGATTAAACATCCGCCGCGGATTTTCACCGAACAACTCGACGTCACGACAGCGACGGCGGACGAGTGGTCGGCGGTACTCGAAAACTTCACAAGCGCGGTCGGCAAAATCAACGGCGGAGTTTACACGGCGGGCATTTGGGGTTTGACGCCTTTAAACGCCTTCGACGTGCAACTTGCGCACAAAATCTTCGATACAAGCTTTTGGGGCGCGGTCAACTTCGTTCAGGCGTCGACGCGCAAAAGATTCGCGCTTGAAGGTTCGTCGTTCGTGGTGATGAGTTCAATCGCGGGCGACTTCGCGGGCAAAAGTTTGTTCGCGTATTCGGCGGCAAAAGCGGCAATTCAAACGGCGGTCAAGTCGTTCGCGTCGGAACTTGTGCGCGGCAAACATCGAATCAATTCCGTCGCGCCGGCAATCGTCAAGACCGAAATGTTGCAGAACGAACTTTTCGCGGAGAGCGACAAACTTCTTTCGCGGCACCTTTTGGGCTTGAGCACACCGTTCGACGTGGCGGGCATGATTCTGTTTCTGTTGAGCGAACGCGCCGCATTAATCACGGGACAAAATTTCTTCGTCGACGGCGGCTATGTCGTCGGCTCGTTCGAGTGACGCGCCGAAAATTTTTTCTGCGGGAGTTTGGCGACTCCCGTTTTTTTGTTGCAAATTACGTTGTCAACGGCGGCGATTTATGGTTTAATGCGCTTGAAAATATTTTTTGTGGGAGTGAGTGCCGTGAATCTCAAAGAAGCGTTCCAAGCGCAAAACAAAATCGAAAAACTTTTCGACTTCGTGAGCGGCTACCTTGATGACGAAAAGAATTTGACCAGCGTCACCGAAAAGCATTTCCGTTCCAAGGCCGCCGAAGGTCAGCCCGACGAAAATATCAACATCGTCGTCGACAACAAGTTTCCGCCCGACAAAGTCATTGAATTCTATCTGCGGCTGATTGACGAGCGCGAAAAACTTGCGCGGGCAATTCACGCGGCGAAGAAGTCTCTGAAGTTCGATTTGGACAGTGCCGTCGATGTCAACAAGAAACGTCACGCCGCCTGCGAAACTTTGCGCGGCTTGCGTCAATTCCAAAGTTCCGGCCTGTTGCAGAAAAATGCGGGCGTCGGTTACGTCTTCAACAAGGAAGGCAACCAGACCACGTACCGCTACGACATTGAACGCGTCACGACGATTGACTTTGACCGCAACCGCGTGCGCAAACTCATCAAGAAGTTGCAGACGACGGCCGACAAAGTTTCCAACGACATTGACGCCGCGCTGATTGAAACGAAGGTCGATTACAAGTTGCCCTTCGACGCACACGCCGGCGCGCTTGAAATTCTCGAAGAATTCGTCAGCAAGTGAATCTGAACGTTGCGCATTACGTCTTGCGCATTGATTGAGCGAAGTCGGTTCAGGTGCAGATGAACTGAGAGGCTGCACGCCCGCTTTCAGGCTAAAGAAAGTACCTGCGCTTTCGGGTCAAAGAGAGCATTTCATGAGCAGTCGGACGAACGCGCCCGTTAGATTCGACTTTAAACTTCATCCCGATAAAACGCCGATTCACCCAAACGACAAAGCTCAGCTCAACAATGCACAATTTCGCAAAACTTCAACACGCCTCCACAAGTCACGGCAAAAACTTGTTTGATGACTGATTCGTTGAGTCGGCGGCCTTCGGGCTGTCGGCGAATAGGCGACGCTCTTTTAATGCGTAAGACGTAATGCGCAACGATTTTTTTTGCGAGGGGAAGTGACTTTATGGACGCACTGATTTTATCGCGACTGCAGTTCGCAATAACAACGATCTATCATTTTTTGTTCGTGCCCGTGACGTTGGGGCTGTCAATCTTCGTCGCGCTGCTTGAAATGTGGTACGTCAACAGCGGCAGTTACGAGGAGCGCATCAAGCTCAAAAAGCTGGTTAAGTTCTTCGGGACGATCTTCCTGATAAATTTCGCAATGGGCGTCGTGACGGGCATCGTGCAGGAATTTCACTTCGGCATGAACTGGTCGGAATACGCACGCTTCATGGGCGACATCTTCGGCGCGCCGCTCGCGCTGGAGGCTTTGACGGCATTTTTCATTGAATCGACGTTTATCGGTTTGTGGATTTTCGGTTGGGACAAGCTCAGCGAAAAATTTCACTGCCTGTGCATTTGGATTGTCGCTTTCGGCAGCAACCTGTCGGCGTTCTGGATTCTGGTCGCCAACTCGTTCATGCAACACCCCGTCGGCTACGCGATTGAGGACGGGCGCGCCGTCATGACGGATTTTTTGGAACTCGTTACAAATCCTTACGTCTTCGGCGAATTTTCGCACACGTTCTTTGCCGGCATAACCACGGGCGGCTTTCTGGTTATCGTCGTGAGCGCGTGGAAAATCGCAACCGACGACGTGTCGCGCGAAATGTTTGTTCGGACGCTCCGCCGCGCAGTGCTTTACACGATGCTCGGCACGTTGGGCGTCATGGGTTCGGGGCACATGCACGCGCAATATCTTGCCGAGGCTAACCCGATGAAATTGGCGTCGTTCGAGGCTCTGTGGGAGACGGAAGATCCCGCGCCGTTCGCCGTCGTCGCCGATATCAATCAGGAGGCGCGCCGCAACGATTCCGAAATTCTTATCCCGAAAATGTTTACGTTCATGGTGCACAACTCGTTCAGCGGCGAAGTCAAGGGCATTAACGACTTGCAACGCGAGGCGCAAGAAAAATACGGCAGCGGCTACTACATTCCCAATGACGTGCGCGGCATGTTCTGGAGCTTTCGCGCGATGGTCGGCGCGGGCGGCGCGCTTTTGTTTATCGTCTTCGTGACGGGCGTCTTGGTCTTTTTCTGCCGCGACAAAATTTACGAGCACCTGTGTTGCTTGAAAATGATGCCGCTGTTGTTGCCGATACCGTTCGTCGCGAATTCGGCGGGCTGGTACATTGCGGAGGCGGGTCGACAGCCGTGGATCGTCGTCGGCTTGCAAAAGACAGCGGTCGCAGTCAGCCCGAACTTGTCGGCGGGCGAGGTCTTTATAACTTTGGTCGGTTTCACGGCGATTTATTTGTTCCTTGCGGTGCTTGCGGTCTTCGCGGCGGTCATGTTCATTCGGCGGACGAAAATCACCGAAGAGGAGTGATTGTCATGTCTAAGCAAGAAAAACGGATTGTCGAAGTCGAAAAACGCGTTGACACCCTTGAAGCTGTTTTCAAATCGTTTATGCAAGAGATGCGCGACCGTGACAATCAGCGGGCGGCTGAGATTATGGAACTTCGGCAAGACATGAAAACCATGCAAGCTAATCTGGACGCAAAAATTGACGGCATGGGCAAGCACGTCCGCAATTTGTCCGTCGCAACGATTATCGGCGTCGCCACCATTGCAGTGACCGTCATGTATTCCATCTTGTCGCACTGAGGGGTGAGGATTGTGGATTTAAATATCGTTTGGTTTATCTTGATAACGGTGCTGTTCACGGGCTTTTTTATCCTTGAGGGCTTCGATTACGGCGTCGGCATGATGATGGCGGGTCGCCCGAAAAACGAACGCGCGCAATTCGTCCGCGCAATCGGTCCTGTGTGGGATGGCAACGAAGTTTGGATGATAACGGCGGGCGGCGCGACGTTCGCTGCCTTCCCGCACGTCTACGCGACGATGTTCAGCACGTTTTACCTCGCGTTGTTCCTTATGTTGCTCGCGTTGATTATGCGCGGCGTGGCGTTTGAACTGCGCGGGAAATTTCAAGCGTCGGACTGGGTAAACTTTTGGGACTTCGGCATTATGTTCGGGAGTTTCGTGCCGGCGTTGCTGTGGGGCGTGGCAGTCGTCAATCTCCTGCGCGGCTTGCCGATAGATTATCAGATGCATTTCACGGGACATTTCTTCGACCTGCTCAATCCGTGCGCGCTGTTCGGCGGAATATTCTTCGTGTTGTTGTTCGCATTCCACGGCGCGAATTTCTTGCTGATAAAAATCGCGGACAAGAGTTTGCTTGAAGACATCCGCAAAAAAAGCGTTTGCTTGGGCGTGTCGGCGTTGATTGCGTTCGCGCTATTCGCGGGCTTCGCTTTCGCAGAGACGGACATCCTTGCAAAGTTAAGCACGGTATTTTTCTTGGGCTTCACGGTCGCCGCGCTGATTGCGAGTTGCGCGGGCGCATATGCCGGTTGCGGTTGCAAGGCGTTTCTTTCGTCGACATTGGGCATTGCGTTCCTGACGATCGGCTTTTTCAACGCGTTGTTTCCGCGCCTGATGGTGTCGAGTATCATGCCCGATTGGAGCTTGAACATTTACAACGCCGCGTCGACGCCGCACACCTTGACGCTCATGACGATAGCTGCGGCGATTTTCGTGCCGATTGTCCTTTGCTATCAGGCGTGGACGTACAAAGTCTTCAAGGAGCGCGTGACGCCCGCCGACGTGCACTATCACTGAATCGTTAAGAAAATTTTTGTCTGTCGCTTGCGGGCGGCAGATTTTTTTTGTGCGCTGTGTTATAATCGACAAAATTTTTAGTTAAGGAGCGCGTTCATTGCAATTACTTTACAACTTGGCGGCGATACTCGTCGTGATACTGATTATCCCGGTGTTCATGATTCGTTCGATACGCGAGCGCGGCTTCGTGGAGCGAATCCGTCAAAGCTTCGGCTTCTTCCCGAAGGGCGCACTCGACCCCGTGGCGAAAAAAAATTGCATATGGGTACACGCGGCGTCAGTCGGCGAAATCGTCGCGACAAGCCCGCTGATTAAAGAATTCCGCCGCGAATTTCCAAAATCGCCAATCCTCGTGTCGGTCGTGACGACTTCGGGCTACGAAATGGCGAATCGAATCATCAAGGACGCGGACAGCATAATCTACTTTCCGCTGGATTTGCCGTTTGTGTCGGCGTCGGTCTTCAAAAAAATTTT